>NZ_JANUIL010000001.1:0-517500 GCF_024788145.1 Bacteroides sp. BFG-606 | reverse complement strand
TGACCCTAACAATCACCCGTTGAACATGTTGGGTACTATTTACAAAGGTGGTATCATCGTACCTATTATCCAGACATTGTTGTTAACTGTACTTGCTTTGAGCATCGAGCGTTATTTTGCTCTTCGTTCTGCTTTCGGTAAAGGTTCATTGGCTAAGTTTGTAGCTAATATCAAAGACGCTTTAGCTGCAGGTGACATGAAGAAAGCACAGGAAATCTGTGACAAACAACGTGGTTCTGTTGCTAACGTAGTAACTTCTACTTTGCGTAAGTATGAAGAAATGGAAAAGAACACTGCTCTTCCTAAAGAACAGAAGCTGTTGGCTATCCAGAAAGAACTTGAAGAAGCTACTGCTTTGGAAATGCCTATGATGCAACAAAACCTTCCGATCATCGCTACTATCACTACTTTGGGTACATTGATGGGATTGCTTGGTACTGTAATCGGTATGATCCGTTCATTTGCTGCTTTGTCTGCTGGTGGTGGTGCCGACTCTATGGCTTTGTCACAAGGTATCTCTGAAGCTTTGATTAACACTGCTTTCGGTATCTTGACTGGTGCATTGGCTGTTATCTCTTACAACTATTACACTAACAAAATCGATAAATTGACTTACGGACTCGACGAAGTCGGATTCTCTATCGTGCAAACTTTTGCTGCTACTCACTAATTCTGCGAACCCTTATAAAATCTATTATTAATCATGGGTAGAGCGCAAATTAAAAAAGAAAAGTACGTTCATAGATATGACAGCTATGAGTGACGTTACTGTATTGCTTCTGACTTTCTTTATGTTGACTTCAACATTTGTGAAGAAAGAACCAGTACAAGTTACCACTCCGGCTTCCGTATCGGAAATCAAGATTCCGGAGACGAATGTACTCCAGATTCTGGTTGATCCGGAAGGAAAAATATTTATGAGCCTCGACAAGCAGCAGGATATGCAGGCTGTATTGGAGAGCATGGGTGAAGAGTATGGCATTAAGTTTACTCCGGAACAGGAGAAGAGATTTATCTTGTCTTCTACTTTTGGAGTACCTATCAGAAGTATGCAGAAATATCTTGATCTCCCGGAAGATCAACGGGATAAGATCTTAAAGAATGAAGGTATTCCATGCGATAGTGTTGACAATCAGTTTAAATCGTGGGTACGTAATGCACGTACTGCTAACGCTGATCTACGCATTGCTATCAAGGCAGACGCTACGACTCCATACTCAGTGATAAAGAACGTTATGAACTCACTTCAGGATTTGCGGGAAAATCGGTACAATCTGATTACTTCTCTCAAAGCAGAATCTGAAAATTAAAAAGGAGGAAATACAATGAGTGCTGAAGTACAAGAGAGCGGCGGAAAAAGAGGAAAAAGCAAGCAAAAGAAAATATCTGTCCGGGTGGACTTTACACCGATGGTGGACATGAACATGTTGCTGATTACTTTCTTTATGCTTTGTACCACACTGAGCAAACCTCAGACGATGGAGATAAGCATGCCGAGTAATGACAAAGATATAACTGAACAACAAAAGAGTATGGTGAAGGCTTCACAAGCAATTACGTTATTGCTGGGAGCTGATAACAAACTCTATTATTACGAGGGAGAACCTAATTATAAGGATTATACCTCGTTGAAAGAAACTAGCTACGGCGCAGATGGACTGCGTGCCGTACTTCTTCAGAAGAATGCTGTTGCTGTCAATAAAGTAAGGGAATTGAAGCAGCAAAAACTTGATCTAAAGATCACGGATGATGAATTTAAGAAGCAGGTTTCTGAGATAAAGAGCGGAAAGGATACACCGACCGTAATTATCAAAGCTACTGATGATGCTTCTTATATGAATCTGATTGACGCGCTGGACGAAATGCAGATATGTAATATTGGTAAATATGTGATAACAGATATCGCTGAAGCTGATGAATTCTTGATTAAGAATTACGATGCGAAAGGTGGATTGTCACAGAACTTAGCCGATAATTGATGTAACACCTAAAAAAGAAAAGTAAAATGGCAAAATTAGATTTAGCTTCTTCGGAATGGTGTCAACTGATTTTTGAAGGCAAAAACCAAGCATACGGCGCATATAGACTGCGTGCCAATTCAACAAAACGACATAATGTCGCTATGTTGATTGTAGTGGTCATAGCAGCGGTTGGATTTAGTATCCCTACACTGCTTAAGTTGGCAACTCCGGAGCAGAAAGAAGTGATGACAGAAGTAACTACTCTGTCAAAATTGGAAGAACCTGAAATCAAACAGGAAGAGATGAAACGCGTTGAACCGGTGGCACCTCCTCCCCCTGCATTGAAGAGTTCTATCAAGTTTACAGCTCCTGTCATCAAGAAAGATGAAGAAGTGCATGAAGACAATGAAATCAAGAGCCAGGAAGATTTGAATGCTACCAAAGTATCTATCTCCATTGCCGACGTAAAAGGTAATGACGAGGCTAACGGTAAAGATATCGCAGACCTTAAGCAGGTGGTAACACAGGCTGCACCGGAACCGGAAAAGGTTTTCGATATGGTAGAACAGATGCCGACTTTCCCCGGTGGACAGTCTGAATTGATGGCTTACCTGGGTAAGAATATCAAATATCCGACTATTGCACAGGAGAATGGAACACAAGGTCGCGTTATTATACAGTTTGTTGTGGAACGTGATGGTTCTATTTCTGACGTACATGTGGCTCGTGGTGTAGACCCTTATTTGGATAAGGAAGCTGTTCGTGTGGTAAAAAGCATGCCGAAATGGCTCCCTGGTAAGCAGAATGGAAAAGCGGTACGTGTGAAGTTCACCGTTCCGGTAATGTTTAAACTACAGTAAAGAATGATGAAGAGACAATTAAGGCTGATAGGAATTGTTGTGTTAGCGACGTTGAGTGCTTGTAACTCAAAGTCAAAAGGACCGACGGATACTTATTCTTCCGGTGTGGTATCTATCGCAGCGGATGAGAGTTTTGAACCTATCATACAAGAAGAGATAGAGGTGTTTGAAAGCCTTTACCCTTTGGCCGGGATTGTCCCTCGCTACACAACTGAAGTGGAAGCGATAAATTTACTTCTGAAAGACAGTGTCCGGTTGGCTATTGCAACCCGGACACTGACTAAGGAAGAAATGAATTCATTCCACAGCCGTAAGTTTTTCCCTCGCGAGATAAAATTGGCTACGGATGGTCTGGCATTGATTGTGAATCGTGCTAATCCGGATTCTTTGTTGAGTGTACGTGATTTCCGCCGCATCCTTACCGGTGAAGTGAAAAACTGGAAAGAGGTAAATCCGAATTCCCGTTTGAAAGGGATTCAGGTGGTGTTCGATAATAAGAACTCCAGTACCGTACGTTTTGCAATGGATTCAATCTGTGGTGGAAAAGAGTTGGCTGAAGGTAACGTCAGTGCCTTGAAAACCAACCAGCAGGTGATAGATTATGTAGCGAATAATCCCGATGCTATGGGAGTTATTGGAGTAAACTGGTTGGGGAACCGCAGTGATACAACCAATCTTTCTTTTCGCGAAGAGATCAGAGTGATGTCAGTGAGTGCAGAGGATGTAGCAACTCCTGCTAACAGTTATAAACCTTATCAGGCTTACTTGTTTTATGGTAACTATCCGTTGGCACGATCTATTTATGCATTGCTGAATGATCCTCGCAGTGGGCTGCCTTGGGGATTTGCTTCTTTTATGACATCCGACAAAGGGCAGAGGATTATATTAAAATCCGGACTTGTTCCGGCTACTCAGCCGGTACGTATTGTCCACGTGAAAGACGAATAATAACTAAAATTAGAGACTATAATGAAAAGAGTACAAATGTTTTTGGCTGGAGCGTTTATAGCAGTAGGGTCGCTCTATGCGCAATCATCTGATGCCGAATGGCAGGCCGGGGTTGCGAAATTGAAAGAAACTATTCAGACGAATCCGGCACAGGCTGCTGAAGAAGCTGAGCATCTGATTAAAGGAAAAAATAAGAAAAATGTGGAATTGCTGGTAGCTATTGGAGATGCATATCTGAATGCTGACAAGATTCCAGAAGCGCAGGAGTATGCAGCTCTTGCCAGAAAAGCGAATGGTAAATCGGCTCTTGCTTCTGTATTGGAAGGAAATATTGCCGTAAAACAGAAAAATGCGGGTCTGGCTTCTCAAAAGTATGAGGAGGCAATTTATTTCGATCCGAAATGCACGGAAGCTTATCTGAAATATGCAGATATTTATAAATCAGCCAATGCAAGTCTTGCCATTGAGAAGCTGAACCAATTGAAGGAACTGGAACCGTCCAACACAGCTGTAGATAAAAAATTAGCCGAGATTTACTATTTAAAAAATGATTTTAATAAAGCGGTAGAGGCTTATGCGAATTTTGCAATGGGACCTACTGCTACGGAAGAAGATTTGGTGAAGTATGCTTTTGCTCTATTTTTGAACCATGATTTTGATAAATCACTCGAAGTAGCTAATATGGGATTGCAAAAGAATGCCCACCATGCTGCGTTCAATCGTTTGGCAATGTATAATTATACTGACCTGAAGCGTTTTGATGAAGCGTTGAAGGCTGCAGATGTCTTCTTCAAGGAATGTGATAAAGCCGATTATTCATATTTGGATTATATGTATTATGGACATCTGCTGGAGAGTCTGAAAAAATATGATGATGCAGTGGTACAATATGAGAAAGCGGTAAAGATGGATCCGACAAAGACGGATTTATATAAGAATATCTCTTCTGCATACGAACAGAAGAATGATTATAAGAAAGCAATCAGTGCTTACCAGAAATATTATTCATCTCTTGATAAAGAAAAACAGACTCCGGACTTACAGTTCCAGTTTGGTCGACTTTATTACGGTGCTGGTACGCAACCTGATTCATTAGCAATCACTGTTGAAGAACGCAAGCAAGCGTTAATGTCCGCCGATTCTACTTTCCATGCAATTGCAGAAGCAGCGCCGGACAACTATTTGGGTAACTTCTGGAGAGCTCGTGCCAATTCAGCACTTGACCCTGAGACAACTCAAGGACTTGCGAAACCTTTCTATGAGGAAGTGGCCGCTTTATTGGAAAGCAAAAACGATCCTCATTACAATTCAGCTTTGGTTGAATGCTACAGTTATCTTGGATATTACTATTTGTTAGCTATCGAAAATCCGGCATTGAAAGCGGAAGCAAAGGCTAATAAAGATAAATCCATCGAATACTGGAGTAAAATTCTGGCTATAGACCCCGCTAATGCTACTGCTAAAAGGGCATTGGACGGCATCAAATAGTGAATAATTTTAGTTGTTTGTCGTGACAGGAGGAGTGGAGAGTGATCTTAGCTCCTCCTTTTTTTGTACTTTTTTCTTCTTTTCTATTGGAATATTCAAAAGATTGTCTACTTTTGTGGTGTACTATTACACTAATACACCTAAAGAACATTATTCATTAAACAGAAATACTATGATTACAGTAGAAAATCTTTCATTTACTTATCGTAAATCGAAGCGTGCGGTACTACATGATTTTTCGCTTTCGTTCGAATCCGGCAGGGTATATGGACTGTTGGGAAAGAATGGCGCGGGAAAATCTACTCTTCTCTATCTGATGTCCGGCTTGTTGACTCCTAAAAACGGTAAAGTGATGTTCCACGATACAGATGTGCGCCGTCGGTTGCCGGTTACTTTGCAGGATATGTTTTTAGTTCCCGAAGAATTTGAGTTGCCTTCGGTTTCTTTGGTCAGCTATATTGAGTTGAACAGTCCTTTTTATCCTCGTTTCAGTAAGGAAGAGATGATCAAATATCTTCATTATTTTGAGATGGATATAGATATTGATCTCGGAGCGCTTTCTATGGGGCAGAAAAAGAAAGTGTTCATGAGTTTTGCGCTTGCTACGAATACCTCTCTTTTGTTGATGGATGAACCGACCAACGGGCTGGATATTCCCGGCAAAAGTCAGTTTCGTAAGTTTATAGCATCAGGTATGTCGGACGATAAAACGATTGTGATTTCCACGCATCAGGTTCGTGACATAGACAAAGTGCTCGATCATGTGTTGATTATGGATGACAGCCGTGTGTTGCTGGATGAGTCGACAAGTAATATTTGCGACAAACTTTTCTTTGTGGAGAGTGATGATCGGGAATTGGCCAAAAGTGCACTTTTTGCAATTCCTACTATTCAGGGTAACTACCTGATCCTTCCTAATGAAAAGCAGGACGAGTCGGAACTAAACCTGGAACTTCTTTTTAATGCTACACTGGCTACTCCTGAAGAGATTGCCCGATTGTTTCACACTCAAAAATAAAAGACGATGATAAAAGATACTTTTTTCAGTTTGCCTCGTTTTATAAATCTCTGCCGTAAGGAGATGGTGGAGAATTGGAGATCGAATGTGCTTCGTATGGTGTTGATGTATGGAGTGATGGCAGTGGTAATGGTTTGGAATGGATATTTTGAGTATAGAGGTACTTATAATTATCAGGAGGATCCGGCGTGGGTATTTCTTCTTGTCACTTTTATCTGGGCTTTGTGGGGATTCGGCTGTTTGAGTGCTTCGTTTACAATGGAAAAGATGAAAACGAAAACGAGCCGTACTTCCATGTTAATGATTCCGGCAACTCCTTTCGAGAAGTTTTTCTCCAGATGGTTTGTATTTACGGTTGTGTATCTGGTTGTTTTCCTGATATGTTATAAGTTGGCGGACTATACGCGCTTTGCTGTCTATTCTTTAGCCTATCCGGAGAAGGATTTTATTACTCCTGTCGACTTGTCACATTTGGTTGGTGATGAAAAATATTATACTTTATGCAGGCGAGGGTTGGAATTTGGAGCGCTGATATCAGGGTATTTCTTTGTTCAATCCTTATTTGTGTTAGGTAGCTCTATTTGGCCTAAGAATTCTTTTTTGAAAACATTTGCATCGGGAACGATTATAGGCATAGTATATTTTTTAGTGGCTGCTTTGGTGAGTAGGGGGTTGTTGGAAGGCAGTAACAAGCACTATTCAGGAGGCGTATTGGAGTCACAGGAAGTTGTCATGTGGATCGTAATTGGCGTCGGCATCTTTTTTGCGTTGGTGAATTGGACACTGGCTTATTTCCGCTTTAAGGAGTCTGAAATTATTAATAGAATGTAATACCTTAACCTATGAATTTTAAAGAAAGTAAAGCTATTTATTTACAGATTGCAGATAGAATCTGTGATGAGATATTGCTGGGGCAATATCCGGAAGAGGAGCGGATTCCTTCTGTCAGAGAGTATGCTGCCATTGTGGAGGTGAATGCTAATACGGTGATGCGTTCCTTTGACTATCTTCAGGTACAAAATATTATTTATAATAAACGTGGCATAGGGTATTTTGTAGCTTCGGGAGCAAAGGAATTGATTCATTCTCTCCGTAAAGATACCTTTTTGAAGGAAGAATTGGACTATTTCTTTCGTCAGTTGTATACGCTTGATATACCGATAAAAGAAATAGAGACAATGTATCATGAGTTTATAAAAAAGCAGAAATAGAATAAAGACGAAATATTATGAAACGTACTACTTATATATTTATAGGCCTTCTCGTTTCCGGATTGATTGTAATTGTGGCAACTATTATTTTCATATTTATGTCGGGGAAGCCGTATCAGGAAGATGGAGCCTTTTTGGGTAATGAACAGGTGAAGATGGATTTGAATGGCATACATGTTATAAAGGTGTTTACCAGCCAGGATGGAGTACCTGAAACGAGACGTGTGTTTATTAGCGGCGAAATGAAAATAGGATCTACTGCCGCTTCGTCAGGGAAAGAACAGGTTTCATATCCCAAAGGGGACTATTTGAATGTTACCCAAAAGGATGATACTTTGTTTATGAAGTTAGATCTTAATGTGAACAATAGTCCGGAAAAGTATCGGGACAGAGATTATATCTTTGTGAGTGGTTTTGATGTGAGTTTGGCTGTGGATTCGCTGGCCAGTATCATTGCTGATGCAGAAGGCTTGAAATTGAATCTGATAAATGTTGAAACAGATTCATTGTTTGTTCGTGGTAATCGTTATAACATATCATTGGATTCTTGCCGACTTGGTTCGTTTGATATTCAGGGAAATGGACTGGACTTTCATGCAAAAGATAGTAAAATTGAAAACTTCTATTTGAATTTGGATGGTGTATGGAGATGGACATTTGAGAATACGGAAGTGGGGACGGAATATCTGAGTGGCAGCGATCGTCACTCTAATGATCTGCAGAAAGGAGAATGTAAGCGGGTGGTCTGGACACCTCTGACAGAAGATGCACGTTTGCAGGTGAATGTAAGAGAGGAAGCGGTGATTATGATAACACCGGAATAAACAGGAATAAGTATGAAGAGATCAAATATGATACGGATTACTAGACAGTATCTAAACTAAAAAGGAGCAATAATGGATTTTAAAGTGCCTCCTAAAAGTAAGATGAAAAACTTTTAGGGGCACATTTATTCCGTTATTGCTCCTTTTAATAGATGAGGTTATATAGTCAAATTACAGCGCTTTCTTCAGAGTGAAGCAGTCGATATCCGGTGCCCAGTTATAACTATTACCCATGCGAATAGTGTTGTATCCGGCTTTTAATTCGACGGGAACTGTGATTTGGTTATGACCATTATCCTCTCCTAGAGAGTCGATTTTGGTAATGATGCCGTTTACGTCCAGTTCTATTTGTCGTCCTTTGCCATATAAATAATGGATGGTCATATCATAGCGTCCGCCATCTTCGCTATATACTTCCCGCCATTCGGCATAATTTTCCGGTTGTCCGCCAAGGAAACCTACTTTCATTTTGCCGGAGGCTTCCTTATCATGGGCATAAAGAATACCTTTAGGATTTTTGCCAAGGTCATTGAAAAGAGGTAAATAAGCCCATTCCGCTTCGTACAAGGTCGGTTCCAAGCGTGTTTCACCTTCTATGCGGAGAAACATGGCACTGTGTGCAGGAAGCGTTTGTTCGAAGGTACCGGAGAAGTTTCCTAAATCACTATGTTTTACCAGATCACGTACTTTTACGTTTCCTCCAAATTCCAGTGAAGAGAACGGCACGGAGAAACTGAAGATGGTATCGGAAGGATTGTAAAGAGCTACTGCACGTACATTCCCACGTTTCTGTTCAATATCTTTAACGAGTACATAGCCTTCATTTTCATGCTGCACTACATAGGCCTGCAAGCCCAGCGGATCTTGGTTGAGGGCAATCAGTTCTTTATTAGTCAGCAGTTCGAGCGAAGAATCCGGTATGTTTTCCAGATTGCATCCGATAAGCAAAGGAGAGCTCATGATACACCATAAACCGAAATGAGCTTCTTCTTCTGTCTGAGTAAGACCTTGTCCGCCTACTTTACTGTCGTTACGGAATCCGATGACCATCATATCCATGTCATTATAATGTCCGTTTCCGGCATAGGCTGACAGGTAGAGATTCTTTCCTACTACATATCTTAATGATCCCCAATGTGCATTAATATCTCCACTGATACGCCAGGAAGTTGCTGCATCTTTAGCCCAAGTGCCCGGAAAAGCCCATCGGCAGATGTTGATGGAAACATCTTTGTTTACTTTGTCTATACTGTTCCGGATGGAAGTGTATCGTTCCTTTTCATTAAGTCCCAGCGCATCTCCTCCGCAATAATCAATTTTGATAAAGTCGAAACCCCAGTCGCCAAAGTACAATTGGGCGTCTTGCGATTCGTGTCCATAGATACCAGCTCCTATACCTGCTGTATCATTGTCCCACATGGAGCCACATGTGCTGTTGCCCGCATCGGTATAGAGACCGGCTTTCATTCCCAAGCTGTGAACGTAATCCGCAATCGGTTTCATCCCATTCGGGAAACGTTGTTCGTGGGTATGCATAATCCCGTTGTCATCGCGCTTTCCGAAATAGCCGTCATCAACATTGACATAATGATATCCGGCATCTTTCAGACCTTTTTTCACCATCAGGTCGGCTTGATGCTTGATGATGTCTTCGCTGATATCTACACGAAATGCATTCCATGAACTCCATCCCATGATGGGAGGATTGACTGTCTTCTCATTCTCGGAAAGGATAGTTTGAGTCTTTGTGCAACTGATGCACATAAAAGAAGCTACTGCTACTGTAAAGAGATAAATCCTGTTTTTCATGATATAATAGGTTGTGTTTTATTACATATCCGTCCTGAATTTGTTCAGGTGACTGAATAGAAATAAAGGGCAACTTACTGTACTCCAGAAAGTTACCCTTTATTTTTGTCGGAATGAGGCGACTCGAACGCCCGACCCCTACGTCCCGAACGTAGTGCGCTACCAACTGCGCTACATTCCGATTGCTTAAGAAGTGGTGCCACCAGGAATCGAACCGGGGACACAAGGATTTTCAGTCCTTTGCTCTACCAACTGAGCTATGGCACCTTTCTCGTTTGCGGGTGCAAAGATAAGTATATTTTTTAATACCGCAATAACTTAAGGGGAAATTTTTACCAATTTTAGACTCGTAGAAATATAAATGCATTTTTGCTAGAATAAATATGTAGATAAACAGCTGTTTGTGCGACATATTTTATAAATTTACGGACTGAAACGATCAAAACAATATAAACACTCTATTACTATGTCATTACTGGCGATTATTGTTATAATAGTTTTGTTAGCTGCCTTCATTTATATGTGGGCAAAGTGTCAGTCACTCCAAAAAGAGGTGTATTTGAAGGAAAACAAAGAGAATGAACTTAAAAAGTTGGCTCTGGTTTTGCAGAACATCAATGCTTACTTTTTATTGATTGACAAAGATTTTGTAGTTTGTGATACCAATTATTATTCTTTGAACCATCTTCCAGTTCAGGTAGGTGGAGTTACAAAAAGAGTAGGGGATTTGCTGCATTGTAGAAATGCGATTGCAGCCGGTGAATGTGGTCAGCATGAACAATGCAAACTATGTTGTATCCGTGCGTCTATCGGTAAGGCTTTTTGCAAGAAAGCAAGTTTTAAAAATCTGGAAGCTTCCATGAAGTTATTGAGTGAGGATGAAACGAAAGTGACTCCTTGCGATGTATCGGTATCGGGTACTTATTTGAATATTCATGGCGAAGATTATATGGTGTTGACTGTTTATGATGTGACGGAGCTGAAAAATGCGCAAAGGCTACTGTCTATTGAAAGAGAACATTCTGTTTCTGCCGATAAATTGAAATCTGCCTTTATTGCTAATATGAGCCACGAGGTACGTACACCGCTAAATGCGATTGTCGGATTTTCGGGTTTGATGGTATCGGCTTCCAGTGAAGAGGAACGAAAAATGTATGCTGATGTTATTGCAGAGAATAATGAACGCTTGTTGCGCCTAGTGAATGATATTTTTGATCTTTCTCAAATAGAATCGGGAACAGTAGATTTTGTTTATACAGATTTTGATGCCAATGATTTACTAAGAGAGTTGGAGGGAATTTTTAAAACGAAATTGAATAACTCGTCGGTGGAATTGGTTTGTGAGGCACACATACAACCTATAATGATGTATTCGGAGCGGGAACGTATCATTCAGGTATTGTCCAACCTATTACATAATGCAATGAAATTCACCGAATCGGGTGAAATTCGTTTTAGTTGTAGCCAGAAAGGAACGGAAGAAGTTTGTTTTGTTGTGTCCGATACAGGCATTGGCATACCGGAAGAGGAACAGAAAAAAATATTCTCACGTTTCATAAAACTCGATCGTGAAATGCAGGGGACAGGACTTGGGCTGACTCTTTCACAAACGATCCTCCAAAATCTGGGTGGAAGTCTCGAACTTGATTCGGAAATTAACCGGGGATCTACTTTCAGCTTTGTGTTGCCACGGGTGATAAAGCCGGAACGGATAAAGCCACAGGCAATAAAATAAGATTCTTCAATCGACAGGTATTGTATCGATTAAATGATGGGGAACATACTTCTAAATAAGAAGGCTGGAGAAAATCCCCTAAAATAAATCACCCTCACTACAACCGTGGAGTGCATCCCAAAGGTTTTATAACTGACTTTAGGGGAGCACTTCACTGTAGTGAGGGTAATTTTATAAGTTCAAGGCTGTTTGAACAACCTCTTATTTTTTTGTGAACAGGATGGACACTTAGTCTTTACGACTTAGGTGCATCCTTATCTTTGTCTCCGGTTCCCGGAGATGCTTTGCCGGAAGTAGAATTTCCACTGGATGTAGCAGAACTGCTGTTTGATGGAGTAGCACCGGAGGCGGTGGCACCAGAGGATGCCGCATCAGAAACTGCTGCATTAGGAGCGGTTGCACCGGGCTTAGCTGTACTTGTCCCGGTTGCGCCTCCTGTATGTACAGAAGTTGCGGTAGGACGGGCAGCATTAGTGTTATTTGCACTGACATTGACAGTGGCTGGTTGAGCTTGAACTTCCCAGTGGAACGGTTCGAAATTGGAGTTAGGATCTACCCAAGACGGTTTCTTGGAAGCGTAGATAATAAACGGAGCAACAACAACGATAATAGCACCGATAATCAGTACGGAGAACCAAACGGTGTTGCTACCTGTAGAGATCTGGCTGGGCGGGATGAAGCTGAGGATAAAGGCAAGTAATGATCCGCAGAAACCAAGGCCACCGACAAACCACATCAGACCGTTGCCGGATTTACCGATACGGAACGGACGGTTGAGTTTCTTCATCTTATAACGCAATGCGATAGCTCCGGAGAACATCAACAAGTACATAATCAGATAAAGAATAACTGTCAGCTGTGACAGAATCTGATAGAAGCTCTGTACGGACGGCATGACAACGAACAACAGACTTAATACAGTTACAGCGATACCTTGTACGAACAGGATATTCTTCTGTACACCCAGTTTGTTTGTTTTCTGGAAGAACGGAGGCATATATCCGGCTTTGCCTACGGCAAATATACCTTTTGACGGACCGGCAACCCATGTTAATACACCAGCCAGTACACCAAATGCAAGGGCGACGGCAATGATTGGTGACAACCAGGAAGCATGGATATACTTGAAATAGTTGTCGAAACCGACAAGCAGACTTTGAGTCAGGTTGATATCTTTTGCAGGGATAATCACACCTAATGCAAAAGTACCCAAAACGAAGATCAACACTGTGATAAGTGCACCGATGAATACGGCTTTCGGATAATTTTTAGAAGGATTCTCTACGTCTTTTACGTGGATACCCCCCATTTCCATACCGGCATAAAACAAGAAGATACTGGCAGCAAGAACGACATTGTCAAAGTTGGTAAAGTCGGGGAAGAAGCTGCTATTGAAATCCATATTGGAATGTCCGCCGCTTGCCAGATAAATGATTCCCAAGATAATCAGCAGGGCAGCCGGGATAATTGTACCGACCATACCACCGACTTTGGCAACTTTACCTACCCAGCTCATACCTTTCAGGGAAATGAAAGTAGCCAGCCAGTAGATGATAAGTACTACGACGAGCGTATAATACTTATTGTTTGCCAGTGACATGTCATGTACGTCATTCATTCCGATGAAAGCGATAGATACGGCACCAAACGTTAACACTGTCGGATACCAGATCGTACTTTCGATCCATTGTACCCAAATGGCGAGGAATCCCAGCTTTTTGCCGTAGGCTTCGCCTACCCACCGGAACACACCACCCTGTTTATCCTGAAACATCGCCGCCAATTCGGCTGCAACGAGCGATGTAGGGATTAGAAAGACAATAGCTGCAAAAAGATAATAGAAGGCCGAACTCATTCCATATACGGCCTCGGCTGGTAGTCCACGCAAGGATACTACTGCCGTAACATTCATGATAGCCAGGGTAAACACGCCTAGCTTCACTGCATTTTTAATATTCGCCATAAGTTAAGGTTTTAAGTGAAAAATATTTTAAAGTCAGTGTTATAACAACATTTTGCGTGAGATGTTTCCGCAATCTCTTTCAAAGTTCGTTAATTAACATCCCCGAAATGGGAGATTGTAATCCCGGATTTACTTCTTCCGAAACAATCGCTTTCTTCGATTGTTTCTAAACCATCTAAATAATATATGAATCATTTTATTATAAACTAAGTAGTTATGAAATCAGCGCTTTCAGATTTTATTTCCGGGAAAAAGGGAATCTATGGTATTCTTCACATTATTATATTAATAATGTCCCTATTCCTGGTTATCAGTATCTCGGTGGATACTTTTAAGGGAATTCCGTTTTATACACAGTCTTCGTACATGAAAGTACAGCTATTTATCTGTCTTTGGTTTCTTTTTGATTTTGTATTGGAGTTCTTTCTGGCAAAACATAAGGGACGTTATTTGCGGACGCATTTTATCTTTTTATTGGTGGCGATTCCTTATCAGAATATTATCGCTTATTATGGGTGGACATTTTCGGATGAGATCACCTATCTGCTCCGTTTCATTCCTTTATTGAGAGGAGGATATGCACTTGCCATTGTGGTCGGCTGGTTGACTTACAACCGGGCTTCGAGCTTGTTTGTTTCTTACCTGACGATGTTGCTGGCAACAGTCTATTTTTCCAGTCTGGCATTTTTTGTGTTGGAGCATCGGGTGAATCCTTTGGTGAATGGTTATGGAGATGCTTTGTGGTGGGCTTTCATGGATGTCACTACCGTCGGCTCGAATATCATAGCGCAGACGGTGACCGGACGTGTACTTTCCGTTTTGTTGGCTGCTTTAGGCATGATGATGTTTCCTATCTTTACGGTTTATATAACCAATCTGATTCAGCAATCCAACAAACGTAGAAAACAATATTACGAGGAGGAGGAACAACAGAAAAAGGCTTCCGCACAAAAAGAATTGGTGGAAAAAGCAGCCGTGCAAAAAGCAAGTACATAATAATGTGCTTGCGGATAAGGGCAAGAACAATAGTATTCGTTACTAAATGAATGAACTCCACCTTGTCCCCCCCAAAAAAAAAGGTATGGGGAATAGAAAAAGGTTACTATCGGGAGATAGTAACCTTTACCTTTCTTATAAAAGAGATAGAGAGAGTTTTTAGTCAACAACGGTGATGTGGTTGTTGCTAAATACATTCAATTCCAGCTTGTTCATGATGTATTGAATAGCTAACTGCGCTTTCACGGAGTTGCCCGAACCATCCAAAGGAGGAGCAAATGCGGCAATACCGAACTGTCCGGGCAGAACACCCATCACACCGCCACCTACACCTGTTTTAGCAGGAATACCGGAAGTATACATCCAGTCGCCGGTATGTTCGTAGAAACCTACTGCGGCAATCATGGCAGTGATCTTGGGAGCTAGTGCGGCATCAAAAACCTCTTTTTTAGTCACAGGGTTCACACCACCGTTGGCGATTGTACCAGCTGCAATGGAAAGCTGCAATGCGGTAACTCCCAATGAGCATTGGCGGGTGTAAAGGTCTAATGACATATCCGGGTCATCATAAATCCGGTTGTAATTCTTCAGCAGCCATGCGATAGAACGGTTGTTGAAGTTGGTGCCCGATTCAGATTTGTACAATTCATCAATCAGTTGCGGGGCACTTCCGCATAGGTCTGTCACATTTCCTACGATGGCCTCCCATTTCCCGGCAGAGTCTCCGATAGGTTTCACCATGCTGCAGGCAGAAATGGCTCCGGCGTTTACCAGCGGAGTAGACGGATGGTCGTTCTCCAGCAAGATAGCGATGATTGAATTGAAGGGCAAGCCTGTTGCATCCGCTCCAATCTTGTCCAGGATTTCTTTAGCACCGTATTGGCGCAGTGCCAGGATAGCCGTATGCACTTTGGATACGGATTCTATACCGAAGCGATAGTCAGTGTCTCCCACATGGATGGTCTGCCCGTTGAGCAGGCAGACACTGATTCCAAAGAGATCCTTGTTGACATTTGCCAGATAAGGAATATAGTCGGCATTCTTGCCGCCGGTATTGGTCTTTACCTGATCGTATGCCTCCTGTACCACTTCTTTCAATTGAGCGAGTGTTACTTTTTTATCCATAGATCCTTTTATTTTTTTACGGTTTTACGGCGACCACCGTGGTTGAACATCTTGGCTTCTACCGGAAGATTCTTTTCTTGAGCCATGCGGGTAGGAGTCGGATATTCCAGTTTTTCCAGTTCGGCGATGGCATTGTTGATGTCGCCCAGAAGCATATCTGCCATGTCGCGGCTGAATCCCTGACGAACAACGACACGCATCACTACATAATCTTCCAGTTTAGAAGGCAATGTGTAAGCAGGAACCATCCAACCGTGTTGAGACAATTTGTCTTGCAAATCATACAAAGTCCATTTGGCGTTCTTTGCATATTCCGGTTTCATATACCAGATGAATAGTGGGTTCACGACATCTTCGGAGTAGTTGACGAATGGAACCATCTTAGCTATTTCGCTATGGATATATTTGGCTATTTGCAGAGAGTTGTACTGCACTTCTTTGTAACCCTGGAATCCTAAACGGATGAATTGATAATATTGTCCCAGAATTTGTGCGGCCGGACGAGAGAAGTTCAAACCTACCTGTGTAATGTTGGCTCCCAGATAATTGACGCTGAATGACATTTCTTCGGGCAGATATTCTTTGCCTTTCCAACAAACCCATCCGAGTCCCGGATATACCAAACCAAACTTGTGGCCCGATACACTGATAGAAAGTACCCATTTCAAACGGAAGTCCCATTTCTTTTCCGGATACAGGAACGGAAGGATGAAACCACCACTGGCGGCATCTACGTGGATAGGAATGTCATAACCGGTCTTGGCATTGTAAGCATCCAGAGCTTTGTCCAATGCTTCGACATCATCATTCAGTCCAGTCCATGTAACACCTTGAATCGGTACGATACAGATGGTGTTTTCATCACACATTTTCAGAGCTTCTTCGGGGTCAAGAGTGGTTTTTTCAAGTGTCAAAGGCACTTCACGCATTTCGATCTGCCACAACTGTGCAAACTTTTCCCAAACAACCTGGAAACCTGTAGAAATAACAAAGTTTGGTTTATCAAACGGTTTGCCCTGTGCTTGTCTTTTCTTACGCCAACGCAACCAGGCAGCTACACCACCCAACATACATGCTTCTGAAGAACCGATAGCCAAAGCACCTGTTTTCCAAGTCTCTTTTTCAGGAGAGTTCCACAAGTTGGCAACGATGTTGATACATTTGCCGTTCATCACAGCGATACGCGGATATTCTGTTTCATCAATGTAGTTGATGTTGATGGCCTCATTCATCAGCTTGGTAGCATATTCGTCCATATAAGTGGTAACGAAAGTAGCCAGATTCAAACGGGGCTGAGTTTGAGCAAATGTTTCATCTTTCACCATTTGATAGGCGACTTCAGGAGTAGTAGGTCCATCAGGTATTTTCTCTACCGGAGAGGGTTGTAACATTCTGTCTGAACCAAATACATCGGTTTTTGCATCACCTTTTCTGAAATTTAAATCTTCCATACTAATTTGTTTTTTTTTAAAGGTTTAGGGCGATGGGGATTTTCCCCGTCGAATTTCCCACAACAACAGCAGATAGGTTTGAAAGTTTCCGGCTTTTACATTATTTGGCGTTTATTAAGGGGGGGGCCTGCACGGAAGAACTTCCCGGGATGCTTTTAAAGCAATGAAGCCCGGATATACGTTTTTTGAACTTTATAAGAAGACTATTGTTTTCTTCAAACCTAAACTTTTAACGAATAAGCATTATGAAGATACAGACGGGACGGGGAACAATTCCCCTTATTACTTTAATTGCTATCTGGTCTATTTCGGCATTGACTTCATTGCCGGGACTAGCTGTTTCACCTATATTGGGTGATCTTACGAAGATATTTCCGAAAGCTACGGATTTGGACATACAGATGTTGACTTCGCTACCATCACTGCTCATTATTCCTTTTATATTGCTGGGGGGTAAACTGACAGAGAAAGTCGATTATGTCCGTGTATTAAAGGTCGGACTCTGGCTTTTTGCCGCGAGCGGCATTTTGTATCTGATTTCCAATCGAATGTGGCAATTAATTGTGGTAAGTGCTTTGCTCGGTATCGGTTCCGGTTTGATTATCCCTTTATCTACCGGATTGGTTTCCAGATACTTTGTAGGAACCTATCGGGTGAAACAGTTCGGATTAAGCTCCGCTATTACTAATTTCACGTTAGTGATAGCAACTGCCGTAACGGGCTATCTTGCAGAAGTCAGCTGGCATCTGCCTTTCCTTGTCTATCTTCTCCCATTGATTTCCATTCTGCTGGTAGGACATTTGAAAGAAGACCGGACGGGAGAAGTCTCTTATACACCCTCTCCTTCCTCTTCTGCAGATACTACAAAAGACAACGAAGCCTCCGAACAATCTACTTCCATAGATATAGGAGGCAGCAAATACGGTATTCACATCAAACATCTGATAGAGTTGATGCTCTTTTATGGGGTGATAACCTATATTGTGGTAGTAGTGATTTTCAATCTGCCTTTCTTAATGGAGAAGCATCACTTTTCCAGTGGTAATTCAGGATTGATGATTTCGCTCTTCTTTCTGGCTATCACCGCTCCGGGTTTCTGTCTGGATAAGATCGTAGCCCTGCTGAAAGGACGTACGAAAGCATACAGCCTGCTGTCAATAGCGTTGGGACTGCTATTAATCTGGATAGCTCCAATCGAATGGCTGATTATTCCCGGATGTATCCTGGTTGGTTTGGGATATGGCATTATTCAGCCTATGCTTTATGATAAGACCACGCAGACTGCCTTACCGCAAAAGACTACCTTGGCTTTGGCATTTGTGATGATGATGAATTATCTGGCTATCTTGCTTTATCCCTTTATTGTCGATTTTTTCCAGTGGATATTCCATACCCAATCACAGGAGTTTCCTTTTATCTTTAATCTTCTGATAACTATTGTCACTCTTTTCTGGGCATATCGGCGCCGTAATACCTTTTTGTTTAACGACCAATTGAAATAAAAAATGAAGAATAAGAAACTGGAGGCCAATCTTAGCATGGCTGTCTCGAAAGTATTTAGCGGTTTAAATATGAATGCCTTAAAGTATCTTCTGCCTTTGTGGATGAGTCCATTGACGGGAGCCGCGCTTCGTTGCACATTTGCGGCGGCGGCTTTTTGGGTGATCGGGTGGTTTATGCCTCCGGAGAAATCGTCAGCCAGAGATAAATGGCTCCTCTTTCTGTTGGGGGCTTTGGGACTTTACGGTTTTATGTTTCTCTATCTGTCCGGATTGAGTAAAACAACTCCTGTTTCCAGTTCCATTTTTACCAGTCTCCAGCCTATTTGGGTTTTTCTAATGATGATATTCTTTTATAAGGAGAAGGCGGGCGCTAAAAAAATAATAGGAATTTCTATCGGTCTGATAGGAGCGTTGGTTTGCATCTTAACCCAGCAAAGCGATGATTTGGCCTCTGATGCTTTTATGGGGAATATGCTTTGTCTTCTTAGTTCTGTGGTGTATGCTGTCTATCTGATTCTTAGTCAGCGCATCCTCACGGCCATTGGAGCAATAACGATGTTGCGATATACCTTTTCCGGTGCTGCCGTGTCTGCCATTATAGTCACATTTATTACAGGATTTGATGCTCCGGTATTCTCCATGCCGTTCCATTGGACACCTTTCCTTATTCTGATGTTCGTATTGATTTTCCCTACCACTATCAGTTATATGCTGCTGCCTGTCGGTTTGAAATATCTGAAGACAACGGTCGTTGCTATTTACGGTTATCTGATTCTGATTGTGGCGACCATTGCCTCCCTTGCTCTAGGACAAGATCGCTTTAGTTGGACGCAGACGTTTGCAATCATCTTTATTTGTATTGGAGTTTATCTGGTTGAAGTAGCCGAAAGTAAAGAATAGTAAAGAAAAAAGGCATTCCATCACGGAATGCCTTTCATTATTTCATCATCATGTTTTATAGAGAGGAGTTGATTGCTTGTGCTATGGACTTGAATTCCTCGTCCGACAATTTCAGTTTCGGATTCGAAAACAGCATATCCGATTCCTTTTGAATAGGAATTAAATGAATATGTGCATGAGGCACTTCCAGTCCGATAACAGCTTCACCTACCTTTCGGCAAGGGAATGCTTTCTCAATGGCACGGGCTACTTGCTTTGCAAACACATGCATAGCAGCCAGGTCTTCATCGCTCAAATCGAAAATATAGTCTACTTCCTGTTTGGGCACTACCAATGTATGTCCCTTTACCAACGGATTGATATCGAGAAAAGCAAAAAACTTTTCGTTTTCCGCTACCTTGTAGCAGGGTATCTCGCCTGCGATGATTCTACTGAATATTGTTGCCATAACTTTTATTGATAAATTAAGGCAAGCCCCACACGGAGACCTGCCTTTACGTTAAATTGATATGTTTACTACTTCCAGTGCAATTTTACCTTGTGGAACAGTGATTTCTGCTACATCACCCACTTTCTTGCCAAGCAGACCTTGTGCAATCGGGGTATTAACGGAAATCTTTCCTTCCTTCAGGTTAGCTTCACTTTCTGAAACGATGGTATAAATCATCTTCATGCCATTCTTTACATTCTTCAGTTCCACCTTATTTAAAATCTGTACGGAATCTGTTTTCAATTTAGATTCATCGATGATTTTTGCATCTGCAATGGTAGCTTTCAATTTGTTGATACGCATTTCGAGCATACCTTGCGCTTCTTTTGCTGCATCGTATTCAGCGTTTTCAGACAAGTCTCCTTTATCTCTGGCTTCGGCTATTGCCGCAGAGATCTTCGGGCGTTCCACTGTTTCCAGTTCCTTCAGTTCCGCCATCAGTTTTTTGTAACCTTCTTCTGACATATAAGCCATGATGTTTTCCTCCTTTAATTGTTTTAAATGGTCATATAAACAAAAAAGAATTCCAACATGAGCCATGTTGGAACCCTCTTTTCATTATTTCTTTGCAAAGATAGCTTTTTATGTGATACGTGTCAAGTGAAAAAAGATGCTATGTAACATATTTAAAAGAAATATGCTAAATTATAACAACTTAGAGTAATGACTTGACAGCTGCTTCCAAATCCTTAATATCTTCGCCACGAAGCTTCAATTCGTTGTTACGATTAATCAAAAAGATAGATGGAACCTGACGAACATTATATACAGCTACGTTGGTAGAGTAAACTCCGTTTCCATCGCGCACACAGACCCATGGAAGGTTGTCTGCCGCTGTTTTCCAGTAGTGTTCGTCCGCGTCGAGAGATACCTGGTATATTTCCAGTCCTTCTTTAGCGTATGTATTATATAGTTCGCGAAGCATCAGATTGTGAGGAGCTCCGGCAGGTGACTGGAACACAGAGAAATCAAGCAAAACGACTTTGCCTTTCAGGTCGGTCAGCTTGCGCACATTTCCTTTCACATCACGCAAGGCAATGTCGATGATGCCGGTTTCTACGATCTTATCCTGTGGAATTTCCAGTGCTTTCGTTTGCGGTTGGCGCGTGTTCTTCATTCCTTTGATTACAATATTATAAAGGTTTTTGGAACGTACCGCATGAGGGAACGAGTTGTTGAGGCTCGTAGCAACAGCAGCGAAACATTTCACATCGTCTTTATTGTTCAACGGATCGAATATCAGATAATTATTGAGCTTCTGGAACAGGGCAAAGTAAGCCGCAGCCGTGTTGGGAGCAGCGAAAATATAGTTCACCTTGACATCTTCCTTATAGTTGTTGAGCAATGTTGCCAAGCTATCTTCGAACACATCGTGCCCTATCCTGTTGCTGCGCAAGGATGCCAGCAAATCGTCCACCTCTTTTTGAAGGCGGATCTGCTTCAACGTCAGTTCTTTGATTTTATTGCTGTTTTCCGAACCTTCCACCGCATAAGCAGTAGAGAAGTCCACATACGGAGCTTTGATCTGGATCGTTTCGATAGAATCTACAGAAAAATTGATGATTTTGTCGTCAATCCGCAAACGGTAAAATTCGGGTGACTCAGGACGAGGCTGCTTGAAACTGAATGTGCCTTCCCCTTTCAGCTTTACTGAATCGAGCGGAACAATACCTTCCAGACCGGAAGCTTCGAGATAAAGCATTTTACCGTCGGCTCCTGATACATCCCCGTTCACCTGGAATTTAGGGCCGGAACTACAAGCAGTAATAGTAAGTGCGGCGAGCGCTGCAAAAGTAACCTTTTTCATATAGTGTGTGTTATTAACGAGATGCAAATATACTTCTTTTCGAGATTAGTCAAAGCATTTTGCTGTGTTCTTCATCCTAATTTTGAAAAAAAATCAGTTCACCACTAACTTTTTACCTCATTTCCACCTGATTACCACGATAAATGTATATCTTTGCAGGAATTTTGAAAGAAAAAGTATAGATAAAACAATTTTTATGATTAACCCAATTGTTAAGACAATCGAGTTACCTGATGGAAGAACCATCACACTCGAGACGGGAAAGTTGGCAAAACAGGCAGACGGTTCTGTAATGCTCCGCATGGGAAATACCATGTTGTTAGCTACTGTTTGTGCCGCTAAAGATGCAGTTCCCGGAACAGATTTTATGCCTTTACAGGTAGAGTACAAAGAAAAATTTGCGGCATTCGGCCGTTTCCCCGGTGGTTTCACCAAGCGAGAAGGTAGAGCTTCTGATTATGAGATTTTGACTTGCCGTCTTGTCGACCGTGCTCTCCGTCCTTTATTCCCCGATAATTATCACGCAGAGGTATATGTAAACATCATCCTCTTTTCTGCTGATGGTGTGGATATGCCGGATGCATTGGCAGGACTTGCCGCTTCTGCAGCACTTGCCGTTTCAGATATTCCTTTCAACGGACCGATTTCTGAAGTACGTGTAGCACGTATCGACGGTCAGTTCGTTATCAATCCTACTTTTGAACAACTGGAAAAAGCTGATATGGATCTGATGGTAGCCGCTACTTATGAGAATATCATGATGGTAGAAGGTGAAATGCACGAAGTATCCGAAGCTGAATTGCTGGAAGCAATGAAAGTAGCTCATGAAGCTATCAAGGTTCATTGTAAAGCTCAGATGGAGTTGACTGAAGAGGTTGGAAAAACAGTGAAACGTGAATACAACCATGAAGTGAACGACGAAGATTTGCGCAAGGCTGTTCGTGAAGCATGTTACGAAAAAGCTTATGCTGTTGCTGCTTCCGGAAACAATAACAAACACGAACGTTTTGCTGCTTTCGAAGCTATCCGTGAAGAATTCAAAGCTCAATTCTCTGAAGAAGAGTTGGACGAAAAGGGTGCGTTGATCGACCGCTACTACCACGATGTAGAAAAAGAAGCAATGCGCCGTTCTATCCTTGACGAAGGTAAGCGTTTGGATGGTCGTAAGACTACTGAAATCCGCCCGATCTGGTGTGAGGTTGGTCCTCTGCCTGGTCCTCACGGATCTGCTATCTTTACTCGTGGTGAAACACAATCACTGACTTCCGTTACTCTGGGTACCAAACTGGATGAGAAGATCATTGACGATGTTTTGGAACACGGAAAAGAACGTTTCTTGTTACATTATAATTTCCCTCCTTTCTCTACAGGCGAAGCAAAAGCACAACGTGGTGTAGGCCGTCGCGAAATCGGTCACGGTCACTTGGCTTGGCGTGCTTTGAAAGGACAGATTCCTGCTGACTATCCGTATGTAGTACGTGTGGTTTCAGATATTCTCGAATCTAACGGTTCTTCTTCTATGGCTACTGTATGTGCCGGAACATTGGCATTGATGGATGCTGGTGTGAAGATCAAGAAACCGGTATCAGGTATCGCTATGGGATTGATTAAGAATCCGGGCGAAGAGAAATATGCTGTATTGTCTGATATTCTGGGTGACGAAGACCACTTGGGTGATATGGACTTCAAAGTAACAGGAACAAAAGATGGTATTACGGCTACTCAGATGGATATCAAGGTAGACGGTCTGTCTTACGAAATTCTGGAACGTGCTTTGAATCAGGCAAAAGAAGGACGTATGCACATCCTGGGTAAGATTACTGAAACAATCGCTGAACCACGTGCCGACCTGAAAGAACATGCTCCACGCATTGAAACGATGACAATTCCTAAAGAATTTATCGGTGCTGTGATCGGTCCTGGTGGAAAGATCATCCAAGGTATGCAGGAAGAAACAGGTGCTGTGATTACTATCGAAGAAATTGATGGTATGGGACGCATCGAAGTTTCCGGAACAAACAAAAAATGTATTGATAATGCAATGCGCATGATTAAAGCAATCGTTGCTGTTCCTGAAGTGGGCGAAGTTTATAAAGGTAAAGTTCGTTCTATTATGCCTTATGGTGCATTCATCGAATTCTTGCCGGGCAAGGATGGTTTGCTGCACATCTCTGAAATTGATTGGAAGCGTCTGGAAACAGTAGAAGAAGCTGGAATTAAGGAAGGTGATGAGATTGAAGTAAAACTGATTGATGTTGACCAGAAAACTGGTAAATTCAAACTTTCAAGAAAAGTGTTGATGCCAAGACCGGAAAAGAAATAAAAGAGTCATATCTTCTATATAATGAATAGTCTGAAAACTTAGTTTTCAGACTATTTTTTTTAATTCCACTTCTCAGAAAGTATAGTATCAATGAGGTGATACCCTCCCCTTGAAGCGTGATTGTTTAAGGGCTTTTTTGTATATGGATGTATAGGGATCTATTCGTTGCGAGTTTCGAATATCGAAACTTGGGTTTTACGGATTTTGTGAAATCCGCAAATGCTGATGCGCTGTCAATACGCTTTTTGCATTTTACAATGTATGTGCCTTTGATTTGCATAATCAGTTGTTATTCAATACGTTTATTGCTTATATCAGAAATGGATATAATTCATAGAGTTACGCGAATTCACGATATTTGCATATTGAGAATAGAGAGAGAATTTGATGTTGTGTAAAAGGAAACAATGAATGATGAAGAGTGGAAATAGAATATATAGAAATTGGCTTTATGCGTTATTGCTGATTGTCTTTTCTTCTTGTATAGATGAAACTTTCACCGAGAATACTGTGGAAGGGACATTTCTGACAGTGAGAGGGATAACACCTCTGGGAGCAACCACACACGAGGGTACTCCGGAAGACCGAGTAGTGCGCACCCTGCGTATTCTGGCATTTGATCGGACGACTGGAAATAAGATTAGTAATGTATCTTATGCTGCATCAACAGGAGATATCATTCGGCATCCTATTGATCCGGGAACGTATGATTTTGTGTTTTTGGCCAATGAACCTCCTCATATACCGATTAAAACCAAGTTGGAAGCTATTGGTAATTACAGTGATTTGAATCATATTGCTTATCCGGCAAGTTTTTTCTCATCGGAGCAACTCATCCCGATGATGCAGGAGATAAAGAATGTAACCGTACTTTCCAATGGTCAGGGGGCCACACTGGAAAATGGTACGACAGTGTCCATGCTACTATTGGCTTTGGAGCGACTTGGAGTGAGGGTAGATGTTGAACTGAAAGCAGTGGATGACTTGAATAGTGTTTTTAAAGGAGTAATATTCAGTAATATCCCCAATCTCGTTCCCTTGACGGCAGGTTATGATGGTCCGGCTATTGAACGGAATGTAGTACGTAAGTTTACCCTAACCGACGATGGGGGGTATTTTGCTGACGGCACTGCTACCGCCGAATGGGGATGGGGCAAGAAAGTCAACCGTATTATCTTGCCGGCAAGCGAACCGGCATCCACCAATGACGAAGATGAGGCTGTGATTTTCACCGTTGATATGGTAGATAATTATAGTCCGTCTTGCGAATTGAAGATAAATTCGAGTCCGGTGAATTATAGTTTGCCTAAAAATACGAAGCTCGACTTGACAGGATATATACAAGACCCATTGCAGGTGAATATAATAGCATCGAAGTGGGAAGATGTGGATGAAGATTGGGACATAGTAGGTGTCAAAGTCTTGAATGTATCGACTTTGGAAACCGGTATTACCGATTTTAATGGGGCGCGGATCTCTTTCAGTTCCAATATGCCGATAGTGAAAGTGTTACCCGAATTGTATGTGGGTGCTACGGGAACTACTAAGGCCGAAACAGAAAAGATATTTAATGACCTTGTATTAAAGTCTAATGATACCAAGGACAATGGGGCGACGATTACATACGCCACTTCCCGTTTTCTGTACACCTATGATAAAACATCTCAAACCGGTACAGGATATATGGATGTGTTGCTTGATGAACAGAATGTGAAGGGTGCACGGGAAACTTATCGGATTGTTTTGTCAGTGGAGGATGAAGATGGTGGTAAACTGCAAAGAGAAATAAAGATTAATACTGCCCAAGATGGAAAGCGTTTTGTATTTGATGCATACGGGACCGGATACATAGGTGCTTTTTTTAGAGATGATGAGGTTGGTGAAAGGATTATTACCGGACAGCAGGCTAGGATAGCGGGAGCAAGCGAGCGTCCGGAAGATTTGGGAGCAATTTCTCCTTGGAAGGCGACTGTGGAATCCGGTGATTTTGTAGTCTTGAGTTCTACTCCAAGCTTCGACCCTCGTGTCGGAATGGATGATCCGGGGAATCCAGAACACTATCAGGTGCTCCCTAATGCATATAAAGGAGAGGGAGGAACCTATGTGGAAGGTAGGGGACGTGTCTATTTCCGTATTGGTGTAAAAGGGAAAAATACGGGAGCAACTCCAAGGTATGCCAGAGTTAAAATTGAACGTTATGGAGGTAGATGGGGGACAGGGGACAATCAAGTGTGGTACAGTGCAGAATATCTGTATGTCCGGCAGGGGGAAGAGCCCGATTATATTATGAGGCCGGGAACTGCAGACCCTATATCTAAAGGGCCATTGCAAGGTAAATCCCGTGATTATGCTCGTAAAATATCACCTTATAATCTGACCTCTCCGGCCTATTATAACGGTAGTAATGCCCTGTATACTCCGGTGGATCATAAGCAGGCAAAGTTTGTAAAGTATCCAAGTCAGGCTGGGGCTTTCTTTCAATGGGGACTTCCCAAGAAGGCGAATCAGGATTATTTCCGGTTAGCTTATCATCCTACTGCCCTCACTGTAGACCATTGGATTAAAGATATACAGTTCCTCAATGAAACGTATAAGCTGTTTTTACCGGTATGGGGAGCGGCTCCTTCATCACCGGAAATTATATATGATTATGGATACACAGAGGTTTTTGAATCTTGTCCTGAAGGATATCACCGCCCGTCGGATGGGTATATTGATAGAGTCTCTTATAACGGACCGTATCCCAATAATTTGGATCAGAATGGCGATCATGTCATTGTTGATACCGATAAAAATGTCATAAAGGCAAATTTGGTGGATTATAGCGATGATATAGCTTTTTCCGAGTTGCGGCAATCTTTATTTATAAATCCATTAAGTGGAGATGCCGGTTTGAATTCGAATATTGGAGGATATGATGGTTCGGCGGGAGTGGGTGGAATTAAGGTAGACCGATATCAGAACTTTTGGAAGGATAGAAATAGTACAAGTGAAGCACAAGAACATATGAAATTCTCTATAGGTTTTTATGCTGATGGTTTCTTTGACCGCCGACCTGTCAAAATGGGATCGGGTGACGGGAATTATCCTTATTGTGTTTCATCGGAGAATGCGCAGGCTGCGTATATGGGAATTCTGGTCTATAATGAGTCGAATGGTGCTTCTGTTTTCTTTCCTTCGGCGGGAAGACGTCGTAATCAGAATAGTAGTCTGGAGTATGCTGGGCAGACAGGTTATTACCATACCTCTTCCATAGCTGCATCGTCTGCCGAAGATCCTCATGCTGTATGGAGTATGTTTTTGGGTAAATGGCCGAATCCGGGACTTATGTATCAGTTGCCGACATTTGGGCAGTCTATCCGCTGTGTTAAAAATGAAACATCGGGTACGAGATAACCCACATTATATTCTAATCTGACTCTGACTTAATTTATTGCTTTGGTTAAGCCGAGTCTGTTTTTCTTTGCATTTAATCCCGTTTTTTTTAAAAACGGGATTTTTTATTAGTAACATTCAGAGTTGACCTGTTTTATATAAAAAGAATCGGAAAGTACCCCCATACTTCCCGATTCGAAACAGTCAAAAATCGACCTTAATCAATTTATTAACTTAACACGTCGCAAAGATATGAGAAAAATTTCTTTGAAAGAGCTTTTTTGCTCAAAAAGTTTATGATACAGGCAAATATACCCGCTAATAAAGCCGCTTTTCTTGCTTTAAAACCAACGCTTCGTTCCTTTTAAAGGAGCGACCCCTTCCTTTTAAAGGAAGAGGCCGTTGGTTTAAAAGGAACTGATAGGGTGTTTATATAGAGATTAGGATTAATGATTTTTCGATTATATCAGTTAGTTTATAAGTTTGTTTTATACTCCTCTTCTATTCGTTTTATATGTGCGAGGTTTCTTTCCAGTAATTCATTTAGCTCGTGATTAGAAAAGCAAGCTCCTAAATAGATCGTGCTTTCTGCTTCAAAGTCAAACGATTCATTGTCTTCATTCACTACAATCTCAATTTTTCCTTGTGCATCTGTAGAGATTACTACATTGTATCTAGCCATCAATCCTTTGAGCTCTTTTATGAATCTATATTCTTTGTTTGTTAATATTCTTTTCATGTCGGTCAGCTCTTTTGTTTTGCTATTCTTTCGTGTGGTAAAGTTCGTAATTATTTAACACATTACACGCTATTTGAAGTATTCATTTTATTCTATTTGTCAGGTTGTAATATTCCTTTTATTCATATTATCACATCTATTCGTTTTTTTCGTATATTTGCTTCGAGCGAAACTTTTCATTTGTATATTTGTTGGATTTTAAAAAGAAAGAAAATAAAAATGGAAACAGAAGAATTGATTATTGGGAGAGTCCATCACGGACGCAATATACGTCGTACCCGTGTTGAAAAGAATATGAACCAGGAGGGTTTGAGTGAATTAGTACATCTCTCACAGCCTGCTGTTTCTAAATATGAGAAGATGAGAGTGATTGATGATGAAATGTTGCAACGCTTTGCACGGGCGTTGAATGTGCCTTTCGATTATCTCAAGACTTTGGAGGAGGATGCACAGACGGTGGTGTTTGAGAATATTACAAATAATGGTAATGCAGCCACAAATGCTAATATTGGATTTGTTGATGAAGTTGGTGAGGACAATCGAGTTAACAATTTCAATCCTATCGACAAAATCACTGAACTTTATGAGCGTCTTTTAAAAGAAAAGGATGAAAAGTATGCCGCTTTAGAACGTCGTTTGCAGCATATTGAAGAAAGTTTGCAGAAATAAAGAATAGATAAATTGAAAGGAATCGCAATATGATGAAACAAATACCTTACGGAATAACTGATTTTGGTAGAATCCAGAAAGAAAATTATTATTATGTGGATAAGACAATGTTCATTGAAAAAATAGAGATGCAACCACCTTATCTATTTCTGATTCGCCCTCGCCGATTTGGTAAGAGTTTGACTTTGGCAATGTTAGAAGCTTATTATGATGTTAGTTATGCTGAACAGTTCGACGAGTTGTTTGGTCAACTATACATAGGCCAGCATCCGACGAAGCTTCACAATCAGTTTCTCATTATGCGATTTAATTTCTCGGAAGTGAGTTCTAATGTCAACGAGGTAGAGCGTTCGTTTAAACTTCATTGCTGTAACAAACTACAAGAATTCGTTTACAAATACGAATATTTGCTGGGCAAAGAAATATGGAGTGTTCTCAACGAGGATATACAAGAGGATCCCGGAGCATTTTTATCTGCAATAGGTTCTTATGCTACTCGTAAGAAAAATCTTCGTATTTATTTGCTTATTGATGAATATGACAATTTCACCAATACCATTCTTTCAACCTATGGTACGGAATTCTATAGAAAAGCAACGCATGGTGAAGGTTTCATTCGTGGCTTCTTTAACGTGATAAAATCCGCTACAACAGGAACGGGCTCTGCCCTTGAACGGTTGTTTATTACAGGAGTGAGTCCGGTGACGATGGATGATGTTACTAGCGGTTTTAACATCGGGACTAATATCACAAATGATTCATGGTTTAATGATTTGGTCGGATTCAGTGAGAAAGAGTTGCGTGAGATGTTGATATATTATAAAGAGCAGGGAGTGCTTGAAGAATCTATAGATGAAATAGTTGCCATGATGAAACCTAATTATGACAATTATTGCTTTAGTGAAGACACATTAGAGCAGTGTATGTTTAATTCCGATATGACTCTTTATTTTCTGAAATCTTTTGTACTTCATCATAAAAAGCCTAAAGAAATTGTAGACCCCAACATCCGTACTGATTTCAACAAACTGACATACTTGATAAAACTTGATCACGGATTGGGAGAGAACTTTTCCGTTATAAAAGAGATAGCCGAGCAGGGAGAGATTACTACTGACATCGTTACTCATTTTTCTGCATTGGAGATGACGGATCCTAGTAACTTCAAGTCTTTGCTATTCTATTTCGGGCTTCTCTCCATTAAAGGTGTAGATATGGTGGGAAGACCCATTTTGCATGTGCCGAATTTAGTTGTAAGAGAGCAGCTGTTTAATTTCCTGATACAAGGCTACGTCAAGCATGGTATCTTTAAAATGGATATGAACAAGATGAGTGCTTTATTTGAGAATATGGCTTTCAGAGGGGACTGGAAACCGTTGTTCGATTTTATTGCCGACGCTGTTCGTGAGCAAAGCCGTATTCGTGAATATATTGAAGGTGAAGCGCATATTAAAGGCTTCTTGCTTGCTTATTTAGGAATGTATCGGTATTATCAGCTCTACCCGGAATACGAATTGAATAAAGGCTTCGCAGACTTCTTATTCAGACCTAGTCCGTCGGTTCCCGTACTGCCTCCTTTCACCTATCTGCTTGAGGTGAAATATGCAAAAGCCGGTGCTTCGGAAAAAGAAATACGTACCCTTGCCGATGAGGCACGTGGTCAGTTGCTGCGTTATAGCGAAGACGAACTGGTGGCAGAAGCCAGAGCGAAAGGTGGGTTGAAGTTAATTACGATTGTTTGGCGTAGTTGGGAGCTTGCCTTATTGGAAGAAGTTACTCTTTCTTAAAAGACAAATACCATAAATGTTGCTAGATGGTTTGCGGTTCATCTATTTTTGCCTGATTTTGAAACGTTGATGAATAAGGAGATAACTTTTTCCTTTTAATGAATATCTCTAATAAGTCTTGAAGAATAAAATTTGCCTCTGCTATGGATTCCCATAATAGAGGCAAACTTATCAACATGAGACTTAATTAAACAGTCTCTTGTTTTTTATGAATTTAATGAATCTTTTTTAGGACTTTAGAGAAGGAGTAAGGAAAGCTTTCCTCTTCTGTTCCTCTGCTTAAATTGGGCTGGCTTCCCATTTGGAAGTTGATGTTTCCTCCTTTTAATAAGTCTTCATGGCGTAGATAGTTCTTTTTATATTCTGTGCCGTTCAGATTCATTGTTTGAATATACATATTCTTCTTGCTGTTATCGGTTGCATGTATGATGAGGCTGTTGCCGTTTTCAAGATGTAAGGTTGCTTTTTTTAAAAGAGGAGCTCCAACGACGTATTCGTCGGTTCCCGGACATACGGGGTAAAAACCTAATGCGGAGAAAACATACCATGCCGAAGTCTGCCCATTATCTTCATCTCCACAATATCCGTCAGGACCCGGTGTGTACATTTTATCCATGACCTGGCGTAGCCAATACTGCGCTTTCCAGGGTTGACCGGCATAGTTGTATAGGTAGATCATGTGTTGGATTGGTTGGTTGCCATGTGCGTAATTCCCCATATTCATGATTGTCATTTCACGAATCTCATGAATAACCTGCCCGTAATAACTTTCATCAAAGACAGGAGGTACGGAGAATACAGAATCCAGCATAGTGATAAACATATCTTTTCCTCCCATTAAGTCAATTAATCCTTGTGGATCGTGGAATACAGACCATGAGTAGTGCCAGCTGTTTCCTTCGGTAAATGCATCCCCCCATTTCAATGGTGAGAATGGAGATTGGAATGTTCCATCTTCATTTTTTCCTCGCATGAGCTTGGAGTCTTTATCGAATACATTCTTATAGTTCATCGCCCGTTTGGCAAAGAGCTGTATTTCTTTTTCCGGTCGCTTTAATTCTTTGGCTAATTGATAGATACACCAGTCGTTGTAGGCATACTCCAAAGTTCTGGCAGTGTTTTCATTGATTTTTACGTCATAAGGGACGTAGCCTAGCTTATTATAATATTCGTATCCGCGTCTTCCTGTGGAAGATACGGTGGGATGTACGCTTTTTGTTCCATGTATTAACCCTTCGTACAAGGTTTTCACATCTTCTACTTTAATACCTTTTAAATAAGCATCTGTCAGTATGGAAGCCGAATTATTTCCTATCATGCAGTCTCTGTGTCCGGGGCTGGCCCATTCGGGGAAGAATCCGCTTTCTTTGTAGGTATTGATGAGCCCTTCCTGCATTTCTTTATTCATCGACGGATACATCAGATTCAGTAATGGGAAAAGACACCGGAAGGTATCCCAAAACCCGGTGTCGGTAAACATATATCCCGGTAGAACTTGCCCGTTATAGGGGCTGTAATGAACAGGTTTTCCGGCTTCGTCCAGTTCGTAGAATTTTCGGGGGAAAAGTAACGAACGGTATAAGCAGGAGTAGAAAGTGCGGTATTGATCGAGATTTCCTCCTTCCACTTCGATTTTTCCCAGTACCTGGTTCCATGCTTTCTGTCCTTTTTGTTTTATCTGCTCCAGATTGTCATTTCCTAATTCTTTCATATTCCTTGCAGCCTGTTCGAAGCTGATAAAGGAAGAAGCGATGCGTGCATGTACTTGTTCTCCACGTTGAGTTTTAAAACCTATAATGGCTCCTGCATGGTCAGTAGTCTGTTCGGTTGCATTTTCTTGAATACTTCCATTATTCACAGTGGCTTTATAGGTGAAAGGCTTATCGAATTGAATAATGAAATAGTTCTTGAAGTTTTCGGGAACTCCTCCGCTATTGCGTGTACTATAACCGATAATTTTGTTTTCTTCTGGGATAATCTGAATAAAAGACCCTTTGTCAAATGCATCGACTGCAATATACGAATGTTCGTTTTCCGGGAAAGTGAACCGGAAGAGTACAGCACGTTCAGTAGGAGACATCTCCGTGACAATATCGTATTCGGCCAGATACACCTTGTAGTAATAAGGAGTTGCTTCTTCTCCTTTGTGTCCGAACCAGCTAGCCCGCTTTTCTTCGTCGAATTCAGGTTTACCTACCATCGGCATAATGGAGAACTGTCCGTAATCGTTTATCCATGGGCTGGGCTGATGGGTTTGTTTGAATCCACGGATTTTATTGGCTGTATAGACATATTGCCATCCGTCTCCCATTTTTCCGGTCTGTGGCGTCCAGAAATTCATTCCCCAAGGGCGGGCAATGGCAGGGTAGGTGTTACCTGTTGATAATTCAAAAGATGATTGTGTTCCCATTAACGGATTAACGTATTGTGTCCAGTCTTTGGACTGGGCAAGAAGCGTGCAGCTAAGCACTAAAAATAATAACCAACATTTCTTCATAATTTTCTTTTTGAGTTTATAGCTTGCGAAGTAATCACAGCGTTTTCATGCGTTGCCAACGTTGAATGTTCCAACGGGTTGAGACATGACAAAAGTATAGCTTCGTGGTTAAGGTCGTGGTTAAAATCGTGGTTAATGCGATGGCTAATAGGCGCTTTTTTTATTAACCCCGCTAAAGAAACTATCGCAAAATTCTTTTTTTATTATGTTATTCAACTATCTATGTGAAATAGACAAATATTACCTTACTGTTATTATTTGTATTAGTGTTCTTTTTTGTCAAACCATTTATGTGCTCAAGGCTTAAAATTTCAGAGAGACGAAAATTCGATTGAAAACAGAACCTCATACAATGACTTTGCCTATAAAAGTCGCACGTTTAAAGACTGGCTTGATATTGCCATTGACTATGCGTCCGCCCTGTAGGGAGGAAATAAGATAATAAAGGCATGAATCAACATGCCTTTATTATTCTCTTGATTCATTTTGCAGTAGTTTGTAATTCAAAGACATGTGTGCCTGGTTCCAAAGCAACTGTACGACTGTCTTTTATATTAGCAGGCATTGTGAATGTTGCTGTACAGTTAGCAGGAATTGTCACTTCATAAATAATCTTTTTCCCTTTACGTTTCCAATTGGAAACAATCAGACCACTTGGTGATTGATAGCTGATGTTGGCGTAAGTTAGCCCTTTTACAAAATGGGGGGCAAGAAGAATATGCCTGAATCCAGGGTGTTTGGAGTCCGGTTTGATTCCTCCTAAAGCTTTATAGAACCATGCCCCAATCTCTCCGAACATCATGTGATTATCTGAAAATTCACCTGCTCTTTGATAATCCCAATCCTCGATGAGTGCTGTTGCCCCGTTGCTAATCCACCATCCCCAGGAAGGATAGTCTTTTTGAGCGGCCACCTGAAAAGCAAGATCGGCATAACCATTCTCACTTAAAGCATTCAACAATGCTTTGCAACCTAATACTCCTACATCTACATGACATCCGTCTTTCTGTACTTTGTTCGCAAGATTTGCGGCTACTTTGGCTTTCATATCTTCCGGAACCACTCCCCACATAAGTGGAACACTTAATTCTGTCTGACTGCCTCCGGCATATATGCCAGTGTCCCGGTTCAGGTATTTCTTGTTAATCGCTTCTTTGATATTTTCAGCTAAAGTAGTGTATTTTTCGTAGTCATCCTGTTTCCCGAATAGCTTGGCCGCATATGCCAATATGTTGGTATCTACATAATAATAAACGGAAGAGGTTAGTTCTTTGGATGATAGTGTTTTGACAGGTACCCAGTCTCCGCGTCCCCAATCACTTAAATATTGCGGGCTATTACGATCTACATAATCTACATACCTTTTGATGTTTTCGTAACAGTCTTCCAGTAGTTTACTGTCTCCATAGAATAAATAGACATTCCAGGGAATAAGTGCGATTGTACTTGTCCAGTCAAGTCCGTTCTCTGTTCCATATCCCCATCCCGATGTCGGAATAATATCAGGGAGAACCCCGTTAGGTTGTTGTTCATCCCGATGATCTGCAAGCCACTTTTCATAGATAGTCAGTGCGTCATAGTTATACAATCCTGCTTCTATTCCCAGATGTCCGTCTCCTGTCCAACCGTTCTTTTCCCTTTGTGGGCAATCGGTAGGATATCCGAATAAATTAGAAAGATAAGACACATTTGTAGCCTTCCATATTTTATTAATGATTGGATCGGAGGTAGTTACATTTCCTACTTCCGGTACATCATTATGCATGAAATAACCGGTCAGGCATTCTTTCTTTAATTCCGTCGGCTCACTACATGACACTTCCACATACCTGAATCCTTTATAATTGAATTTAGGCATAAAGGTGTCTTTCCCTTTTCCGGAAAGGATATAAGTATCGGTTTGAAATAAATCCTCTTCATCCGTCGGACGATGGAAATTGCTGATACGTCCTAAATCTACTCTGCCGTTTGGTGAGAGCCGTTCGGCATGTATCAGCCGGACAATCGTTCCTGCTTTTCCTTCAATTTTCAGTTGTGTAACTCCTGCTATATTTCTTCCCAAATCGAATACATAGAGTGAATCATTCAATTTATTCATGTATTGTGCCGGGATTGTTTCTACATTCCGGATAGGATATAACTGTTGAGCCACTATATTCTGTGACGGAGCAGAACAAAGATTGACATTGTTCCACTGCGAATCATCAAAATTTGCGGAGTTCCATCCTAGTTGAGCCTTATTAGCATCTTGGTTTTCACCGGTATAGATGTTATTCCTTGTTATTTTCCCTCCCGATGTTTTCCATGTCAGATTGCTGGAGATGATTTCTGTAGAATTGTCATCATACGTGATTCTCAAGTCCAGGCAGAAAGTAGGTCTGTTTCTCCAGGGAGCATTGTTGAAGTTCCATACTCCCAGTGCCTGATGATTATACCAGCCATTGCCAAGGACGACTCCAATAGCGTTGTCTCCCTGATTAATATAGTCAGATACATCATACGTCACATATAATATTCTACGGTCAAAACGTGTAAACATTGGGTCCAGACGGTGATTTCCCACTTTCTCCCCATTGAGTGAAAGTTCATACAAACCTCCCACTGCGATATATGCCCGTGCAGATTTGATTTTTTTGCCAATACTAAACTCTTTTCTAAAATAGGGAGCCGGATGATATTCTTTGGATTGTCCATCACTGATCCATGCACCGTTCCAATCAGAAATATTCATCATTGCAGTCTCGAAAGACGAAACTGCAGATTGATAACGTTCGCCTTCTTTATTGCAAATCCGGACACACCAGTAATATTTGGTAAATGGTTTCAGTTCGTTACCAGCATATACTGTTTGCATTTTGTCGGAAGTAACTTCTCCAGTGTCCCATACTCTTCCGTTATTGTTTATAAGAGAGAGTGAATCTGTGTCTACCATAATACGGTATGTTTGTTGACACGCGCCTTGGCGCGTGTCTTCTAATACCCATGATAACCTCGGGTGTTTATTGTCTATACCTAAAGGGGTCACCAGATGTTCGCATTTTAAAAGGGTGGGAACACCGGTCTGTCCATATAAGTAAGAACACCCTGTTATAAATAAAAGAAATAAAATCTTTTTCATATTTATCTATGTTTCTAGTGGGCAGATTAATTTGGAATCTCGTTCCATTGATAAGCTCCGATAAGCTTAGCTGTATATTTTCCTGTTAAATCTTTTATGTTATTATTGTCTTTCGGTATGGAATTTAACGTCCATCCGCATATCAGGTCTGGTTCTTCTCCCGTCACTTCAGTTTCTCCGGAGTATAACTTCTGAATTTCCTCTCCGGTTTTTGCCGTACTCCAGATATGGATATGTTTCATACTACCATTGGCTGCTTCATTCGTTTTGGTAACTCCTTCCGGTGTTAATTGAGTGAATGCTACCATTGGAATTCCATTATCGTTACTTATGTAATATCTGTCCGGCTTATCAGATTGCTGTGAAGCTACTTCGTTTCCGTTCAGATACATCTTGGTAGTCAGTGCGCCTAGAGTTTCGTCTGTGACAATGGCGACGTGTACCCATTTGTCATAGTTGCCGTCGAAGCTATAACCCGGTTCGAACAAATCCAGATCTTTCGTTCCGTAAGTCATTCGGAAGCGTCCGTTCCATTTGTTTACTCCCCAGCCTTTTCTGATTCCGTTTGCATAATTCTCAATGAAAGTGGAAAGGATATAGGTCGTCTGATCTATGTAATCTAATTTTAGCCAGAACTCCACAGTGAATTTCTGTTGTCCGTCATTACCGAATCTTGAGAATTCCGGATGGACACCGAAGTCGATATAACCGCCTTCACGTCCCTGAACGTATAGCTCTGCCGGAGCCGGTACATAATCTTCTAGGCGGATAGTAGATTTAAAGTTGGATTTCACTTCATTAGATTCAATAATGATACGATCCATCTCGCTGGCAGTTAGCTTTTTGGAGTTCTCCTTCATCTTGGTTAATACTTCCTCTAGTCGGGTGATTTCATTATCCAGTAGCTCTTTGCTGGTTTCAGGGTAGTCTCCTTTCTTCTCGCCATAGGTGGATTCATCCCTCAAAGATTTTATATCTGTAATAATGCTTTCGAGCCTTTCAATGAAAATCTCTGTTTCCTCATTAGCATTGATAGGTGTAGATTGACATTCATCCTCCGAGCAGCCAACAAAAAATAAGGCTAGCAGTAGATATGACAATATGACTATTGCCTGTGGTTTTATATTAAAAAGTTTAGTTTTCATACTCTTATTCGTTTGATGTATTTTTTTCAACCCAAGTGTAGTTGCCTACCAGTTTAGCTGAATATTTACCGGTTAAATCTTTAATATCATTTTCATCCATAGCCAGTTTGTCAAATGTCCATCCGCAAACTAAGTCTGCTTCTTTACCGGTTACGGCAGTCTCACCGTTTTTCAGTTTGACAATTTCTTCCTGGGTCTTGGCAGAACTCCATATATGAAGATGTTTGATACTTCCATCTGCGCTTTCCCATGTTTTGAGAGCTCCTGCAGGAGTCATAGCGACGAAGGCGGTCATTGATACATTGTGGTCATTGGATATGTAATATCTTTCCGGTTTGCTGGATTGTTCGGAAGAAACCTCTTCACCGTCCATGTATATCTTTGTGGATAAAACTCCTGAACGTTCGTCGGTAACGATCGCTATATGTACCCATTTATCATAATTATCACCAAAACTGAATCCCGGTTCAAACAGGTCGACCTCTTTTATACCGTAAGTGATACGGAACCGGTTGTTATCCCGGAAACGGTTGATTCCCCAGCCCTTTCTGATACCCGCACCATAATCTTCGATGAAAGTCGATAAAATGTAGTTGGTTTGATCTGTCGATTTCAAATCTATCCAGAACTCGATGGTGAAGACTTGTTGACCGTCTTCTCCGAATCTGGAAAATTCCGGGTGTACTCCAAAATCAATATAACCTCCTTTGGAACCATAGACATATAAGTCCGCAGGAACAACCAAGTCTTCCGTTCGTATCGTATTTTTAAATTGTAGGATTAAGTTGTCCGCTTCTTCCAGCATCTTTGCCGTTGCATCGGGTAGTTCCTGGGTGTTAACTTTATTCTCTTTAATGTCTTGCAGGAAGTTTTTCAGTTTAATTTCCGCTTCTTCGAGAATAGCTCTGCTACTTTCCGGATACATTCCTTTCCGCAACCCATATTTAGCTTCGTTCTGTATGTCTGTCACTACTTTTATCTTCTTTCCTATTTGTTCAGTATATTCGTATACTTTCACTCCATTATCTTCATTGTCGGAGCAAGCACTAAAAGAGAATACAAACAATATTTGTATGACTAATAACCAGATGATCTGATGTCTTATTATGATGGTTTTCATATTCGTATACTTTTTATAGTTAGTAGATTCCTCCTTCTTGTATATACTTTTTGATTGTTGCAGCCAAATCCATCGGGAGCATGTATTCATAAGTATTTGGATAGTCACGATCCAGCTTTTCAAGTTCTTTAATCAGCCGTTCGTACATCACAACTTTTCCTGCTTCCACTCCGTAATCGGATACAAGAATATAGATATTCTTGAATATAGGTCTGCGCTCACTGGGAGATGTGGAAAGTAGTGCACGATAGACATCGCCTTCTTTGGAACATTGTTCTCCCTGATCGATACGTACAGTGCCATTCACATACTTGCAATTAGCTCCTTCTGCATTGGTACGGCTGGAACCGTCCATTACCAGGTCAAGGCCGCTTCCTTCCATGTATTGCTTGAAATTAGCCTGATTGTCCGTACTCCATAAATGGGCTGTATGGAAACCGGCTGTTGAGAGCCACTTTTTATTTAGAGCCAACCATTCATCGTATTTACCACTAAGGGCGTATTTGTCTCCGAAGATGAATTGCATACCCGAAGGACCGGCTGTTAATTCATCATTCTGTGTCATGTTCTTATAAAAGAATTCCAGCAGGTTAGGATTCAGCTCCTGTAAAACGGCAGGCATTGTTACAGCAACAGGCACCTCGCCGCGTCTCTTACCCTCTTTGAAGATCCGATATAAGATATTAGCAGCATACTGTATATTATCTCCATCGCTCAAACTGATTGAAACATATACCTTACCCGGTTGGACTTCTCCGGCAATACCCCGTCGCTGTTGGAAAGACTTGTTGGGATAGCTGCACCAGAAACTGGCATTGGCATAATAATCACTGACAACAAATCCCAGATTGTGTGTATTGATTGCCAGATTCAGGTCGTCTCCAATTGTATTCATACCGAATCCTAAAACAGAAGAACCGACCGGATAATCAATCTTATTGAAGATACGTTCCATGAGAGTCTTGTCACTTTCATTCGTTTCATTCAACCAAAATACAAAACCTTTGGATGCAGCTGCATAATCGTAAATTTTCCAGGGACTGCTGACATAGTCTCCTCTCAACCCGGCAGAGAAGCACAGTGTCTTGTGGCAATTGACAGCCAGATTATCAATAGCCCAATTATAGGCGTCATTTTTGTTGGTCCATCTGCCTCTGATATCTACGATCTCTTTATTCCAGCCTCCCAAGTCGTTGATGATATAATTTTTGAGATCTTCTGTGACAGGGATCGCATGTTCCTGTGCAGCCATCATTTGGGCGATACACCAGGTCCATTGATCGTCCGGACTCCAAACGATTAGTTTGTTGAATACATCTTTATACTTGTTGTAGAAAGCTGTGAAGCCGGGATTGTTCGTCTGGGGAGCAGTGATTAGTTGATAATTACATCCGGCATCGTTCAACTGATCTAAATGCTGGTCTTCCCATATCAGATAGGTCTTGGCAAACTCTTGATTGACTATCCCCTGCATGACTGAAGTCACCACTTTGGCAAGGCTCTCATCTTTTCTTACATCGAAAACATCCAATTCGCTTGCTGGCTTATTCTTGAAGAATAAGCCGGATTGCGGTGTCTCCTGACTATTGTAATCAATCAAAGGGTGTATCTTTTGTGCCCAATTATTTACGATACGAACGGTAATTCCTTGCGATAATTGTCCGCTGGCCGTTTCCACTTTCAGTTCAAATTGATAACTTTTCGATTGATCGTTATTGGTAATGCTGAACTTTGCCTGTTGCACTCCCTTGGCAACAGATTCCTGCTGACCGGTCTGCAGATCCTTGACGATCACGTTCTTAATGTTTTTGATATAGGGATCTATCCAAGTTACTACCGCTTTATCATCCACTAATTTAGCCTGTGCTGCTCTGACTTCATTAATAGGTTCTGTGACAGCTCCCGAACAATCCTTATCGCTGCATGACCACATAGCGGTCAATATCACCATAAGGAAAAATCTTAAACTATTTATTGTATTCATCGTATTATTTTTTATTATTTACACAATTAGTCTTTAATCATATTTTTCTGCCGATGGAGGGATACTACCAGAATTGGAACCCCAATTCTTGTTTGCCCTGTTTCCCATCGTTACTATTAATTGTCCGCCATCTTTTATATCCTCCTGTCCAAACCACGGCTTATCCCATACTTTGCCGTTGAGAGTGGCTGACTGGATATAAATATTATCGGGAGAATAATTCCGGGCTATAATTTCAAAATAGCCATTATTCCCTATATTGATTTTTACCTTCTTGAAAACTGGGCTTCCAATATTATAAGCAGGTATTCCCGGAGTTACAGGATAAAATCCCATCATTGAGAACACTACGAAGGCAGACATGCCACCACCGTCTTCATCTCCCGGAACGCCCATCAAGTCATTGCGAAACCATTGATTGAGTAACCTGCGAATCCGTTTTTGCGCCATCCACGGCTGGCCTGCATAATTGTACAGGTAGGGGATATGTAAACAGGGTTCGTTGGCCATTGAAAATTGTCCTGCATTTCCTGTATGATCGGGCAACTGTTGGTAGAAATCATATCTGTTTCTACCCAAGGGTTCTCTGAAAGTCTGATTTAGATTTCTGATGAAATTCTCATTGCCTCCCATCAGGGATATTAGGTCTGCAGGATTATGCTGCACATCCCAACGATAAATCCAACCATTGTTCTCTCCATAATAATCCCTGCAACCCTGTCCGCCAGAAAAACGGTAATCGAAAGGTTCGATGAAGTTTCCGTTTATGTCTTTCGGATGAAAGAAACCTGTAGCGTGATTATAGAGGTTACGATATGCATAAGAATCTTTCAAATACAGTTTATAATCCTGTTCTTTGTGCAAACTTTTAGCGGTTTGGGCTAAACACCATTTGTCGTAACAATCTCCTAATGTGACGGCTACGGCCTGACGCTTTTCGCCGTTATGTACCTCCTGGCAGGTTTCTGCTTCACCGGGGTGTAATGCCGGAAAGAAACCGTTTTTATGATAAAACCTATCAAGTTCGGTTAATGGAAGTTTCTGCCAGGGGAGCAATGTCTTTTCCATAATGGCTTTTTGGCAAGCTTCGTAGGCTCTCTCCAATGAAAAGTTTGTCAATCCTTTACTATATGCATCCCATATAACAGCAATAGCATGATTGCCGTTCATCCGATGGCTGTCGCCTGTTACTTCCGGGAAAGTAGGCATCCACCCTTGAGGGGTTTGCTCGGCCATACGGATGTAGGAGCTTATCATATCACATTCTATTTCAGGCTCGATGAGAACCCGTAATGGATGAGTAGCCCGGTATGTATCCCAAATCCAGTCATCGGTATAAAAGGGAATTCCGTTATCATCGTGCACCTTACAGTCGAATGCGCTGTAATATCTGCCATCTTCAGAGATGTTTATCATGCGTTCATAAGTGCGGTACAATGAAGTATAAAACACACTTTTATCGTTTTCCGTGCCTCCTTCTACTGTGATTTTACCGAGTTTCTTATTCCAGATTTTTTTTCCTTGGCTAGCTACGGTTTGCACATCATAGGTCCGGATATCACGTTTTAGGTTTTTCTTTGCCTGCTCTTCGCTGATGAAAGAGATTCCATAACGAAGGTGTATTTTCTTCTGTGCTCCAAAAGAGATGATAAGGCTTTTTCCTTGTTTTTGCTTATCATCTAGTGAACCGTTGATTAACGCTCCCGCTTTTTTATATCTCTGCTCTGTCTCTAAATATAAAAAGATTCGGGTGGGTGTTCCGTCTATGATCTGGTATCCGCTAATGCCGTCAGGAGTCACTTTTAGCAGACCGTCACGGGAGTGTATGATAATGTGGTTATCTCCCTCTTTTTCGAAGTTGATCTGATAGATACCTGCTTGATAAGACGGAGCATAATTTACATTTATATCCACTTCATCCAGATAAACAGAATAAGTATACGGGGTTAGTTTCTCCGAGTTGTATGAATAGTTGATGACCTCTTCGGGATAATAATCCCCCTGAACAGGACTGATCCGGAAGGCGGAACTACCTCTGTGACTGGTAGTAGCAACCGGCAAACCGTGAATCATATCTGATGTAAAATCACCTCTTTCAGGACAAACACGCAACATGGAATTTGGCAGGTGCACAGTAGGGTAGGTAGGAATCAACAGGTGACTGATATTCCCCATATATGGGTTCACATAGTCCACCGGAGACTTCTTTTCTGTACTGTTAGGGGCACCTGAAAGCGCCAAAGGAAATACCATGCATAATGTGCTTATTATGGTAATTAGTCTCATTGTTCTTTTTCTTATAGATTTAATTTTACAGCAGTAGCATAATTATATTTAGTCTCGCTTCCTTGAGACTGTGCTCCGATACGAAAGTAGTAACTTTTCCCGCTTAGTAATGTCGAAGAATATTCGTCCAGATTGATAGACAACTGGAATTCTTCGCCATCGGCGATTGCTCTGTTCAGTTCGATTGTCTTATTTACCAGATTTAATTTGCTGGAGACATCGATGTGAGAGTAAGCAAACAAAGAAACACGGTATACTTTGTTGCTAGTCACTTGTTCCAATTTGAACTTGGCTGTTACTACTCTGTCTTTCAATTGTATTTCTGGTTCGATAATTCTTAGATAAGGCACTACCTCAAATACTTTGAAGTTGTCTCCCGGATGAATCTTCATGTCAATCGTATCCTGTGCTACAAAGTTACCCCGGTTCAGAATGATCTTATAATTGCCCGAAAACATCAGGCTGTTATTGAATGTTCCGTCTTTCTTGATGACCATATTCTGTACGGAGGGATTTTCCCAACCTTGTTCTATGTAATAGATGCGGGAACCGTCGGAGATTTCTTGTGGAATCAGTTCTCCTGTCTTTTTATCTCTGATTTCACCCGAGAAGGTCGCATCCGGTCCGTCGAAATTATCTTTTTCGCAAGATGTAATAAGCATGATTGCTGCCAGTACAATACCAGATATAAATAAGTTTCTTTTCATATTCAAATGATTTATATTGTTCTGTATTATGGATTTTGTACCAATCCGTTTGATTCAATGCCCGGAATATCTTTATAATACCATGAATATTCGAACGTTTTTGCTTCCAGTCCCAATGGGTTGACACGAACAAAGATGTAGCAGGGAGGATTCTTTCGCAAATCAATGAAAGGTACTAATCCTTTTCTGGTTCTGGTTTGGAATTCTTTATGGAATGTACGCCAGCGAACAAGATCCCAACGCCTTTTGTTTTCAAAAGCCAGTTCGACGAAACGTTCTTTTCTGACATTGCTTTGTGTCAAGGCTATTTCATCTTTATGGGCAGCTCTTTTACGGACTTCATTCAATGCTTTTTTTCCTTTCTCTATTTCGGCGGAAGTCGGTTCGGATTTCTCGATAATTGCTTCAGCGTAATTCAGAAGAATTTCTCCGTAGCGATAGTCTATCCAATCTTGGGTACTTCTGCTCCATTCTTGTTCTACCGGATTTTCTATTTGCATAAACTTCTTGAATAAGAATCCGCTTCGGGTATAGTGTCCCAATGTCGGGTCGAATCCGGAGTATAACGTTCCGTTTTCTGCACCGTATGTATAATAAGTCAGCCCGTCTTGTCCTTTTTCAGAAGCTTGGGTACGATAGTAATAACCCGAACCGTCGGATTTTACCAGCCCGCCTTGAATGATGATTTTTGTGCTTCCCCAATTTTGGCCGGGAAAAAGTACCATTGCATTTAAACGGGCGTCTCTTCCTTCAAAAGCCTTGAAAGGGTTGTCTTTGGGGAACGTCAGATAGTCGGTGGAAAGTCCGAAACCATTGTAATCATTTTCATTTCCGTCTGTACGGGTTTGGATAGGTTTCACCTTTCCTTGTCCGTCATCGGTATAATCTTCGAATGAGTCGATAAATTCCAGAGTTGGATTCATTCGTCCCGGAAAAAGGTTTAAGTTTGTTTGCCGGGGACTAAACCATACATCGTAATTATGTGCCAGAGAGGTGTTTGCTACATAGCTTTTTATGAATATAGGCTCTCTGACGCCATCCAGACATTGGCTTGGATGTTCAAAAAGTTTCTGATAATTGGTTGCTGCTTCTGTCGGATCTGCCGGAGTCGGTTTGTATAATCCGAATTTACCACTTTCCATAATCTTTTCAGAGGCATCTATGCATTGCGAGTAGAATTCGTCGGCATATATTGCTTCTATCCCTGCCAGGTGTTGTTCAACGGCGGGACCGGAGAATGACACGTAGGGCTGATGAGAAAATTTGGCAACAGATGCTGCAAATAATGCTGCTCTGGATTTTAATGCTAAAGTAGCCCATTTGTCTCCTCTTCTCGGATTATTTTCTATTAATGTCTGGTCATCTATCCCCTCAAATGCTGCTACTGCACGGTCGCAGTCAGCTAATATAAAATCCCAGGTTGCTTTTTCTGTGCTTCGGGGGACTTTAAGCGATTCGATGTTCCCTTCATATTCCTGCGGCTTTTCTATCAGGGGCACACCGCCATACCGCCTGGCTAAGGCAAAGTAGGTATATGCTCTTAGAAAGTATGCCTCTGCATTGAGTTTCTTTTTTTCGTTCTCGCTGATAATGGTCAGGGTAGGAACGATCTCCAGTAGACTGTTGACATCACGGATTAATTTGTATCCTTCCTCCCAATAGTCAAAACGTTCTTCACCCCAGTCGTTGTATTCGGGATGGATGGCTTCGTCGCAGTAATGGGCGGCCATAAAACCTCCGTTGTTCACTTCATTTCCCATACCGATGTTAAAGCCTCTGTTAGGAGAGTAGTTGAAATCTTCAATGGGGAGTCTTCCGTATAAATTAGCTAAATGAGCCTGTATACCTTCGGAAGTTGCAAATAATTGGTTCGGTAATATCTTATTTCTAGGTTCTAAATCCAGAAAATCACTGCAACTGACCAGTGTAAACAATGTGCATAGTAATAAATAATGTACCTTTTTCATATCATAGTCGATTTAAAAGTTCATTGTCAATCCAAAATTAAAAGTACGGTTCAGAGGATAATTTAATCCGGCGTTATAGTCACCCTCTATTTTTTTCAGGATCGAAGGCTTTAACAAACGGATCGCAGAAAGTCAATAGGTTGTATCCGTTGATGTAGAGCCTTAGTTTGTCAATTCCTACATTCTTCAATAGTTTAGAGTCGAACGTATATCCGATTTCAACAGATTTAAGACGCAGGTAGGAGGCGTCTTTACGCCAGATTTCCGAGTCTCTTGTATATAAGGCTCCCATATCCTGTTCCAAGCGGGCAGCCGGCCATTTTCCGGGAATCCATTTACTGTTTGCATCATAAGGATCTTCCCGATGCCATCTGTCAAAGAAATATTCAGGGAAGTTTCCTCCTTTCAGGTATAGCATGGTGGCATATACTTCATTAAACTGGACGGTGTATAGGGCAGACCCTTGAAACAGTGCATAGAAGTCGAAGTTCTTCCAATTGGCCTGAACATTGAAACCGAAGTGGATAAGTGGAGAGCTTGACCAGAATAAAGGTACTTTATCCATGTCGTTTACGACACCGTCACCATTCAGGTCTTTTAAAATGTAATCTCCCGGCAGTTCTTTAGAGTTACCGTTATCACCATTTTGGATAGGAGAGGTCGCTATCTGGTCCTCATTTTGGAAACGTCCGTCTACCTGATATCCCCAGATAAAATCATTCCAACGTCCTGATGCCTTGTTCTTCCACTGGTCCCAGCTGCTTGTAAATGGGCCGCGTTCGATATGCCGGTTTTTAGTACGTGCCAGATTGAAATTTCCACTGATAACATAATGAAAATCTCTGAATGTCTTTTCGTGCGACAAGCTGAATTCGATACCTTGGGTTCTGTCTCCGTTTAAGTTTTCTTGAGGCAGGGAAGCTCCGAATGTATTGGGAAGTGAACCGTATCTATTGGCTAACAAACCGCTACGTGTTCTTTGATACAAATCAAACTCAACAGAAAACAATCGGTTGAAGATTGAAAAATCCACTCCGACATTGAACATGTTGATCTTTATCCAGGTTAGATTTTGGTTAATCATTACCGGACTTGATACTCCATTGGTATATTTTCCGGCAGAAAAGGAGTATCCTCCGTTATTTAAGCCGTAGCCGGCAATATATTGGAACGGATCACCGGCGTCTTGTCCGGAAAGCCCTGCGGATGCTCTTAATTTGAGGTTATCGATAAAAGTGAAATTATCTTTTATGAAATCTTCTTCCGAGATTCTCCAGCCTATTGAACCTGAAGGAAAAAATGCCCATCGGTTTTCCGGTGCATATCGGTAGGAACCGTCGTATCTGAAAGCGGCTTCTGCCAGATATTTTCCTTTATAATCGTAAGTGAGTCGTCCTATATGAGATAGGAACGCCTGATGATCTGAAGAACCCGATACTAGCTGGTCGGCTGCACGACCATAATCAAGTTCGTCAATGGCATAAAAATCGAATTTCCGTTCTCCGTTGGTCCAGTTAGCTTTTTCTTCTCTGCTTTCAAAAACATAGGTTGCTGAAAGGTGATGATCTTTAAAAGTTTTGTCGTAAGAAAGCTGTAATTGCATATCCATACGTTCCGACTCTTTGTTGTTAGCCTGGATGAGGGCGGGCAAGTAAGCATCTGTCGGAGTATATTCACCTGTGTATTCTCCATAAGTATATGTTCTTAACCCTTTTCGTACTCCTTTATAAGTATAGTTGTTATAATCATATACAAAAGAAGCTTTGGCCTTTAGTCCTTTGACATACGGGACACTGTATTCCAAAGAAAACTGCGTTTGCAGATTCTTGTTTTTCTCGAGTCCGTATCCTGAATAGTCTTTGTCGCTGATGGCAGCAGGATTGGCCTGATAAGAGAAGTTGTTGTAATAGTTCGGATTCCCGTTTGCATAAATAGTGCTGGTTGGCGGATTGATACGGGTTCCTTTGAAAATATCAAAGAAAGACAACCACGGACGGTCTGTAACATCATATCTTCCACCGATATTCATGGATGCGGTTAAATTATCAGTTATCTTTAAACTTACATTCGAACGTAGTGTGAATTTGTCATAAGTGAGTGCACGGTTCTTTAGTAAGCTATTGTCGGTTGAGTATCCAAGGCTACCGTAGTAAGTCATTTTCTCCGTACCTCCTTCTAGTGACAGGGTTGCTTGGTATTGAGTGGCCACGTCGTTGAATACGGCATCATATATGTCTGTGCTTTGATAACCGGGAGCTCCTTGTTGCCATTTAACCAATTCTTCCGGTGTAATGTATCCCGGACGACCGGCATTCAATTCCGCTTCGTTACGAATCGTCATGTATTGAGCGGCATTGGCCATTTTAGGAACATCGGTTGGCGAAGAAATACCTGCATTGGCATTTACTGTAATCCGGGGCTTTCCTAAAGCTCCTTTTTTAGTAGTGACAATAATCGCTCCATTCGCGGAATTCATTCCGTAAATAGCAGCTGTTGCATCCTTTAGAAAAGAAATGTTTTCAATGTCTTCTGGGTTCAATCGCTGGAATTCACTGGAACCGTCTCTGACTACTCCGTCAATGATGAATAAGGGATTTCCCAATCCTCTAAGGTTGATGTCAGAACTGAACTTACCCGGTTCGCCATTTTGTTGCCTGATTCTCAATCCTGATACCTTTCCTTGTATGACTTGAGCCAAACTCGGTGATTTTGTTTTAATAATATCCGATGATTTCAGGTTGTATATGGCACCGGTCAGACTTTCCTTTTTTTGTACTCCGTAACCAACGACTACCACTTCTTCTAAAGCCAGAGAAGAAGGTGCTAATTTGATAATTCCTAAATCTGACTGTTCTTTAACTTGTATCTCTTTATTCTCATAACCTAAATAAGAAATACTTAAAATGGTAGAATTTTCGGAAATGTCGAGACTGAATATACCGTCCAAGTCCGTAATGCTTCCCATTCCACTTTTTTTGTTTTGTACACTGGCACCTATTACGGGACTACCAGTTTCGTCAATAATTCGTCCGGTGACTTTACGTTTGTCACTTTTTTGTGCTTTCTTTATTGGCCGATATACGGTAATACGTTTATTCTCAACTTCATATTTCAAATCTGTTCCTGCAAATAACATAGCCAAGATCTCACGTACTGTTTTGTTTTTGGCATCGATAGAAACTATTTGCTTGAGATTGACATCATTGTTTCTTACTAAAAATGAATAACTAGTTTTCGATTCGATATCATTGAATACAGTGCCTAATGCAACATTTTTATGTTGTATTGAAATTTTAATGTCCTGTAATGGCAGTTCTGAAGCTGATACTGGGATTTGAAATAAGATGAATACGATTAAAAACGACCATCGTATAGATACAAAATCGGCTTTCGAATGATAAAATAAATAAATCATTCTCCTATACAGATTATTTTTCATACATTTGTATTGATTAAAAGATTATTTAAAAAATAATTTGATCGCGGATCGGAGTAACATGGCCCATATGTGACTCCGATTCTTTTTAAGAGGTGTCTTTCATTGCTATAAGATTAATTTTGGTGTTAAACATTTGTTTATTTATCAGTAATAGTAATCGTATCTCCGCTTCGTTTCCAGTCGTATTTATCATCTACGTCAATATAATCCAAGACTTCATCAATTGACAGTTTGGTGCTGATACTACCCGAAAAAATCTCATCCTGCATGAATTTGCTCTGAATTACGATTCTTACGTTATATTTACGCTCTATGTCCTTTATGATATCAATTAATGAGGCGTTGACAAAGCTTAGGCGTCCTACTGTCCATTGAGCAGAACGGAGCGCATCTACTTTATCTATTTTTATTGTTTCTGATTCTTTGTTATACGTCATTCGTTCGTTGGGAGAAAGTATCCTGCTTTCTTGGGTAGTTGATGCTGATACATCTACTTTTCCTTCTATCAGGTTTACTTCAATTTCCGAAGAATTGTGATAAGCGCGTACATTAAAGATGGTTCCTAATACTTCGATGTTGATATCTTCGGCATGTACAATAAACGGCTTTTCTGGATTTTTCTCGATTTTAAAATATCCTTCGCCGATTAAATAAACCTCTCTTTTTGAATGATTGATTAAATCAGGAGAGTATTTTAGGATAGAGCCGGCATTCAGACATACAACAGATCCGTCCGGCAATGTCATTTTGGTCTGTGAACCCAAAGGTACTTCTATCTCGCATAAAGTGTTTGATTGTATTTGGGGCTCGTCATTATAAAGATAGATGCCGATTGATGTTGTAATGACAAGGGCAATAACGGCTGCGATACGGGCGTAGAAAACTGGGATCACCAAGCGTTTTTTATGGGGAGTATTAAAATTCAGACTTTTGGTCAGTTCAGCATAATTATCCTTCTTCTCTTTTTCGAATTTAGATATAAATGATTGGGCGTGAAGTTTAGCCAATTCATCATATCTCCGCTGATAAAGCATATCAGACTGTAAGAGGGTGTAAAACTTGCCCGTATTTTCTTCTGAAAGACTACCGGTGAGATAATCAATCATTAATTCATCAAATTCTATAAGGTTCTGCTCCATAAACTTTTTGTCCTTGTTTATAGAGTATACACATCTCGAGTGCAAAACATTTAGGTGAAACCTGTTTTTTTGAATTTTATTTTTGAAACAGGAAAAGAAGCAGGATTCCAAGTGATGTTCCTAGCTTCACTTTCATTTTATCCATTGCATTTTTTATTTGTACGCGCACCGTGTTTACGGATATATCCAGCTCTTCTGCAATTTCTTGTGGTGACTTATTATTGTAGAGGTATTTTTCAAAAATAATACGGCATCTCTCCGGTAATGAATTTACGACATTGTGTACTTGTTTTTGCAGGTCTTCTATCTCTAACAGTTGTAGGGGAGTATTGTCATTGGCACAATATTCCTCCTGGTAGTTGAGTAATTCCTTGCGATATTCGTCCATTACTCTTTCCCTGTTTTTTAAAGCTCGTATATAGTTGAGGCACCCATTCTGAACGGATTGTAAAAGATAGGAATGGATAGGAAATACCAATCGTTCTTTTTTATACCAGATATTTAGAAAGACGTCGTTTACGATTTCTTTAGCTTCATCCGGATTGAAAATATAAGTGGTGGCATACATACATAAATAGCTAAAATAGCTATCGTATAAAGTAGCAAAAGCCTCTTGCTTTCCCTGATTTATGCCGATAATTATTGATTCATCTATTTTAGTAGTTGCCATACTTCAGATATGAGATAAGTGCTGCAAAGTTACATATAATATTTAATTATGCAAGATTTGCAGTTTTGAAGGTGATGCCTTTATAATGAGCACCACTTATTTATAGATTTGTATCGGCAATTCCCCCTTTAGTGCTCCTATGGCATTAAATGCTAACGACTCCATTTCATTCTCTCCGGGATAAACGTAGATGGGAGCCAGGAAAGAAATTCTTTTTTTCAGTCTTGAAATCACATAGTCCGAATAAGCGATGCCTCCTGTCAGAAGGATGGCATCTATTTTTCCACAAAGTACGGTGGCACTAGCTCCTATTGCTTTTGCAACATTGTAAATCATGGCATCCAGTATCAGTTCCGCTTTTTTATCTCCTTCTTCGATAGATTGTATAATGGCGGGAACATCGGTTGTACCTAGATGGGCGGTCAGTCCGGCGCGTCCGGAGATACGTTTTTTCAATTCGTCTTTGGTGAGTTGACCGCTAAAACATAGGTCGATCAGTTGACCGGCGGGAAGTGTACCGGCACGTTCCGGTGAGAAAGGACCTTCACCGTCCAATGCATTGTTGGCGTCAATGGCTCGTCCGTGGTGATGGACTGCGACAGAGATGCCACCTCCCAGATGGCAGATAATTAAATCCAGCTTTTCGTATTGGGTTCCCTGCTCTTTGGCAAAGCGGCGGGCGATTGCTTTCTGGTTTAATGCATGCCAGATAGTAATCTTCGGCATTAAAGGAGAACCTGTGATGCGTGCTATGTCTTCCAGTTCATCCACCACTCCCGGATCAGCAATGAAAGCCGGACAGCCGGGCAATGTAGCCGCCAGTTCGCTGGCAATCAATCCTCCTAAGTTACAGGCATGGGTACGCATGGCATGTACGGTATCACGTTTCATGGCTTCATTTACCTCATACACTCCGCCCGGTATCGGTTTTACTAAACCGCCACGTCCGATGATGGCATCAAAAGAAAAAGGTATCTTATTGTTTTCCAATTCTTGTAACACCAGGTTTTTCCGGAATTTAAACTGGTCTATCACCTCGGGAAAAGCGGATAGTTCTTCTACTGAATGTTTTATATTGCTGACGAACAGAGGAGTGTCATTTTCGTAAACCGCTATTTTGGTAGAAGTAGAACCGGGGTTGATGACCAGAATTTTCATGAATGGTAGGTTTTTAGTGGTGAATTTAGAATGATGAGCCGGTGACTTGGCTGACTTGTTTTCTGCATTTGCAATCTCCTGACACTTGTAAGCATGCCATCGCAATGCTGTAATATTTGGACAAGCCGGAATCACTACGCGATGGAAGCACTACAGGGCAAATGGGGCCTTGCAGCAATCCTGCCATTTCTGCCTGTGCAAACAGGGAAACGGATTTGTAGAATGTGTTACCCGATTCAATGTTCGGGAATATCAACACATCCGCTTGTCCGTTGATAGGAGATACAATCCCTTTAATATCACCACTTGCTTGTTCGCAGGCAGTACGTACATCCAGCGGACCGTCAATAATCACATTTCCGAATTCTCCCGCTTCGGCAAGTTCTACGATATTCACATAGTCTAGTGAATGAGGGAACTTGGCACTCACTTTTTCTGTGCAGTGAATCAGTGCGACACGCGGTTGTTCGATACCAAAGTGACGGCAGGTACAGATAGCATACCAGACCATTTCTATACGTTGCTGTAGCGTGGGACGCGGAATGACAGCAGCATCCGAGAAGAAAAGCAGTTTATGGTAAGTAGGAATTTCCATCACTGCCAGATGCGTGAGAATTTTCCCTTTCGGTAACAAACCTTTTTCTTTGTCGAGTATGGCACGCAGTAAGTTGTCCGTATTGATAATCCCTTTCATCAAAATATCCGCTCCTCCTTCACGGACAATGCGGACAGCTTCGCGCGCCGCTTCATCCGGATTTTCTATGTGGATGGTTTTTACGTATTCGGGATATTGCTTGAGCGTGGGATATTTCTTCAGAATGGTAGAATCTCCAATCATCAGAAATTCTGCAATCCCTTCTTCCAAAGCACGGGAGATGGCATATTCAGTATTAGGATCGTTCGCACAGACCACGGCAATTCGTTTTCTATGGTTTAGTTTTTTAAGATGAGCCGTTAACTGGGCAAAATTTAGAATAGGTTCCATAACGTTAGATTTTTAGCAAATATCAGAAAAATGATTGAAAAAATAACGATTATAACCCGAAAAATTACATCCATTATGTAACATTTTGCTATATTTTATTTGTTTTGGCCGTTGGATGTGCATGGAACCGTTTTTTCCTGTATTTTTGCAAATAAATCCCCCAATAAAATAAAAGTACCATGAAACAGTTTAAAAATCTATTATTTCTTAGCTTAATTTTCCTTTGTTGGACGCTTGTTTCCTGTAAAAGCAGCAAGATATCTTCCGGTTGGTCTTTGATCTGGGAAGAGAACTTTAATCAGAAAAAGAACTTTGATTCACAGGTCTGGAGCAAGATTCCACGAGGAAAGTCAGACTGGAATAACTATATGACGGACTTTGATTCCTGTTATGCCATGCGTAAAGGCAAACTGGTGTTGAGAGGTATTGTCAATCATACCCAACCCAATGACACTGCCCCTTATTTGACAGGTGGTGTTTATACGAAAGGTAAAAAGGCTTTTACGAACGGGCGTATTGAGATTTGTGCCAAGTTGAATGCGGCGGGAGGAGCATGGCCTGCCATCTGGATGCTGCCTGAAGGAGCGGCATGGCCATCCGGTGGTGAGATTGATATCATGGAACGTTTGAATAATGATTCTATTGCTTATCAGACCGTTCATTCCCATTACACTTATACGCTGGGAATCAAGGATCACCCGGTATCACATTCTACGGGAGTGATTCACCCCGACCGCTACAATATTTTTGCAGTCGAAATGTATCCTGACAGTCTTTCATTTTATGTCAATGATGTGCATACGTTTACTTACCCCCGCATACAAACGCAAGAAGAGGGACAATTCCCTTTTAATCAGCCATTTTATCTGCTGATTGATATGCAGTTGGGAGGCTCGTGGGTGGGAGCAGTCTCTCCCAAGGATCTTCCGGTAGAAATGGAAGTGGACTGGGTACGTTTTTATCAACGAAAGTCAATAAAATAAGAACATATATGGATATTCAATTTCCTCCCTTTTTGCAGAATGGTGATAAAGTGGTTATTGTATCACCTTCGAGTAAGATAGACCAACAATTCCTGAAAGGAGCCAAGAAACGGATGGAATTATGGGGCTTGAAAGTGGCTATAGGAAAACATGCCGGAAGTTCATCCGGAAGATATGCCGGGACAATCAAGCAGCGGCTGAAAGATTTGCAGGATGCGATGGACGACCCTAAAGTGAAAGCTATTCTTTGTAGCCGTGGAGGGTATGGGGCGGTACATTTGATCGATAAAATTGATTTTACGGCCTTTCGTGAGCATCCGAAATGGTTACTGGGGTTTAGCGATATAACCGCCTTGCACAATCTGTTTCAGAAAAATGGATATGCGTCCCTTCATTCATTGATGGCCCGTCATCTTACGGTGGAACCCGAAGATGATCTTTGTGCAAACTATCTGAAGGATATTTTATTGGGAAATATTCCTTCTTACACGTGCGAGAAGCATAAATTGAACAAGCAGGGAACTGCACAAGGTGTTTTGCATGGCGGTAATATGGCGGTAGCCTACGGTTTGCGTGGGACTCCTTATGATATTCCGGCGGAAGGGACTATACTGTTTATTGAAGATGTTAGCGAACGTCCGCATGCTATCGAGCGTATGATGTATAATTTGAAACTAGGAGGCGTACTTGAAAAACTGTCCGGATTGATTATCGGTCAATTTACGGAATATGAAGAAGACTGTTCACTGGGTAAGGAATTGTATGCCGCTTTGGCAGATTTAGTAAAAGAGTATGATTATCCCGTCTGTTTCAATTTCCCGGTGGGGCATGTGACTCATAATCTCCCGCTTATCAACGGTGCAAAAGTAGAGCTTGTGGTGGGAAAGAAAAATGTGGAACTGAAGTTTATATGTTAATAATCCATTCCATCTGAACGATGCTGTGGTGAAAATGACTAATTTTGAGGCTTTAATAGATAAAAGGACGATGAAAAAGAAAACTATGATAGTATTAATGAGTGCCTTTTTGTTATTGTCAGCATTCTCTTGCGGTGGAGGTAACAAGGCAAATAGTACGAGTGAACAAAATGAAGAAACTGTCGTGAATGTACCTCAATTTGATGCGGATAGTGCTTATTTGTATGTAAAGAATCAGGTAGATTTCGGACCTCGTGTTCCTAATACAAAAGAACATGTTGCCTGTGGCAATTACCTTGCCGGTCAGTTGGAGGCTTTCGGTGCTCAAGTGACTAACCAATATGCCGATTTGATTGCTTATGACGGGACGTTGTTGAAAGCGAGAAACATTATCGGTTCTTATAAGCCGGAAAGTAAAAAGAGAATCGCTTTGTTTGCACATTGGGATACACGTCCATGGGCGGATAACGATTCTGACGAGAAGAACCATAAAACTCCGATTCTGGGTGCAAATGATGGTGCCAGTGGGGTAGGAGCTTTGCTCGAAATAGCCCGTCTGGTCAATCAGCAACAACCGGAATTGGGAATTGACATCATTCTATTGGATGCAGAAGACTATGGTGCGCCACAGTTTTACACGGGGCAGCACAAGGAGGAGTTTTGGTGTCTGGGATCGCAGTATTGGGCACGTAATCCTCATGTACAAGGATATAATGCACGTTTTGGTATCCTGCTTGATATGGTAGGAGGTGAAGGCAGTGTGTTTATGAAAGAAGGATATTCGGAGGAATTTGCTCCGGACATAAATAAGAAGGTTTGGAAAGCGGCAAAAAAAGCGGGTTACGGAAAGACTTTCATGGATGGAAACGGAGGATTTGTAACAGACGACCATCTGTTCATAAATCGTCTGGCACGTATTAAAACGATCGATATCATTCCCTACAATCAGGAAGGTGATTTTACCCCGACATGGCATACTGTCAATGACAATATGGAACATATTGATAAGAATACGTTGAAAGCAGTCGGTCAGACCGTATTGGAAGTGATTTACAATGAGAAATAATAGAATCGAGAAATAATATAATAAGGTGTCGATATACTGGTGTGCCGTTTTTAAATACGGCATCTGTTATTCGCACATTGGTATATTGTCTAATTAAATAATTACTATAATGTCAATTAATGAACTACAAGACGAAGTGATTGCAGAATTCAGCGACTTCGACGATTGGATGGACCGTTATCAATTACTTATTGATCTCGGAAATGAGCAGGAACCACTTGAAGAAAAATATAAGACGGAACAAAATCTGATTGAAGGATGCCAGAGCAGGGTATGGCTTCAAGCGGATGATATAGATGGTAAAATTGTTTTTAAAGCAGAAAGCGATGCTTTGATTGTAAAGGGAATTATTGCCTTGTTGATTAAAGTCCTTTCCGGACATACTCCTGATGAAATCTTGAATGCAGATCTTTATTTTATAGACAAGATCGGACTGAAAGAGCATCTATCACCAACGCGTAGCAATGGTTTGCTGTCGATGGTAAAACAAATACGAATGTATGCATTAGCATTCAAAGCGAAAGAGAAATAAAATTCACCACAGAGGACGCTGAGTACACAGAGTCTTTTTGAATTACACATTTTGCGATTACTACATATCCCTGCTGTCAGTATAAACCTTTGTGTCCTCTGAGTCCTCTGTGGTGAAAACTCATGGTCAGTATGATACCGATAAACAGGAGGATTGACCCGAATAGGACGATGAGATACGGGGTACCGTTAATCAGGTCGTCCATATTTTCTGCTTCGGGATATTTGATACTAAGATACACTGACAATGAGTTGTTTAGTACATGCATGAGTATACAAGGTATCAGACTGCCTGTTTTGTAATAAGTCCATGCCAACAGGATACCGATCAGAAATGCCGGAAGGATCTGGGCGGGATTTATATGAAAGACACCGAACAGAAGTGCGGAAATCAGAATTGCTTTAGTCGGATTGTATTGCTGAAGTAAAGCGTGGGTGATGGCTCCGCGAAACAATAACTCTTCAAGTACGGGGCCTACGATAGCTATTGCAAGAATACCGCCCCAGCCGGATTGGAGAATGTTGAAAGATTGTTCCATGATATTAGGAATCCAATCCAGCAGGCTCATTAATGAGGAGACTGCAAACCCGCAAGTGAGGATTGCGATGGCACTGCAAACCAGATAAGAGGCCGATACTGGTAACCATGTTGCCCTCTTTTTACTGATATAACCGGCTTTCCATAGATAAATACCCATCATAATCTGACCGGCTAGCTGTGCCGGAATCATAATCATTTGCGTCAGAGTGACTTTATCCAGATTTCCCGTGGTGACGAACAAATAGATCGTACAAGGAATCATAATCAGGATTGGAGCAACAATCTGCGCAATGAGAAGGTCTATTAATACTAATTTGATAGCCGTTTTCATGGTTTTTTATTTAGTGGTAAAGAAACTATAGATAAACATTGCTAACATGGATATAGCTATTACCACCAAAGAGATACTCATAAATGACTTTTGCATAAGAATCTATTTTTTAAGAATTGTTTCTGTCTCTTCAGCATCCTTATGGAGCTGTGTTATTAACTCGTCGATACTGGAGAATTTCAGTTCGGGACGTGTCCGTTTTACAAAAGTAAGCCGGATGAATTTATCATATATGTCGGAATGGAAGTGGAGGATATTCACCTCAATCGTCCGGTTCGGACCATTGTCTATCGTCGGGCGGACACCTATATTCAGCATCCCCATATACGTTTTCTCGTCAAATGTCACCCATACGGCATATACTCCATCGGCAGGAATCAGTTTATCGGGATCATCCACCCTTAAATTGGCTGTTGGGAAACCTATTTTTCTGCCTACCTGATAGCCGCCTACTACTATCCCGTCGAGGAAATATTCATATTTCAGACAATGGGCGGCCAGGCTAACTTCTCCTTCATGAAGAAGTTTACGGATCAGGGAAGAGCTTACCGGAATGTTGGGCTCGTCCCCTATTTCTATATTGCTGGTATACGCTTTGGCGCGAATTACTTCTATGCCAATTTCTTTTCCATAACGTACATAATCCTCGAAACCTTCGCTGCGGTTATGCCCGAAACGATGGTCATAGCCGATTACCAGATATTTTACCAGATAACGCTCTTTTAGCAACTGTGTCATAAACTCCCGGGCAGTGAGCCGGGAAATTTCAGGAGTGAAGTCAAGCATCAGGCAGTAATCTACCCCGATGTCTGCAAGCAGGCTTATTTTTTCTTCGGGAGTAGTCAGCAGTTCCGGACGATACTTCGCATTCATCACTTTTCGGGGATGAACGGGAAAAGTAACCAATGCAGAGCGTAGACCTTTCGCGGCGGCTATCTCCTTCACTTGCTGAATCAGATAGCGATGTCCTGCATGCACCCCATCAAAGAAACCGATAGTAGCTACGCAGGGTTCCGGGGTAATTGCCGATGTGTCACGTATAATCTGCATATCTCTAAATTTATTTAAGGTTGAAAAGATGGCTCCAGTCTTCGCCTGCTTTCGCTGTATAGGTGGAAATTCCTAAATTTTGGGCTGTCTTACAGTTCATTTCAGAGTCATCAATAAAGAGCGTCTCTTGCGGTTCGATTCCGGCATCCTCTATGATTGCCTTGAAGATCTCCGGTTCGGGCTTGGCCATTTTCATTTCAAAAGAGAGGTATGTTTTTTCAAAATAATCTTCCACCTTAAAGGTGCGGTAAGGAAACAAATGAGCGCATGTCCATTCCCAATGAATTTGGTTAGTATTGCTCAATAAGTAGACGACATATTTCTCACGTAATTTTAATAATAAATCAAGTTTTTGTGTGGGTATATCTACTAGAAAACTATTCCAGGCTGCATCTATTTGTTTGTCGCTAACTGCTTTGCCTATCATTTTACGAACTCCGTCACGGAATTCGGCAGGTGTAATCAATCCTTTTTCTTGTTGCATCAGGATTCCGTCCTGATTCTGGATATCCAGCAAGTCATCCACGTTTTGGAGCCCTAACTTCTGAAAGTGCTCAATGCAACGTTGGCGGTCGAGATTGATAAGTACACCACCCAAATCAATAAGAAGGTTTTTTATTCCTTTACTTTTCATTTCTGTTTTTTTTGTGAATAATACGTTGAACAAGGCGAATAAGTTCTCCAACCCATAACACCGTGGACGAAACGCCTATAATAAGAAGCCAGGTTTGCCAGTCAAGCGGTTCCGTACGGAATACAGCTCCACCGAACTGTACGATGAGGAATTGTCCGCCAAGAATAGCCAATACAATAAGTTCCATTCCATACGATTTGGAAAGTCCCTTGAATGCCGAATCGGTAGTGCCGAATACACGGGCATTGAACAAATTCCAGAATTGCAGCATGACAAAGAAGGTGAAGAAAATGGTCAGGTTGTGCACATTCATTCCTTGTGTACTGTGGTCGAAATAATAAATCATTCCGAGCAATACGATGAGGAAGATAGAGCCCACACCTATTATATTAGATCTCATTGCCTTACTGATAATAAAATCGGTACTGCGACGGGGTTTCTCAAGCATGACAGTTTCGCTGGGTGGAATGGAGGCAAGAGCCAAAGCGGCAAAAGTATCCATAATCAGGTTCACCCATAACATCTGTGTTACAGTCAACGGAAGTTCCGTACCGATTACGGAGCCTAGCAGAACGATAAGCAATGCCACAAAGTTGATTGTCAGCTGGAAAACTATGAAACGCTGGATATTCTTATACAATGAACGTCCCCACATAACAGCGGTTCCGATACTGTTGAAGGAGTCATCGAGCAATGTGATATCACTGGCCTCTTTGGCTACAGAAGTACCTGTACCCATTGACAAGCCTACTTGGGCATGATTTAAAGCCGGGGCATCATTCGTTCCGTCTCCGGTCACAGCTACGACAGCTCCTTTTTGTTGAAGCAGTTGTACCAGACGCTGTTTGTCTGTCGGGCGGGCGCGGGACATGATTTTTAAGTCCATCACTCTGTCCAGTGCTTCTTCGTCGCTCAATTCGGCAAATGCAACACCGGTGATTCGATTTCGTTCCGTATCAGTTTCGGGGTTCCAGAGACCGATCTGGCGTGCGATTTCCGTGGCAGTTCCCGGAGTGTCACCGGTCACGATCTTGATGCCGATACCTGCAGACTGGCATTTCGCAACCGCAGCAGGCACATCCGGACGAATCGGGTCGGAGATGGCAACCACTCCCAAGAAATTGAGGTCGTTGGCTGAAACTAGTTCCGTGCAATCGTTCGGCTCATTTTCTCCGACAATCTTGAATGCAAATCCAAGTGTACGCATAGCCATATTTTGATAGCTCAACAGTTGTGCTTCCACTGTAGAACGATACTCTACCGCATCCACTCGCCGTCCATCCAGAACAACTTCTTTACACTTGCCCAGAACAATTTCAGGAGCTCCTTTTATATAAAGTATTTTTTTGCCGATCAGGGGAGATTCAACAAGAGTTGCCATGAATTTCCGTTCGGTAGAGAAGGTGAGTTGATCGAGGACATGTGCTTGCTCGCGGAGTTGCAGGTAATCTCTTCCCTGTTTGTTAAGCCAGAGCAATAAAGCCACTTCGGTTGGATTTCCTACACCTTTCGGTTTCTCTCCATGGGTTGATTCTTCAAGGAAAGCTGTTGAATTAGCACTGATTCCCTCTGCGATAAGTGCGCTGATATCATCATCAGACAAGTCGCTGCCATTTTTGATACCATAGAAATTGGGTTCGTGCACTTGCATCAGATTTTGCGTCAGTGTGCCGGTTTTATCCGTACAAATCACGGTGATGGCTCCCATTGTTTCGCAAGCGTGCATTTTCCGCACCAAGTTGTTGGTGGAAAGCATACGGCGCATATTCAATGCCAGACTAAGCGTGACACTCATTGGCAATCCTTCAGGCACAGCTACTACAATCAGTGTAACTGCCATCATAAAATATTTCAGTGTCCGTTCGAAAACCGGAAGCCACTCATGCCACCCGTTCAGCGAACCGAAATCAAAAAATAACAATACATCCTTGACAAAGAATATGAGAAAAGCAAGACCGGCAACGGTAAAGCCGATCTTTCCGATCAGATTTGCAAGTTTGGTCAACTGTATGTTCAGCGGGGTGGGCTCGAGGTTGTCCTCTGTGCTCTGCCGGGCTACTTTCCCGATTTCAGTAGCATCACCCACATGCAGCACACGCATGGTTCCATGACCATCCACTACTGTAGTACCACGCATCACCAGATTAGAAGCATAAGTCGCTTCTTCATCAAAATCCGTTTCTACAGTGGTTTTATTGATAACAGGTTCTCCGGTCAGATTGGATTCATTCACTTGCAGAGAGATAGCTTCCAGTAACTCTCCATCAGCGGGAATTTCTTCACCTGTTTCCAGAATCACAATATCACCTACCACTATGTCTTTACGAGGGATTTCCTGTACACGTCCGTTCCGGATCACTTTTACCAATGTTTCTTCATTGACTGCATTCAGCAAGTCAAATTTCTTGCTGGCATCATATTCGAAAAAGAAACCGATTCCGGTAGCCAGTAAGATAGCGGCTATGATTCCGATCGTTTCAGCATATTCGTTTTCGATGATGGAGATGATTAACGAGAAAGCGGCTGCCACTAATAACACACGCACAACCGGGTCTTCAAATTTTTCCAGATAGAGCTTCCAGAGAGAAGGACGCTTGGGGGGCGTTAACAGGTTAATACCATTTTTCTCCCTGCTTTGTAGGACTTCGTTATCCGTAAGTCCTAAATGATAATAGTCATTTTTATTTGTACTCATGCAGATACATGCGTTTAATTTGAACTGCAAAAATACAACATATAATTGTGATAGAATGTTTAATTAAAACTTTTTATGAAGTCGAATATGTTAGCGTGGTTTACCGCATGACCGATAAGGGATTGTAAACCAGAATGTGGAGCCTTTGCCCTCTACGGAATCCGCCCCGATTTGCCCGCCAAGTTTGGCGACAATGGTTTGAGAAATGGAAAGTCCCAGTCCCGCTCCCTTCTTATCTTTGTTCAGTTTCACGAAGCGCTCGAATACATCCGGTAATTTCTCTGCCGGAATTCCGGCTCCGGTATCCTTGACATAAAAGTAAAGTTCGGTGTCTCTGGCTTCATAGCCGAGGCGGATACTACCTTCATGGGTGAACTTAATGGCGTTGCCGGCAAAGTTGGAAAGCACTTGTGCCACCCGGTTCCGGTCTGTTTGAATCATGCAGGAAGAGCGAGACGGCTCTGCTATAATTTGTATCTTTCCTCCGACGTCATCAACTCTCATTTGAAAAAGTTGTTGTAAATCTGAGAGTAACAGATTGACGTCGACTGTTGCCTGCACAAATTCCAATGTTCCGGCTTCGATTTTTGACATATCGAGTATGTCGTTGACCAGTTGCATCAGGAGGTCGGCATTCATTTTTATGATTTCCTGATATTGAGCTTTCTCCTCTTCTGTAGTTGCACTGCCTAATACCTCTGCAAATCCGGTAATAGCATTGAGAGGGGTACGGATTTCATGGCTCATGTTGGCTAAGAAGGCAGATTTTGAAATATCAGCTTTTTCTGCTTTTTCCTTGGCTAGTAGCAGTTCCTTTTCAGCTTGTTTCCGCCGGGTAACATCGTGTACGGTGATTACCATATTCTCTTCTTCGTTAAGGAGGAAGTAAGAACCGGATATGACAGCATCACATTCTACGGTAGTATTATCAGACGTAACTACGGATAAAGTGGCTTCCAGATCCGTGAAGTTTCGCCTCTGTTCGAAAGCTTGGCGTATGGCGGTACGTATCGGACAAGAACCGCAGAAGCTATGTGTGCCGCAACCTCCCTCGGCTGCTAATGCATTGCGACATTGCAACAGGTCGCCCACTCTTTTTTCTTCTGTTCCTTTTTTGGTTCCGGTTTTTTGGTAATAGTTGGTTTTCAGAACTTTAAAGTCATTATCTATTAATAGGATAAAGGCGTGTACATTCTTTAAGATGGCACCGGCGATATGGCTGGTGCGTTCCAACTTTCTGGATTCACGGAACAATCGTTGTTGCATCCGCAGGCATTTTCTACGCTCCCATAAAAAACTGATTAGTAGGACTGCGCATAAAACTATTAAGGTAGACAATAGTGCTATAAGCATAGTATGATATTGTTGTTTTAGCTTGATAATATGGATACAAAGATAGTTTTTTTCTTTAGTTTGGAAATAGTGTTGAACAAATATCTTGCTGTTTGTGTTATATTATTTAGAAAACCAATTAAAAATACGAACGTTATGAAAAAGTACATTTGCACGGTCTGTGAATATATTTACGACCCCGAACAAGGAGATCCGGAAAGCGGAATTGAGCCAGGAACAGCATTTGAAGATATTCCTGATGATTGGACTTGTCCATTATGTGGAGTCGGAAAAGAAGACTTTGAACCGTACGAAGGATAAAACCAAGAGAGAGAATTATTAAGAGGAGAATGACTGGGTGTATGAATATATGCCCGGTCATTTTTTTATTTTTATGGCTGGAAATTATTCTGCTGATTATAAATGTAATATCTTTGACGCAAAAATCGGAAGTTATGTATAATAAAGCAACTGTTATGACCGATCTGAGGTGTTTTTTATCTCTCTCTCTGTTATTAATATGCGGCCTTCTGATGGCTGGTTGTAGTGATGATGAAAATGAAGAACAGCCTCCTGCTCCGGATGTTCCGGATTATAGCACGATCATAGTGAAAGATATACAGAATATACCTGCGGATTTTACATTCGACCGGGTTGAGGTGAAAGTGACGGGGGCGGATTGGCAAGTGATTGAGACTCTTGAATTTTCTTATAAGGACGGACAGATTGTGATGATACTTCCCACGAGTTTTCCTTCGGAAAAGCTTCAGGCGGTAGACCGGCGTAATGGCATGGGCGGTTACTGGACCGGGACCTCGGATGATGCGGATGCTCTTGTGGCGACCCTAGGGGATTTCTTTGTTTTTAATGGCGATAAGAGAGTGGGACGGATTGCTATTTCCAACTGGTCCGGTAAAGAGTCTTCTGCCGGAAAAGCTACACTGGTGGGGTATCAGTATGCCGACCGTCCTTTTACGTTGACAGGCAGTGACAAATCGTATTATTATAATAATTGTTCTTTTAATAAAGGGTGGAATATATTTGCCAATATCAATCCGACCTCGGAAGACGGGACTGCAAAAGTGCTTCGTACAACTACTGTTCCGGAATCTACGTTATTTTGGCGCTTGGCTGAATCATACATATACAATTAATTTATAAAAGATAATGCTATAAATAAAAAGGAGAATCAGTTGTATCAATACATACTTGATTCTCCTTTTATTTTCTTTATTTTATCTATTAAGAAGCTTTTTTCTCTTTCACATCACTGCTGGCTTCCACTACATTCACCACATAGTCACCAAGTTTTTCACATTCGGCGATGATATCCATGTAGTAAACTCCCATTTGATAATCATATTCTTTGTTGTTCACATCCAGAATATTTTGATTCTTCAATTGGTTGCGGTAGTTATTGATTTCGTTTTCAAGATTGAAGGATTTGTTAATGTCGATGCTTTGATGTTCCGGTTTCTCTACCACCACAATCATTTGAGCAAGCGCATCGTTAGTCAGTTTCATCATGAAGTGGATATGTTCGTATTGTTTTTCGGTAAAGTCCAGATTAGTCTGGCGTTTCCGGTTGATGGTACGTGCCAGGTTATAGCAGCTATCGCCGATGCTTTCGATTTCTGTCACTTCACGCAACATAGCACGTATTTGTAGCTTACTTTCAGAACTCAAACGGCCTTCGGACACCTGATTCAGGTAGTTGGCTATTTCAAGTTCCATATTGTCACTGATATTTTCATATTTCTCTATCCGGCTGAACAATTTATTAAAATCGTCATCCTTTTCCGTATGCAACAGATCCTGCACCATGCCGAACATCCGGTGTGTACGTTCTGCGAAAAGATGGATTTCCTTGCGTGCCTGAAGGATAGAAAGTTCGGCAGTGGAAAGCATACCGCCGGTGATAAATCGCAGGCGGGGTTCTTCGTCTTCTTCTTTCGGATGAATTAAAGCACATACGGTACGCTCAATCAGTTTCACAGCCCATATCAGTATACAAACGTTACAGATGTTGAAGATTGAGTGGAAAGCCGACAATTTGTAGGAGATGGCAACTTCCGGATTATTGCTTTGGAAAAAAGTATCTACTACCCAGTTTACCAGTTCCATGAAAGGATGGAAGACAATCAATACCCAGATAACGCCGAATACATTAAAAACAAAATGGGCCAATGCTGCCCGCTTAGCCTGTGTGTTGGCTGTAAGTGCGGCAAGATTGGCCGTGATAGTAGTTCCGATGTTTTCTCCCAATACGAGTGCTGCTCCCAGTTCCAGGCTGATCCATCCGTTGGCACACATAATTAATGTGATTGCCATGGTGGCTGCGGAGGCTTGCACAATCATCGTCAGTATCGTACCGATAAGCAAGAACAGAATGATGGAGAAAAATCCCATATCCGTGTAGTTCTGTACGAAGGCAAGCATTTCCGGGTTGGCATTCAGGTCGGGTGCATTTGATTTCAGATAAGAAAGCCCCATGAAAAGGAAAGAAAAACCAAAAATGAATTCACCGATGGATTTGCGGTTACTTTTACCGGAGAAGATAAATGGAAGGGCGATGGCTAGGAGAGGAAGGGCAAAGGCAGCCATATCAACCTTAAATCCGAAAATTGAAATGATCCAGGCGGTTACGGTAGTACCGATATTGGCACCCATAATGACGCTGATGGATTCGGCGAGTGTGAGTAGTCCGGCGTTAACGAAACTGACGACCATTACCGTCGTTGCTGAAGAAGACTGGATAAGGGCCGTGATTAACACTCCTGTTAGAACTCCCGTTACCCGGTTGGTGGTCATTGCCGTTAGAATACTTCGCAATCTATCACCCGCGACCTTTTGTAAGCCCTCGCTCATGATTTTCATTCCGTAGAGGAAGAGTCCTAATGAGCCTATGAGCTTTAAAAAATCATAAAAAGAATATTCCATCTATAATATTTTTAATGGTTATTTGTTCTCTATCTGATTATAAGTATATTAGTACCAAATTATTCACCTTTTAACGAACTCGATGAAACAGATGTTACAAATATGTTGCAAAAATAACAATATTTCTAAAGAATTCCCTATCGGAAGCTCACTTTTGGATATTTATTACGGTTTTAATCTTAATTTTCCTTATCAAGTAGTGAGTGCCAAGGTCAATAATCGCTCCGAGGGACTTAATTTCAGAGTATATAACAATAAGGATGTAGAGTTTCTGGATGTGAGAGATCAGTCCGGTATGCGTACTTATGTCCGTTCGCTTTGTTTTGTCTTGTTTAAAGCTGTCACGGAATTGTTTCCCGAGGGAAAATTGTTTGTGGAACATCCTGTGTCAAAAGGCTATTTCTGTAATTTGCGGATTGGGCGCCCTATTGAACTTGAGGATGTGAAGCGTATCAAGCAACGGATGCAGGAGATCATTGCGGAAAATATTCCTTATCACCGCATTGAATGTCATACGGCAGAGGCAGTACGGGTTTTCAGTGAGCGGGGGATGAATGATAAAGTGAGGTTATTGGAAACTTCCGGTTCCCTTTATACCTATTATTATACGTTGGGTGATACTGTTGATTATTATTATGGTAATCTGCTGCCCAGCACCGGATATCTTAAATTATTCGATATTGTGAAGTATTATGACGGGCTGCTGCTCCGGATTCCGAGCCGGGAAAATCCGGATATGCTCGAAGAGGTCGTGAAACAGGAGAAAATGCTGGATGTCTTTAAGGAATATCTGAACTGGAGTTATATCATGGGACTTAATAATGCCGGAGATTTTAATCTTGCCTGTGAGGAAGGACATGCCACTGACTTGATTAATGTTGCGGAAGCATTGCAAGAGAAAAAGATAGCGCAGATAGCCGATACTATTTTCCATCGTGGCGAAAATGGTAACCGGGTAAAACTGGTCTTGATTGCCGGACCGTCTTCTTCGGGAAAGACAACTTTCAGCAAACGGCTTTCTATTCAGCTGATGACAAATGGATTGAAGCCATTCCCGATCTCTTTGGATAATTATTTTGTAGACCGTGAAGAAACCCCTTTGGATGAAAACGGAAACTATGATTATGAATCACTTTATGCGCTCGATCTGGAATTGTTTAATCAACAGTTGCAGGCGCTTCTCCGTGGCGAAGAGGTGGAACTGCCCCGTTTTAATTTCTCTCTAGGCAAAAAGGAATATAAAGGGGATAAACTGAAAATAGAAGATAATACAATTCTGATTCTGGAAGGTATTCATGCCCTAAATCCGGAACTGACACCGCATATACCGGCTGAACGGAAATTCAAGATTTACGTTTCAGCATTGACCACTATTTCGTTGGATGATCATAACTGGATTCCGACTACTGACAACCGTTTGTTGCGCCGCATTATCCGCGACTTTAACTATCGGGGATACTCTGCACGTGAAACCATATCACGTTGGCCTAGTGTGCGTGCCGGTGAAGATAAATGGATATTTCCTTATCAGGAGAATGCTGATGTAATGTTTAATTCAGCACTACTCTTTGAATTTGCCGTACTTCGTTTGCATGCAGAACCTATTCTGATGGGTGTCCCGCGAAACTGTCCTGAATATTGTGAGGCCTACCGGTTACTGAAGTTTATCAAATATTTTATTCCGGTGCAGGATAAGGAAATTCCGCCTACTTCTTTGTTGCGTGAATTTTTAGGAGGAAGCAGCTTTAAATATTAAGTAGAAAAATTAGGATATATTCGTGATTTGTATTTCCTTTGCAGAAAATACAAATAAACCTTTTGTTGTAGTGAAGCAAAGGAACACAAAAATAAACAATATTTGAGTGATATTTAGGGAAAGAATGTTATGGTTGTTATACAAAACTTTAAAATATTGAACCTTTGATTGCTTTTGCTGTTAAGAAGGGACTACATGCAACAAAAAAAAATGTGAATATGATTTTTTATAATAGTCTTTTAGCGAAGTGGTTCTTAGGAAAAGGGAAGAAACACTATTTTATGTTAGGCTGGTTTTTCTTTACCCGCTATAAATATCTGGAAGTCTGGGAAGAAATGGAACTACGGATTCATGCCAGACAGTATTGGGAATGTTTTTCTTTAACCCTGATACCAGCACTTATTTTATCAATCCTGTTTTCATGGTGGTGGATGGTGTTGCCATTCGTGACTTATCACATACTTTATTGGTTTGAAAAGATCCTCCGTCCTCATTCTATCTTTAATTGGGAGGCGATAAAGCATAGTGGCGATACGCTTTATCTCAGGAAGAGAAAAGCGTATGCCTGGAAGAAATGGTACGGGAAGAAAGAATTGCCCGCATCCAGATGGAATGATTAAAACTTCACTTTAAATGCTTCTTTATCCAAAGCAGATGTCCATACTCGGTATCGTTGGAAGTCCAATGCTCATTAATGGGAGTAATCAGTGCTTCTTTCGGACAGTCTAGTACATTGTATACGATGTAGCTGGTTGTCGGAGGACATACATCATCGTTGAATCCCCATGTCATATAGGTATCTGCTTTGATTAATTTCGCAAAGTTCACAACATCATAATAGGCCATTGTCTTTATTTTTTCAGGAGTATCCATATCTACCGAATTCCTGAAGAAATGAGGATATCCGCCGGCACGTCCGGCTTTATAGCCTGCCATGTCACTTAATGCAGGATGATTGGCGACACAGGCTGTCACCCGTTGATCCAGTCCGGCAGTGATTAATGCCAAGGCTCCTCCCTGGCTACCTCCTTGTGCTATTACGTTTTTACCATCCCATTCAGGTAGGGAAGTCAGGAAATCAATAGCGCGTACACAGGCCAGATATACCCGTTTCATATAATAATTGTCGCGGCTGTCGAGTCCATTGGTTAAGTAGCCGTTCTCTCTGCCATTAAAAGCATTGCTGATTTCTTTGAATGCTTCGTCACTCATTTCCGGATGAAGGCCGTGTATCTCCATCTCAAAACGGATGCAGCCTTGCTCTGCATAATATTTGTGTCGCAGTGGTTCTTTGATTGTTTTGATTCCTGCTCCCGGAGGGCATAATACAACCGGAAATTTGCCCTCTTTCTTGGGATAGAACAAATATCCGTAGACGCATTGCCCGCGTTTGTTCAATTGCAATTTTACGAGATAACAATCTATTTTATCGGTTGAGTATTTTTCTACATGCTCTTTGGTGTACGTTAGAGGAAATTCTTTTTGTTCCGCTTTTGCTTTTTCCCAGAATTCATTGAAATCCGAAGGCATGGTAGTATATGGAAGAAGCTTTTCCGGCGAAAAACCGACTTTTACATGATGTGAGTAAGTCTTTCCATCTACGGTCGCTTTCAGCCGGCAATCACGGAATCCGGGTTCTTTCATTGTGCCGAGAGGAATTACGGCTTTGCCGTTTTTCAAAGTCACACTCCCTTTGGTGTCAGCGTTAGGCATCATGTCTCCTCCTATTTCATAGGTGACGGTTACGTTATCCCTGGGTATACCATATTTATAGAATTGTACTTCTACAGTTGCTTTTTCTCCTGTTTGATAGAGCCAGTCGGCATGGTTGGGAACTGTGACCCAAAGAACGTCACTTCTATAAGGGTAGTTTTCGGCTACGGCGGATAACAAAGTTAGTGACAATAGCCATACGGATAAAAGTAGTCTCTTCATGGTGTTATTCATTGTTTTTATGGATTTGAAATAGTAAGTTGTTTTAATTCTGTTGCAATATTACGCAAGATTCGGGAAAAGGAGGGTAGAAAAAATGTGATTTTAGATGGACTATTTGGTACTCTGACAAAAATAGCGGAAGTTTTTCACCCGGATGAAAAGCTTCCGCTATTGAACAGAAGAAAGGTTCTTCTTTTATCAGGATGGAACCTTTTATCTTAAGGCTTCCACCTCTTCCGGTGTCAATGGAATCTTTTTGCCTAATCGGCGGGCACCGGTTTCTGTAATCAGATAATCTTCTTCATTGCGGATACCACCGAAGTTTTTATAAGTTTCCACTACATCATAGTTAATGAAATCAGTGAACTTCTTTTCTGCTTTCCACATATCGATCAATTCAGGAATAAAGTAAATGCCCGGTTCTACGGTATGTACAAATCCCGGCTCCAATGGGATGGCGAGGCGTTGCGATTTGCGACCGAACTGTGTGCTCTTCGGCTGGCCGTTGTAACCTACCCATATCTCTCCCAGATTCTCCATATCATGTACATCCAATCCCATCATGTGACCTAATCCGTGTGGATAGAACAACGCATGGGCACCTTCGCGTACAGCATCCTCGGTATTTCCTTTCATCAATCCGAGCGTCTTCATGCCATCCACCATGACGCGGGCCGACAGTTCGTATACGTCCATATAAGGAATACCCGGGCGGAGAGCTTTTACAGATTCCAGGTGCATCGCATTCTGAATTTCGTATACTTCACGCTGACGGGTGGTGAACTTCTTATCGGCAGGAATGGTAGACGACATATCACCCGCATAACCGGATTCAACTTCTGCACCGGCGTCGATTAAGAACAAATCACCCGGCCTCACTTTATTTCCGTGATAATGGTTGTGCAGAGTCTGCCCGTTGATAGTGGCGATGGTGGCGAATGAAAGTTGGCAGTTGTTAGATTCGGCCACCCGGTTCATTTCAGCTACCACTTCATATTCATACATACCCGGACGAAGTACCTTCATGGCTGTAATATGCATATCGGCAGTAACATCGCAAGCCTTTTCTATCTCTGCGATTTCTTCTGCAGATTTATAGTTGCGTTGAGCGATCACGGCACGGATGAATGGAACAGAACCTTCCTGATGTGCGGGAGGAATACCCAGCCAGTCCATCAGCTTCAGCTTATGTTCAGGACGGTAAGGAGGCAGATAGTGAACTGCTTTCCCTTTCTGCACACACTGATGGAGATAGCTTACAATGTCAGCAGACGGCATCAGATTTTTTACGCCTACACGTTCGCATTTTTCGTGCAATGTCGGTTGTGACCCCATCCATACGATTGCGTCGATAGACAACTCATCACCAAAGATGATTTCTTTGTCTTCATCTATATCGATAATAGCCGAAAGTCCGGCACATGAAAGTCCGAAATAATAAAGGAAAGTGGAATCCTGACGATAACGGAACGTGTTATCTTCGTAATTCAGTCCGCACTCGTCATTTCCGAGAAATAACAACACTCCGGAGCCTAAGTTCTTTTTCAGCAGGGCTCTCCGCTGCATATACGTTTCTTTGGCAAACATATGGTCCTAGTTTTTAAGTTCGTGCAACAAAGATAACGAATTTTGTGTTATAGGATTAAAAATTATCTCCCTAATCTGTGTAATCTCTCGTTAAAAAGTTACTTTTGTAGCGAGAAACAGTAGAAAGCAAAAACGAATATGGCACAAGGTTCCCGTCAAATACAATCTCAGGCGCAACAGCAGGTACAGACGCTCTCGCCCCAGCAGATTCTGGTCGTGAAACTGTTGGAGCTTCCCGCAGTAGAGCTGGAAGACCGTATCCATGCTGAACTGCTTGAAAATCCGGCACTTGAAGAAGGTAAAGAAGAGAATGCTACGGATGATGAATATTCTGATACCGACAATGCAGAGGATGGCATGGATAGCGATGCCAACGACTATGATTCTTTGAGTGACTATCTGACAGAAGATGATATTCCCGATTATAAATTGCAAGAGAACAACCGTTCGAAAGATGAACAGGCGGAGGATATTCCATTTTCCGACTCCACCTCTTTTTATGAAATCCTGAAAGAACAGTTGCGTGAACGTAACCTGACAGAGCACCAGTGTGACTTGGTGGAATATCTGATCGGTTCATTGGATGATGACGGATTGCTTCGCAAATCTTTGGAAAGTATCTGCGACGAACTGGCGATTTATGCCGGTATCGAATCGACCGAGGAGGAACTGGAAGAAGCATTGAGCATCTTACAGGACTTCGATCCGGCAGGTATCGGTGCGCGTAGTCTTCAGGAATGTCTGTTGATACAGATTTGCCGGAAAAAAGAAGAAGAGAAAACTCCCAGTCCTATCTTGAATCTGGAAGAAAGGATTATCAGAGAATGTTACGAAGAATTCACCCGTAAACATTGGGAGAAGATTATAAAGAAACTGGATATTGATGAAGAGACTTTCCGGGAAGCCATTACTGAAATAACCAAACTGAATCCACGTCCGGGTGCTTCTTTGGGAGAAGCAATCGGCAGGAATCTCCAACAAATAGTTCCCGACTTTATGGTGGAAACGTATGATGACGGAACCATCAATGTAAGCCTCAATAACCGCAATGTTCCCGAACTCCGTATGAGTCGTGACTTCACGGAAATGGTGGAGGAGCATACAAAAAATAGGGCCAACCAGTCTAAGGAATCTAAAGAAGCGATGATGTTTCTGAAACAGAAAATGGATGCGGCACAAGGATTTATCGATGCTGTCCGTCAGCGTCAGAATACCTTGATGACTACCATGCAGGCGATTATCGACCTGCAACGTCCTTTCTTTTTGGAAGGAGATGAATCACTGTTGAAGCCGATGATTCTGAAAGACGTGGCGGAACGTACGGGATTGGATATTTCGACCATCTCCCGTGTGAGTAACAGTAAATATGTACAGACGAATTACGGTATCTATCCGCTCAAATACTTTTTCAGCGACGGATATACTACAGAGGATGGCGAAGAGATGTCTGTCCGTGAGATTCGTAAGATTCTGAAAGAGTGTATTGAAGGCGAGGACAAGAAGAAACCCCTGACCGATGATGAATTGGCGGATATATTGAAGGAGAAAGGGTATCCCATTGCCCGCAGGACAGTAGCCAAATACCGTCAACAGCTGAATATCCCCGTAGCACGACTGCGGAAATGAGAGTTTTTTAAGTATTAAGTATAAAGTATTAAGTATTAGTGCTGATGGACAGAGAGAGAGAACATATCATAGCGGATAAGACGATGTTGCAGGTGGCGAGAGTCACTTCGATGGTCTTTACTCCATTTTCTATTCCGTTTTTATCGTTTCTGGTGTTATTCCTGTTTTCTTATCTTCGTATCATGCCGATACAATATAAGTTGATAGTGTTGGGAATCGTTTACTGCTTCACCATACTGACACCTACTATTACCATTTTCCTGTTTCGTAAAATCAATGGATTCGCCCGTCAGGAGTTGAGTGAACGTAAGAAACGTTATGTGCCTATCCTGCTGACCATCATCTCGTATGTGTTCTGCCTGCTGATGATGCGCAAGCTGAATCTCCCGTGGTATATGACCGGTATCATTCTTGCTTCTCTGGTAGTGTCCATCATTTGCATTGCGGTAAACCTGAAATGGAAGTTGAGCGAACACATGGCAGGAATGGGCGGAGTGATCGGGGGATTGATCTCTTTCAGCGCCTTGTTCGGTTACAATCCGGTCGCATGGCTATGCCTGTTTATTTTGATTGCCGGTATATTAGGTTCTGCACGCATTGTGTTGGGGCATCACACGCTGGGTGAGGTTCTTTCCGGTTTTGCTGTCGGTCTGATATGTGCCCTTTTGGTACTTCATCCGGTGAGTAACATCTTATTTCGAGTATTTTTATTTTAAAACAGTATAAATCCTAAAAACTAATCATTATGAATTTTCCACAGAATTTGAAGTACACGAACGAACACGAATGGATTCGCGTTGAAGGAGACATTGCATACGTTGGTATCACCGATTATGCACAGGAACAATTGGGCGATATTGTGTTCGTAGATATCCCGACTGTTGGTGAAACGTTGGAAGCCGGTGAAACTTTCGGAACGATTGAAGTAGTGAAAACTATTTCCGATCTTTTCCTGCCTGTAGCAGGTGAGGTGCTCGAACAAAATGAAGCATTGGAAGAAAACCCGGAACTGGTAAATAAAGATCCCTATGGCGAAGGTTGGCTGATTAAAGTGAAACCGGCCGATGTAAAAGCGGTAGAAGATTTGCTGGATGCCGAAGCCTATAAAGCTGTGGTAAACGGATAATTCTTACCGTACTTAAATTGTAAATAGTAAATTGTAAAATAGTAAATTGAAATGACTCCAATTGTAAGTATTATCATGGGCAGCACGTCCGACCTTCCTGTTATGGAGAAGGCTGCACAGCTACTGAATGATATGCATGTACCGTTCGAAATGAACGCTCTTTCTGCTCACCGCACGCCAGAGGCTGTGGAAGAGTTTGCGAAGAATGCCCGCAACCGTGGCATTAAAGTAATTATCGCTGCTGCCGGAATGGCTGCCGCCCTTCCCGGTGTGATTGCGGCTAATACTACATTGCCGGTGATCGGAGTACCTGTAAAAGGTTCCGTGCTCGATGGTGTGGACGCACTTTATTCTATCATTCAGATGCCTCCGGGCATTCCTGTAGCAACGGTTGCCATTAACGGAGCGATGAATGCCGCTATCCTTGCCATCCAGATGCTGGCATTGAGCGATGAGAAACTGGCAGAAGCTTTTGCTGCTTACAAGGAAGGACTGAAAAAGAAAATCGTAAAAGCAAACGAAGAACTGAAAGAAGTGAAGTTTGAATATAAAACAAACTAATGTGATTTACGATTTGACAATTTACGATTTACGATTGAAATATCTTCGTGAATCGTTTATTGTCTGCACATTTGTTATACTCAAAGTGCTTTTAATCGTAAATCGTTAAATCGTAAATTAAAATGGTTGATCTATTCAATTATTTTCGAAGAGAAACCACAGAAGTAAATATTGGGGCTGTGCCGTTGGGCGGCCCCAATTCTATTCGTGTCCAGTCGATGACAAACACGTCTACGCAGGATACACAGGCTTGTGTGGAACAGGCGAAACGTATTGTTGATGCAGGTGGAGAGTATGTCCGCCTTACAACCCAGGGCATCAAAGAAGCCGAGAACCTGATGAACATTAATATCGGACTGCGTAGCCAGGGATATATGGTTCCGTTGGTTGCCGATGTGCATTTCAATCCGAAAGTGGCGGACGTGGCTGCTCAATATGCGGAAAAGGTGCGAATCAATCCGGGAAATTATGTAGATGCTGCGCGTACTTTTAAGAAACTGGAATATACAGACGAGGAGTATGCGCAGGAAATACAGAAAATCCATAACCGGTTTGTCCCGTTCCTGAATATCTGTAAAGAGAATCACACGGCTATCCGGATCGGAGTAAATCATGGCTCTCTGTCCGACCGTATCATGTCCCGTTATGGCGATACCCCCGCAGGAATGGTGGAGTCCTGCATGGAGTTTCTCCGTATCTGTGTAGAGGAAAACTTCACAGATGTGGTGATTTCCATCAAGGCCTCCAATACGGTGGTCATGGTAAAAACCGTCCGTCTGTTGGTAGACGTCATGGAGAAAGAAGGGATGGCTTTCCCGTTACACCTCGGAGTGACAGAAGCCGGAGACGGAGAGGATGGGCGTATCAAGTCCGCCCTTGGCATCGGTGCATTGTTGAGTGACGGATTGGGAGATACCATTCGGGTATCTTTGAGTGAAGCTCCTGAAGCTGAAATCCCGGTAGCCCGCAAATTGGTGGATTATGTTCTGTTGAGGCAGGACCATCCTTATATCCCGGGATTGGAAGCGCCGGAATTCAATTATTTGTCTCCCGAACGCCGCAAGACAAAAGCTGTCCGTAATATCGGAGGTGAACATGTGCCTGTGGTTATTGCCGACCGCATGGACGGGAAGACAGAGGTAAACCCGCAATTCACACCGGACTATATTTATGCCGGAAGAGCTTTGCCCGATCAACGGGAAGACGGAGTGGAATATATTCTTGATGCGGATGTATGGCAGGGAGAAGACGGAACTTGGCCTGCATTCAATCATGCACAGTTGCCGTTAATGGGAGAATGCAATGCAGAGCTTAAATTCCTGTTTATGCCCTACATGGCACAAACGGACGAAGTGATAGCCTGCCTGAAACATCATCCGGAAGTGGTGGTGGTTTCCCAAAGCAATCATCCGAACCGTTTGGGTGAGCACCGTGCACTGGTTCATCAACTAATGACGGAAGGTTTGCAAAATCCGGTTGTCTTCTTCCAGCATTATTCGGAAGATGATGCGGAGAATTTGCAGATAAAGTCCGCAGCCGATATGGGAGCCTTGATTTTTGACGGTCTTTGTGATGGCATCTTCCTGTTCAATCAGGGCAACTTGAGCCATGCCGTGGTCGATGCCACTGCTTTCGGAATCTTGCAGGCTGGACGTACCCGTACCTCCAAAACGGAATATATATCTTGTCCCGGTTGCGGCCGTACACTTTACGACTTGGAAAAGACCATTGCCCGTATCAAGGCAGCCACTTCACATTTGAAGGGACTGAAGATCGGTATCATGGGATGCATCGTGAATGGTCCCGGTGAGATGGCAGATGCAGACTACGGCTATGTAGGAGCAGGACGGGGGAAAATCAGTCTCTATAAAGGTAAGGTGTGCGTAGAGAAAAATATTCCTGAAGAAGAGGCGGTGGAACGACTTCTGGAGTTTATCCGGACAGATCGGGAAGAAAACCAACAATGATATTATATTGGGCACGGAATGCAGGTGATGAGGTACTGATCTCATAGAAAACCTGTAATCCGTGCCTGACTAAGTACTACATATCTTCCAACGACAAACACATTGTTTCAATGGTATAACGAGGCAGTAGCTTTTTCTTCAAATGTTCAACTTTCTGTTCCAGCAACTCCGGCTTAAAGTTTTTACGTTGGCGTTTTACTTCAGCAACTACTGCTTTGTTTTTTTCAAGACAGAGTGCAACAATGTCTATCTCGTTTTGATTCCCTTTGGCTTCCCACCATGACCCGATAGCACGGAATTGATAACTTTCAGCGAATTTCTGTTTGAAGTAAAGTTCTAATATCTTTCCGCTGTAGGTTGGATAATCAGCTTCTATGATATTACGCAGCCCTACAAAGTTTTTAATTTCTATCAATGAACGGTTACGGTCGAAGTAATTGAACCAAAACCTAATAAAATTATCGCATATTTCATATCGGACAGTTGTTGAGCTTTCTTTAGCTAAAATGGGACGTTGGCGTATGATAATATTATAATCGTCTATCAAGCGTTTCAGATAGCCGCCTACGCTTTTTTCTCCTAGTGTTGCCTCAATTTCTGCTTGTGTATTTCTACCTCCGGCAATTGCACTTAAAATAGAAAAGTAGGTCCCGTAATTTTTCCCAAATTCTTCTATCAACAGATTTTTTCCTTCTTCGGTAAAGGGAGAATTGTCGCGAGCCATAAAATGGATCATGCTTTCCACGTGGAGCGTATGGTTGTCACAGAAAAGTTCCACGTATTTAGGTACCCCGCCAGTAAAAGTATAAAGTGCTAAAAGATCATCATTCGAATGTGCCGGGGCATATTCACACATGATTTCTTTCAGAACAGAGAGCTTGAATGCTGACAGCTTGATTATGTTATCAGCTCTTCCGAAGAGCGGCTCTTTATTGTCTTGGAAAATTCTCTGCATCAGAGAATAGATGGAACCACTGACGATCAAATTCATGTGTGAGGACTTCCGATATTGGTCCCAAATATTTTGCATATCGCTGAATATGGATTCATTAATAGTATAGAATTCCTGAAATTCATCAATAACCAGATTGAAAGTCCGTTGAGTCGAAAGCTGCATTAGGTATTGGAATAAGTTTCGGAAACTTCTGATTTCTGTCGGAACAAAGATTTGCAGGGCTTGTGCGATAAGTGGGATGAATTCTTCGCACAAGGTTGCCTCATTTTTACGTCCTATAAATAGATAGACAGTGGGGGTCTGTTCAACAGCTTTCATGATGAGGCTTGTCTTCCCAATTCTACGGCGGCCGGTAACGACTGTCATTCTTGAACTTTCCTCAAATGCCAATTTCTGAATTCGTTTTAACTCTTTTAGTTCTTCTTCTCTATTATAAAACCTCATAGTCTGTGAATTGTATTAGTAACCGTGGTTACTGTAACCACGGTTACAAAGATATTTATTCTTAAGAGAACGGCAAACTTTTTCTTTCTTTTTATAAATTCTTTGCCCTTCCCTATTAAAAACTTTATGATTATCTCTATTGATTTATACCTGTTTTATTGTCAAACTGTCAGGATGATATTTAAGTATATGAATATCAGTATTATATTACTTGACAATAGATGCTGATAATAGGCTGACAATAAAATATATCTACTTTTACTGTCAGCCTGTTTTTATCTCTTATGCTACCTTTAATAACTTGATAAACAATAGCTTTATGGGCACCTTTCGAAATAATACCGCATTTTTATAACAGCTTTCCAAAGTGATATCCTTTCATTAATATACCTGTATAGTTCCGCTAACACGCCAGTATAGTTCCTCTAAAGTGTTAGTATTGTTCCACTAAAGCACCGGTATCTTTAGTTCGTCACAGCCGTGGTAACTTCTTCTCACGGCCGTGACAAATTCCTACCACAGCCGTGGGAAGATCTCGTCACGGCCGTGGGGAGTTAACAATACCGACACTTTAATGAAACAATACCTGCTTGGTAAGTGAAAGATACCGGCTATATAGCATTCATTTAATAGGGGCATACTCATTTTATAAAGCGTATGTGTTTCTTATGTCGATGATATTGTTACTGTAGACAATGATAGTCTTCAGTAGTTTATAACATGGATCAAGCTGGGAATTAAGTCAGAGTATATCGACACATTGGAACGAATCCCATAATCTTGCCCCAAAGGGGTCAAAGAACAGGCTGACAATAAAAGTTCTAATTTTTTATTGTCAGCCTATTGTCATGGCTTATTGTCAGCATGTAAACCGATGATAATCATTATACTATCGGGAAAAAACTTTGGTTGACAATAAGAATCATTAATTTTATATGTAAATCTGATATCTGTCTTTCCAATAGTACACATCTTTACAAAAATAGAGGGGAACTCCTGGATGAATCCATTTGTTCCCCTTGCAGGTGTAGCTAGCCTCTGTCTCTTATATTTTTAAAGGCAAGTAGCAACATATAGATGTTACGTTTTCGACTTTGCAGTCGTTCAAGTGCCGCTCCATTCGAATTGACTTGCCTTTGTGATTATTACTAATTTGTTGTTTGTATCTATTGTAGCAAATTTATAGGCACAAAAAAAGCGGAGAGCATTTGCCTATCCGCCAGAGAGGGAGTCCAAGCCCTAAACACACAAACAGGAAACACTCCCCGCATATTGCAAGGAGCATCTATCTGCTTCTCTGTGTGTTTGGAATTTTGGACTTTTCTCTGGCACAGAAATCAGCTAAACGCTTTTTTTCTTAAAACAAACAATACAGTCGCGCTACGACTGATTGTGCAAAGATAACAATTAATTAAGTTATACAGTCTTTCATTCTTTGTTTTTTCTCTGTACGGAGTGTTTTTGTTCTATATCTCGTAAAATCGTTTGAAATAGTCCGGTTCCCTTGCTATGACTATACCTCATAAGATTCATATCGTTTATTTTTTATATTTTCACCAAATCTCTCGGAGTTATGCGAATTATTGTTATTTTTGCCTCACATAATTTCTAAACAATAATTAAATTATTTATTCGTATGAAAAAGGCCTTATTATTATTCGCTTTAGTAGCGATAAGTGCGGTGAGTATCAATGCTCAAGATAATCTGAAATGGGGTGTGATGGCAGGTATGAATGTTAGTAAATACACCATTACAGGTTTTGACAGCAGGATAGGTTTTCACGCAGGTGTTAAAGCAGAGTTGGGATTGTCTCAGGATGCGAATGGTAGTGGTGCCTATATGGACTTCGCTGCATTGCTTACATTGAAAGGTGCTAAAATTGATGGAGGATCACTTGCGAGCATAAAATTTAATCCATACTATTTAGAAGTACCGGTACGTGTCGGGTATAAATATGCTGTCAATGATGATTTTTCGTTATTTGGTAGTGTCGGTCCTTATATGGCTGTCGGTCTGTTTGGAAAAGCAAAATTGAAAGTGGACGGTGATATTGCAGATATTGCGGAATTAGGAGATAACTCCATGTCTGAAGATATATTTGGAGATGATGGTCTGAAACGATTCGATTTCGGTCTTGGACTGAAAGCCGGAGTTGAGTTCAGTAAGAAATATCAAATTGCCATAAGCTATGATTTCGGACTTGTTGAAGTGGCAAAAGATTTAGGAATGAAGAACAGAAACCTGATGATCTCATTGGGATATATGTTCTAAAACCGATTTTGCAACTTTGTTGCATGAATCATTTGCTACCTTTGCATCAACTAAATGATGAATGTTATGGGACATTGTAGTTGTGGCGCTCATTCATGCGCAGCAGAAAAAAAGGTTGATGCAAAGGTTTCGGTATTTCATGAATATGGGAAAGTGATATTCTCTCTCCTGCTTCTGGCAGGTGGAATAATTATGAATGCTCTCGATTTAGCATTCTTCCGTGAAGGATCTGTTGCTTTGATATGGTATATCGTGGCCTATCTTCCGGTAGGAATACCGGTGATGAAAGAAGCCTGGGAAAGTATCAGGGAAAAAGACTATTTCAGTGAGTTCACTCTAATGATTATAGCTACTTTGGGAGCTTTTTATATTGGTGAATATCCGGAAGGAGTAGCCGTGATGTTATTCTATACAGTAGGAGAACTGTTTCAGGATAAAGCGGTAGATAAAGCCAGGCGTAATATCGGAGCCTTATTGGACGTAAGACCTGAAAAAACATTAGTGTTCCGGGAAGGCAATCTTGTTATTGAAAGCCCTAAAAAGATAAAAGTCGGTGAAATCATAGAAATAAAGGCAGGCGGACGGGTACCATTGGACGGAGCCATGCAGAATGAAGTGGCTGCCTTTAATACAGCCGCATTAACGGGCGAAAGCGTTCCTCGTAATATTCGGAAAGGTGAAGAAGTTCTTGCCGGAATGATTGTAACTGACAAGGTTATCCGGATCAAGGTAACGAGACCTTTTGATAAGAGTGCACTTGCCCGAATATTGGAACTTGTTCAGAATGCCTCCGAACGTAAGGCTCCGGCTGAATTGTTTATTCGTAAGTTTGCACGCATTTACACACCTATTGTTATAGTGCTTGCAGTATTAATTGTGTTGTGTCCATTTGTCTATTCACTTATTAATCCTCCATTTGTATTTGCATTTAATGACTGGCTATACAGGGCTTTGGTCTTTCTCGTGATTTCGTGTCCTTGTGCATTGGTGGTTAGTATTCCGTTAGGCTACTTTGGGGGGATTGGAGCAGCATCCCGATTGGGTATTTTATTCAAGGGTGGTAATTATCTGGATGCTATCACCAAGATCAATACGGTGGTATTCGATAAAACAGGAACCCTGACAAAAGGAACCTTTGAAGTACAGGCTTGTAAAAGTGCAGGTGAGATTTCTGAAGAAGAATTAGTGAAACTGGTTGCTTCGGTAGAAAGTGATAGCACACATCCGATTGCCAAGGCTGTTGTGAATTATGCGAAAGAACAAAATATTGAACGTGTAGCTGTTACCGGTACGAAAGAATTTGCCGGCTATGGTCTGGAGGCGACGATAAACGGGACTACGGTTCTGGTCGGTAACTGCCGGTTACTTTCTAAGTTTGATATATCCTACCCGGAAGAACTGTTGGAAATAACGGATACCATCGTAGTCTGTGCCGTTGGAAACCGTTATGCAGGTTATCTGCTGTTGGCTGATGCCCTGAAAGAGGATGCAAAGGCAGCTATTGACAATTTAAAAGCTTTAAATATTGAAAACATCCAGATACTATCCGGTGATAAACAGAGTATTGTTACTAACTTTGCAGAGAAGCTCGGTATATCGGAAGCTTATGGCGACTTGTTGCCGGAAGGAAAAGTGAATCATCTGGAAGAATTGCGGCGGGATGAGGCAAACCGGATCGCGTTTGTCGGTGATGGAATGAACGACGCACCGGTGCTCGCTCTAAGTCATGTCGGCATTGCTATGGGAGGACTGGGTAGTGATGCGGCTATTGAAACAGCCGATGTCGTGATACAGACAGACCAACCGTCGAAAGTAGCCGAAGCTATCAAAGTTGGAAGGCTGACACGAAGAATCATTTGGCAGAATGTATCACTGGCATTTGGAGTGAAATTGCTTGTATTGATTTTGGGAGCCGGTGGAATCGCTACTCTTTGGGAAGCTGTCTTCGCAGATGTAGGCGTTGCGTTACTTGCCATAATGAACGCCGTCAGAATACAGAAAATGATAAAATAGGAGAAAGATGGAAGAAGATATTTATTTGGATAAACTGGTCAGAAGAGACATCAAGCCAACTGCAATAAGGCTTTTGGTGATAAAAGAGATGATGCAGGCAGAGCGTGCAGTGTCATTGCTTGACCTCGAAACATTGCTCGACACAGTCGATAAATCGACCATATCCCGTACTATTGCTCTCTTCTTGTCTCATCACCTTATACATAGCATAGACGATGGAAGCGGCTCGTTGAAGTATGCCGTTTGCGACAACTCTTGCAATTGTGTGGTACAGGATTTACATTCGCATTTTTATTGTGAGAAATGTCATCGTACATTCTGCCTGGAAGGCACCCATATCCCGGTGATTGATTTGCCTGAAGGATTTACTTTGCACAGCATTAATTATGTCCTTAAAGGGATTTGTCAGGAATGTTCTTCTCAAAGATGAAATATCCATAACCTTGCATGGTTACTGGAATTGAGGTCTTGAAAGATTTATGGACTCAATGTATAGGGAGGGTATGTGAGTAATTGGAATAAAAGCCGAAAAAGAGAAAAAACATCTCTTTTTCGGCTTTTCGCTAATATTGTTTGATTAGTCAATATTTGGATTCAATGCATGCCAGTCTTTAATGGCTGGGATAATCCCCATTTCAATCACTTCGTCACGAAGTTTGCATAAATGCTCGTAGCTCTTTTCCAATTCTTCCTGTTCGGCAGGAGTTCCGGCTACTTCTTTATAAGTGACGCCGTCTTTAGTAATTGAAGTTTCCATCGCCATCATGATATGGTCGAATTTGCCATTGGAAACATACGTTCCGGCAGGCCAGCGGAAAGGTTGTCCACCCATAGCAGCGGCAATCATTTCGATAGAAAGATAAGCCGGGCTTTGGAAAGAAGAACGACCGCGCAGGTCGATAATATGCTTACCACCTTGGATGACACGTACTTTCAGTGCTTCCCAATCTGCCAGTGGAAGGCGGGTAGTGCCGATGAAATCGGTCAAAGGTTCTCCTTTTATTTTGGTTGTAGAGGCGAATACAGCCATTTGTTCGCCATGACCACCATACGTACGGCAATTCTGAATGTCGGAAGCCGGGATATGGAAGAATTTCACCAGTTCGTTTTGCAGGCGGGTGCTGTCCAGGGCAGCCAGTGTAGAAACTTGAGAGGGTTTCAAACCTGAATACAACAAAGTTATCAGTCCGGTGATGTCCGCCGGATTAAAGATCACAACGATATGTTTTACGTTCGGGCAATATTGATGAACATCTTTACCGAATTGAGCGGCAATTTCTGCATTTCCCTTCAGCAAATCTTCGCGGGTCATACCTGCTTTACGGGCAGCTCCACCGGAAGAGACAATGTAAGAAGCTCCTGTCAGTGCTTCTTTGATATCGGAAGTAAATGTAAGGTTGACACCTTCAAAACTGCAGTGATACAATTCTTCAGCTACTCCTTCCAGAGCCGGGGCAAATGGATCATACAGGCAAATATTCGGAGTGAGTTTCATCATCATGGCTGTTTGTGCCATATTGGAGCCGATCATTCCGGCAGCTCCTACAATCGTAAGTTTCTCGTTGGTTAGAAATTCCATAAGTTTATATGTTTAAAGGTGAATAATTTACTCTTTCTTTTTGTCGCTACAAAGTTAACATATTAGAAAGCAGATTGTTCATTGCAAATAGTTTTGCCCGATAACGAAAAGTTATGGCTGACTGTTTGAGGGATCTATTCAAAATAGATTATCTTTGTGTTTTATTACAATAAATAGATAAGAATATGAGCATCGAATTAGGAAAGTTCAATCAGCTTGAAGTCGTGAAAGAAGTAGATTTCGGCGTATATCTCGATGGTGAGGAAGAAGGTGAGATTTTGTTGCCTACCCGTTATGTGCCTGAGGACTGTAAGATAGGAGATTTTTTGAATGTGTTTCTCTATCTGGATATGGATGAGAGATTGATTGCTACGACACTGACTCCGTTGGTGCAGGTAGGTCAGTTTGCTTGTCTGGAGGTCTCCTGGGTAAATCAATATGGAGCTTTTCTGAACTGGGGATTGATGAAAGACCTGTTCGTTCCGTTCAGTGAGCAGAAGATGAAAATGCAGGTTGGGCGGAAATATGTGGTTCATGCGCATTTGGATGAAGAGAGTTATCGTATTGTGGCTTCAGCAAAGGTGGAACGTTATCTGTCGAAAGAAAAGCCGGAATATGCTCCGGAAGCAGAAGTGAATATCCTTATCTGGCAGAAGACGGATTTGGGCTTTAAAGCGATTATAGATAATAAGTATAGCGGTTTGCTGTATGAAAATGAAATATTCTGCCCGTTGGAAACAGGGATGGAGATGAAAGCTTTTGTGAAACAGGTGCGTGAAGATGGTAAGGTAGACCTGATTCTTCAGAAACCCGGTTTTGAAAAGATTGACGATTTTTCGAAAACGCTGCTCGACTATATCAAAGCGCATGGAGGACGAATCTACTTGAATGATAAAAGCCCTGCGGAAGATATTTATGACACGTTTAGTGTCAGCAAGAAAACCTTTAAGAAAGGGGTGGGCGACTTGTATAAGAAACGTCTGATTACCTTGCATGAGGATGGCATTGCTTTGGCGGATTCCTAAACAGAATAGGGATTTCCCTACATACGAATAGAGAGAATCATTGGGGTGGGGAGTTTCCTCACCCTATTTTTGTGCTATCAGATTAAAGATATAAATAATAAAAACTAGATAAGCTATGCGTAAGATTATAATAAGTTTCTGCATCCTGTTCGCTGCCCTCTCTTTACAGGCGCAGTCTGTTAACGGAATCCGTATCGATGGCGGGAATACTCCGATTCTTGTTTACTTGGGAGGGAACCAGATATGTTTACCCACTACTACCTGCTTTATAGCCAATTTAAATCCCGGACATTATACTGTTGAAGTGTTTGCCACCCGCTTTACCCGTGCGGGAGAGCGAGTATGGAAAGGAGAAAAATTATATAAAGATTTCGTTTATTTTGATGGGAGAGGAGTGAAAGAAATATGGGTGGACGGACGTGATAACATACGCCCGGAAAGACCCGGCCGTCCAGACCAGGGAGAACATCGTCCGGGATATGGTCATAACAGGGTGATGAACGATCAGCTCTTCCAAACGTTTTATAAAGAGATGAAGAATGAGCCTTTTAAAGATGATCGTATGAAGTTGCTCAATGCTGCATTGGCTGGTTCTGATTTCACATCTGCCCAATGTCTCCAACTGACCAAACTGTATACATTCGACGATGACCGGATGGAGATTATGAAGATCATGTATCCCCGGATTGTAGATAAGGAAGCTTTCTTTACGGTGATTAATACCCTGACATTTAGCTCCAGCAAGGAAAAGATGAAGGATTTTATGATAGGGTACGGTAAACGTTGATACTATTAACTAAAAACGATACGGTTATGAAAAAGATACATATTATGCTGTGTTTGGCGTTGGGAATATTGGTCAGTGGCTGTTTTACCAGCTATGTATCTACCAAACAGATGATGGGTATAAATCAGGGAATGACTCAATCGCAGGTAGAGTCCGTTTTAGGAAAACCTGATTTCCGGCGTTTTGACGGTGATATGGAAGAATGGGAATTCCATCGTGATAACGGTACGCCTGTACTTACTTCGGAACCTGTGACGATAATCGTTCAGTTTGTAAATAGAGAGGTGGTTAGTATGGATACGTTCAAAGGTTATGGCAGACCTTCACCGCATCCGGTCGTTATTCCTCCACCAGTCAGTAATACTGTTCAGGTCTTCCCTGACAATAATGAGCCGGTCAAGGAAATACGTTTAATGACTGATAGTGAGTTTAAAAGCTTCATAGATAAGCTGAAATTTACGATTCCGAGGGATGACCAAAAGGCGTTGATTGATAGTATGCTGGGAAACCATGATGTCAATTCAACTCAATGTGTGGCGATAGTAAAAGAATTTTCTTATACTCCCGATCAAGTGGAGGTGATGAAGAAGTTGTATCCGTATGTTAGGGATAAGCAGAATTTTAACAAGGTGATTGATATCTTATTCACTAACATATATAAAGACGAGGTGCACAAGTTTATCAGAGAATATCATCAGAATAATAAATGATAGGAGATTGAATTATGAAACGAATACTGTTTTTACTCTTTGCTGTCGGTCTGACTGCCAATATGACCGTAATGGCTGGAATGAGCACTAGCAAGGTACGTAAGGAGACGCGTTTTCTTACCGATAAGATGGCATATGAATTGAGCTTGAGTACACAGCAATATAATGATGCGTATGAGATTAATTACGACTTTATTTATTCTGTCCGTAATATCATGGATTACGTAGCACGTGGTTACGAATGGGCATTGGATGATTATTATGAAGCGCTGGATATCCGTAACGACGATCTTCGTTGGGTATTGAGTGATGCACAGTATCGCCGGTTCCTCGATGCCGAGTATTTCTATCGGCCGATCTACGTAACCGGAGGGAAATGGAGTTTCAGGGTTTATGTCAATTACCCGAATCGTAGTTTGTTTTATTTTGGTGTGCCTTACCATTACCGTACTTATTGTGGAGCACATTATCGTCCGCACTTTCACCATGTGAGTTATTATCGGGGCAGATATACTAATTTCAACCATTATTCTGCACCGCATCGGGTGAGAGATCAGCGAGTATTCCACTCGTATCGTCGTTCGGATTTCGGTTCTGTCCGGTTCCGTCCGAATACTTCCACTCGTCCGCATAATGCACCGACACGTCCGGGTAATTCTTCCCGTCCGGGTTCATCGACAACACGTCCTGGTACATCTCGCCCAAGTACCTCTACTCGCCCTGATGCTTCTACTCGCCCCGGAACGACAACAAGACCTGGTACGTCGACACGTCCCCGTCCGGAATCTGGAGCAGATCGGCCTTCGACTTCTGTCAGACCATCTACACCGTCCGGAAGTGGAAGACCTGGTAACAATGTTGCTCCTGATAAAAATGGGAATACGAATAGAGTAGAAAGTGATCGTAATTCTGGTCGTCGTCCGGAAACGGGTTCCGGTTCTTCAAGCTCTAATCGTAGACCAACAAGCGGAAGTTCAACTGGTTCCAGTTCCTCCAATCGTGAAAGTGGAAAAACAAGTAGCAGTTCGAGAGAAAGTTCAAGTAGACGAAACGATAGTAGTTCCTATAATAGAAATAACAGCTCCGATAGAAATAACAGCTCTTCCAGTTCCAGTCGTAGTAGCTCCAGTCGCAGTGATTCTGGTCGCAGCAGCGGTAGTACGACCAGTCGTAGCAGCAGTACCACTTCTAACCGGAGTAGCGGTAGCTCGAGTTCTACTCGAAGCAACGGTAGCTCTACCCGGAGCAATGTCTCTAGCGGACAAACAGAAAGACGCTCTTCTTCCGGAAGTACGAGAAGCAATAGCACTAAAAGCTCTTCCCGTTCCTCTGAAAGAAACAGCAGCAGTTCAAGAAGATAACCTATTCCTTTATTATTTATATCAATCTCATTACTCCTCAGCGGAAGGAGAACTAGACTCAGGGTTTTCACCGGCTAGACTATTCCGGGCAGCGCCCGTAACTTGGATATCGGGGCGGATACTATCCGCCTCGATTTCACTTATTATTCCTTTCTGTGCAAGCCGCTTGGCAATCAACTTATAATAGCCTTCCATATTCTCCTTTAACTGTCCGCCTTCTGCAAAAGAGCTGCGGAAATGCTTGGGCTTCGGGATAATGGAAGCCAGGAAAATACTTTCTTCCGTGTTCAGTTGTGAAGGGCGTTTATTGAAATAATAAATAGAAGCTTCCTGAATACCATAAACGAGCGGCCCCCATTCAACAATGTTCAGATATACTTCGTACATGCGTTCTTTAGAAGTTAATCTTTCATTCTCTATTAGCCATACAATCAATGCCTCTTCCAATTTACGTGCAAAGTTCTTATTACGGTTCAGGAATACATTCTTTACGAGTTGCATGGTGATCGTGCTTCCTCCACGTGCAAAGCGTTTCACTTGCAGGTCGTAAATCAATGCTTCCCGTAGGGCGTCGGGCAGGAAACCGCGATGGTAAAAGAATGCTCCGTCCTCACTTTGCATAACGGACATTCTTAGGATGGGGGAAATGCTATCCAATGGTGTAAAGTGTTCGCACGAAGGGCCAATAGGAAAAGTCCGCACCGGTATTCCGTTCTCATAAGCTGTATAAATGAACTCGTCGGACATTTTGGAGAGTGAAGTGGCCCCATAGCTTGTGATGCGGAAGTCTTTCTCTTTCAGTTCGGATTCCAGTTTGAGACTATCCAGTTGTGCAAAATCAATATCTAATAGAAAATGATAGGCTAGCTCGCCACTTGTCTTGATGCCTTCCAGATTGCTGAATAATCCTTTGGGGAGAGAGCTGAACAGATCATCTGCCGGAAACCAGGATTTGTTGACCGCAGCAGTGAAATGCCAGTTTCCTTTCTCTTTCTCGGCTCGCAAATAAGGATGAAACTGGAGTTTGTTGAAATCAACAATGGTCGTACTATCCAGCTCGAGTGAGTGCCCGCTTATGTTCATCTCGTAACAGAGTTGTCCACGATCGAGATGAATTACTTCAGGAGAGAGGGCTTTATGAAATACGTCAAGTCCGTTCACTCTCGCTTTTCCTTTGAGGAGCAGTTGATTGGATGCACGCTTATCTTTAGTCATATTATAAGATAGGGTGTCGAAAGTGACTTCTGCTCCAAAACGGCGGGTAATATAAGGTAGTGAGATTTTTCTTTTTTCCGGGGCAAAGAGAGATGCTTTTAATGTATAGTCTCTTCTGTTCAGTTCGCCTGCCGTTTCCCATAGTTGTTGAGGCAGTGTATCTTCTTTTATCTGAATGGTTGATTGGAAATGATTGTTCTCAATAATAAAAGAAGGAATGTTGACTGCAACGAAATTACTATCTTTACGTTCGGTTATATTGATTTGACTGAGTTGCCCGTTTTCAGGCAGGAAACCGTAAATGAGGTTTAATATCCGGTCAATACGGTTGGCATAGTCACTTTCTATGACAGGTTTGGGGGCTGCTTCTTGTTGCCGTTTAAAGAACAGGAAATCGTAGTTAGCTATGCTGTCATGCTTGATGAAGTTGATTGCCAGCCCGTTCATAAGTACATTCCGTACTTCGATTTCTCCTTTTAGCAATTCCCAAAAACTTAGTTTTACATTGACGGATTGTAATGTCAGGAGGGTATCCCGTTGGTTGGGAACAATAGAAAGTCCTTGTAAAGCCACTTCATTGCAGCCTTTCATTCGTAACTCCTGATAATGAATTTGCAGACCGTATGTTTGTTCGGCACGTGTAGTTCGTTTGTCAACGATATGGCATAAAATGACATTGCGGAATGCAAAGAGACAAATGAGGCTGGTAAGCAAGATACCGATAGCCGATAGAATGATAATTCTTTTTTTGCTGGACGTTTCCATCTTCTTTTTCTTGATGTGATAATCGCTGCAAAGGTAGATAATAATTCGGGCAACAGGCGGAGTATTTTCCTCTTTTTTAGAGTTATATCCATCAGTAGAAAAAAGAAAATACGAAAAAATGGTTGGTTGTTCGCTTTTGAGCGTACAACTGTCCGTTTTCGTACACCGCTCTGTTTTGTGATTCCGTTGATTATTAGTTGGTTATCTTTTTGGCACGCTCGTTGCATCTCTATAGTCGCAAGCGGACAACGAAGAAAAATGAGAAAAACTTCAGAAGGTTGCAACCGTTTGAGACGCTTGATCCGTCTAATAAACAGAAGAATAAAAACAGAATGTTGAACAAATAAAAAATATACAATTATGAAGACTACAGTATTATTCAGAATGATCGTTTTAGTTGCTATGGTATTTGCAGGAATCGCTAATGCAACAGTGAAGGCACAGGGTAATAACTTCATTACTAATGAAGAAAAAGTAGATGATCTCGTAGTATCGAAAGTGATTTACAGACTCGATGGTTCTCTCTATCGCCACATGAAATATGATTTTACTTATGACGATCAGAAGAGAATATCCTCCAAAGAAGCTTTCAAATGGGATGCTTCTATTGAAAAATGGATACCGTACTTCAAGATTGATTATACTTATTCATCTAATGAAATCACTTTGGTATACGCACGTTGGAATGACTCTCACAGAGCTTACGACGCATCTGTTGAAAAGAGTGTTTATGAACTGAACGACGCTAATATGCCGGTTGCTTATATGAACTACAAATGGAATGATAAATGGATTGAAGAATCCGGTTCCAGCTGGGCTATGAATGTGTCTGTTCCGGCAACTAATGAAGCAACTCTGCTGACTGCCAGCAGATAAAAATAAATCGGAGTTGTGAAACTCCTTCTCTCTCTTTTAATTTAACTACATTAAAAACGGTGGATTTCCTTATGGGATAATCCACCGTTCTGTTTATCTGATGAACAGTTATGATTAGCTTTTGTAACTCTTCAATATTTATTTAACGAGTGGTAGATATTCTCCATAACCTTCCTCTTTCATTTTATCTTTCGGGATAAAACGAAGTGAAGCGCTATTGATGCAATAACGTAATCCACCTTTCTCTTTCGGCCCATCTGTGAATACGTGTCCCAAATGAGCATCTCCGGTTTTACTGCGTACTTCCGTACGTATCATGCCGTGCGAAGTATCTTTCTTTTCTGCGATCAGATCTTTTTGAATTGGTTGGGAAAAGCTTGGCCACCCGCAACCTGAATCGAACTTGTCAGTAGAAACAAACAGAGGTTCTCCGGTAGTAATATCTACATAAATGCCGGGACGATGCTCATTCCAGTATTCATTGTGGAAAGCTGGTTCGGTGGCATTCTTTTGGGTTACGGCATATTGTTCCGCCGAGAGTTTCTTACGAAGGGTTGCATCATCCGCTTTTTGATACACTTTAGCTTTCGGCGCATTCGCTTTGCGTGCCATTTCGAATAAAGCAGGATTGATATGGCAGTATCCACCCGGATTTTTATCCAGATAGTCCTGGTGGTAAGTCTCTGCCGGATAGAAATTAGTCAATGGCTTTACTTCTAGGACAATAGGAGTTTTATATTGTGCGGATAATAATTGAATTGCCTGCTTGATGACAGGGAGATCTTCTTTATCTACATAATAAATTCCGGTTCTATACTGTGTTCCCCGGTCATTACCTTGCCGGTTGAGGCTGGTAGGATCTATTGTCTTGAAATATAGATCGAGCAGTAAATTCAAATCTACCGTTTTCGGATCATAAACCACCTTTACTGTTTCGGCAGCATTGGTTTTTCCGGAACAGACCTGTTCATAACTCGGATTGGCAACATTACTGTTGGCATATCCTACCTGAGTACTTTCTACTCCTCGAATTTGTTTCAGGAAATGTTCTGTTCCCCAGAAACATCCTCCCGCAAAATAGATTTCTGCTTGATTCTTCATTGGTTTAGCAACTCCTAAAAATATATTACTAATCATTATAATCACTATGACGATAAAATACTTCATATCCGTTAGTTCTTTCTATAATAACGAATGAACCAACGGATATGTTTTAAGGAACTACTATACTAAACTCAACTTTATTTCTTTTTTATTCAATGACCTGTCCTTTGTAGAAGTCCAGAATTTTAGTCCGGAACAGATAGTCGTATTTTGCCTGCAACTTATCCGAAAGAGCTTTCGTCAGATTAAGTTTGGCTTCATTGTATTCCACAAAGGTAGCTTTGCCGTTATTGAATTTCTCACTCATCAGGCGGAAAGACTCTTCGTTGGCTTTTACTGCCACTTCACTGGAGTTGTATTTACTTTCTGCTGCCAGAGCGTTGTACCAGGCTTGCTGAATTTCTTTGTAGAGTACTTTTTTACTGTTATCCAACTTCAAGGATAAGTCTATTTGTTGCAAACGAGCGGTGCGTATCCGGTTTCTTGTGGCAAAACGGTTGAAGATTGGAACACTCAAATTAAATCCTATATATTTATTCAGGTTGTTTTTCATCTGACTGCCGAAGCTGCTCTCTGATCTTCCGCTTACCGTATAATAATTACTTCCCAGACCGGCACTGAAAGAGAGTTGTGGATAAAATGCACTTTGGGCAATACGAATATTATTAAGACTACCTTGCAAACGATATTCCGCAGCCTTAATGCTTGGTTTGTAAGTAAGTGCCTGTGTATATATGTCATCCGGCGGAGTGAGAGATTCGAACTCTAATTCTTCCTTAGGACTTTCGAGTACAAATCCTTCAGGCGTGGGTAATTCCAAGAGTTGGGTGAGATCCAGTAAGGATAGTTTGTACGTATTGTCTGATTGTACAGCAGTCATTTCATCCTGTGCGACACGGGCTTGTGCTTCGGCCACTTCAGAAGATGATGCCTTACCCACTCCCTGAAGACCTTGAATACGTTTTAACTGGTCTTTGCTTAAATCGACCTGATTATGAGCAATTTTACTTAATTCTTGATTGAATAAAACCTGTAAATAAGCCGAAGTGACATTGATTGCAATATCTTCTCTGGCTTTATTCAAATCTTCTATGGCAGCTTTTAAATCCAGTTTGGCAAGTGAATATTGGTTGGACAATTGCAAACCGGTAAATATAGGTACGTTTGTTCCCAAGCTGAAACTGGTATTGGCACTGTTAATGTCACTATACGAGTTGTCTATCGGAGAAGCGGTACGGCCCCAACTCCAGTTTTGGCTGGCACTACCGCTCAAATTCGGAAGACGTGCCCATTTAGTGGTGTTTACACTCACTTTGCCTGCTTCGACATTGTTGGCCGATTGACGGATTTCTATATTATGCTCAATGGCATAGTCGATACATTGCCGCAGCGTCCACGCTTGCGAAAGGTTGTTCTGTGCCTCGATGGAGGTGATTCCGACTCCGGCAAGCAGAAGGGCTGATATGGTTTTACGAATTATTTTCATAGGATTCAATTATTTATCTTTTTTCTCTGCACCACGTATTTTGTCCTGAACGGTTACCCCTTTCTTGATTTCTATCTTGATTCCATCACTCATACCGGCAGTCACCTGTGTACGCTGGAACTTTTGTTCGGGCACTGAATCTGTCATGATGTACACAAATGTAGAGTCACCACTAAATTCAACAGTGCTTTCGGGCACTGCCAAAACCTGATTGGCTCTTTGTAACACGATTTCCGCATTAGCCGAATATCCGGAACGAATCTGAACAGAATCCGGAATGGTAATCGCAGCCTTGATTTCAAACTGGTTGGCTCCATTGGTTTCCACCCCTTTCGGAGAGATATATTCCAGAATGGCGTTGAATGTCAGATTCTGTAAAGCTCCGATGGTCAGCTTGATCGGCATTTGTTCGTGGATACGTCCCACTTCTGTTTCATCAATATTACCACGGAAAATCATGTCGTTCATGTTGGCTACCGTAGCAATCGTGGTTCCATCATTGAACGTGTTACTCATAATCACGGAATTACCCGCTTTTACAGGTACGTCCAGAATTAACCCGTCAATGGTAGAGCGAATCATCGTGCTACTGAAGGAGGCACTGTTTTTGGTAATTCCTTCTTTTACGATTTCCAGATTGTCTTTGGCCGTCTGTCTCTCTTCGCGAGCCTGCTTCAAAGCCACTTCACTTTTCTCGTATTCCTCCCGGCTGATTAACTGACCGTCATACAACTTCTTCACACGGGCGAAATCCGTTTCTGCCTGTGTTGCATTAATTTCTGCCAGGCGCACACGACTTTCTGCAGAATTCAGTTGTCCGAGTTCAGGGATTACTTTTACTTTGGCAATAACTTCCCCTTTTCTTACGGCTTGTCCGGCTTCTTTATATACTTCGTCGATAATGCCCGAAATTTGCGGTTTGATTAAAATTTCGTCTCTCGGTTCCACCTTTCCGGTAGCTACTGTCGTTTTTTGGAGGTCAGTCATTTCCGGTCTTACTGTTTCGTAAGTGATTACCTTAGGCTTGGATTTCTGATAAAGGAAAACGAATGTTCCGACAAGAATGATAGCAACGACTATCAATAATGTGATTTTCAGATACTTTTTCATGATTTTATTTATGATTTTATTATTTACGATTGATGATTGAAATCTCTTACGTCTCTAAACAACTGAACAACACCCGCTCTACAATGATTTCTCAATCGTAAATCGTAAATTGTCCAATCGTCCCATCTCCTTATTCATCCCGGATTGCTTCAATCGGTTTGATAGCCATGGCCCGGTAAGCAGGTGCCAGACCTGCCAACATGCCCAGTGCAATCAGAAGCGCACAAGTGCCGATTGCCAGTCCGAAAGTAACTTGAAAACGGACATCCCCTCCGTCAGCATTTGCTCCCATCTCAACCAGTTGCAATACCATGACGGCAAAGGAAATTCCACACATTCCCGCAATGGTAGTAAGTACCATACTTTCCGATAGAATTTGCTGCAGGATATCTTTCGGTCGTGCGCCGATCGCCCGGCGGATACCGATTTCGGTGGTACGTTCTTTGACCGTCACCATCATAATATTGGATACGCCGATGGCACCTGCCAGCAAAGTTCCCAATCCTACCATCCAAACCAGTATGTTGATACCGATAAACAAGTTATCGACCATAGAGAACATGGCTTCGGCATTCAGGCACATGACAGCTTGTTTGTCATCCGGAGAGATATAATGTGCGGCTTTAATGACCTGTTCCATTTTGGGTTGTACTTCAGACACTTTGACTCCATGCTTCGCGGTGAAACAGATCACATCGATTTGTCCTCCCATGTTGTAAGTCTGCTGCATCGTAGTGAAAGGAAGAGTGACGGCTTCCGACGCCCGCCCCTGTATATTCATGTTCCCTTCGGAAGAAGACATGCCAATCACTTGATAATAAATGCCATCTACTCTTACATATTTGCCACACGGGTCTTCTCCCGGTTTGAAAAGACTTTCATAAATTCGTTTTCCGATGACACATACTTTGCGTGCTTCCTTTATATCCACCTCATTGATGAACCTGCCGTATGCCATTTCCTGCGATTCAATGTGGAGATAATCCGGATACAGCCCTTTCACGCTACAATCATATTTCTTATCTTCATATACGGCTTTGGAACCCCAACGGGCTACGGACGGAGTAATGATCTCCACCTCTTTCACTTGGGAACGAAGACGGTCGATGTCAGTAGATTCCAGATTCCACCATCTCCCTTTGCGGAAGCCTTTGTAAGCCTCACCCGTTCTTTGCGAGGCAAGGAAACCGGAATTGGTGGCAAATCCTTCAAAGTTCTTTTTCATCATGTCCTCCAATCCTTGTCCGCCGCCGATGAGGGCGACGAGCATGAAGATTCCCCAGAAAACACCGAATGCAGTCAGCAGACTTCTCGTCTTATTTCTTGTAATGGTGATGAGGATTTCCTCACACGTATCCATGTCTATTCTCATAGTCTTAATCTGCTCTAAGTGCTTCGATTGGCCGGATGCTGACTGCTTTTCGGGCAGGGAATAATCCGGCTAACGTACCAGCTATTATTAATGTGAGTGTAGCCTGTATGGCGATTCTTATATCTACTGTCGGGTTCAGGAAAACAGTTTCCGTCCACATTCCGGTATCCATTGTCTGATTGCCGAAGGCACTGTTCATCCATTCGGTCACTCCGATACCGGCTACCATGCCGATGTATCCGAATATGGTGGTGATGGTGACACTCTCTACGATAATCAACCAGAGAATGGAAATAGGTTTGGCTCCCAAAGCCTTACGAATACCAAATTCGCGGGTACGTTCTTTTACGGTAATCAGCATAATGTTGGAAACTCCTACGATTCCGCTTAGCAATGTGAAGATACCGATTACCCAAATAGCAATACGTAGCATATTCGAGCCTTGCTGCTGTTGCAAATAGTTGGTAAACCGATTCCAGATCCAGATAGCGCTGTGGTCTGTCGGGTCAAAACGATGATTGGCTCCCAATACTTTGCGGTAATGGGCTTCAAAAGCCTCATTGGCCTCAATTGTTTCCAGATTTTTGGTAGTCATGACCAGGTTATTCAGCTTGTCTCCTTTGTTATAAATCGTTTGAAGAGTGGTAAAAGGAATGTATGCATCGCTGTCACCGCTATCTCCTTTATCATTGTAGAGACCTACTACCTGATAAACCACATTACCGGCATTGACAAACTGTCCGATTGGTTCGGTATGGGTTTTATCAAAAAGAATTTCTGCTGTCTTTTTATGGAGCACAATTACTTTCCGGCGCTCTTTAATATCAATCTCATTGATAAAACGTCCTTTGAAGAGTTTCACCACTTCTACCTCTGTATGGTTGGGATATACGCCGGAAAGGCTCAAACTGACGTATTCTTGCCCGAAGCTAAGATTTACATCTCCCTGCCATACGGTTGCTCCGGCCTTGATGACATGATTCGGGAAATAATGACTGGTAGCATCCATGTCTTTATTGTCCAGTTGCACCCGTCTTCCTTCTTTCAGTCCGTCGTATGATTTGCTGGTCCATCCCGGAAAAATCTTGATGGAGTTCATGGCACGTTCGGAAGCCGATTGCTCGAATGCGTGGATCAGTCCGTTGCCTGCACCTAGCAGGACGATAAGCATAAAGATTCCCCATGCCACGGCAAATCCTGTGAGAAAAGTCCTAAGCTTGTTACGTTTGATGGTACTATATATTTCTTGCCAGATGTCAATCATTTTTTTAAGTATTAAGTAATGAGTATTAAGTATTAAGTATTAGGCTGCGCTGTGGCCGCATGGAATTAATACTTAATACTTATTTCATAATCCCGTCTTTTCCGAAAGGAGAAGCGTCATGGTCGATATTATCTTCAATACGTTCGATGATTCCGTCTTTGATATGTATAATCTTGTCTGTCTGGTTGGCGACTCCACTTTCGTGGGTGACAACGACAATCGTCATTCCCTGTTTATGAAGATCTTTCAGAATCTGCATTACTTCTACAGAAGTTTTACTATCCAAAGCTCCTGTTGGCTCATCTGCCAGAATGATTTGTGGTTGAGTGATTAAAGCCCGTGCGATGGCCACACGTTGTTTCTGACCGCCACTCATTTCGTTCGGCATGTGATGCGCCCAGTCTTTTAAACCCAGGCGGTCGAGATATTCCAATGCAAGTGCATTCCGTTTTTTGCGACTTATTCCTTGATAGAATAAAGGAAGTGCTACATTCTCTACGGCATTTTTAAAGGAAATCAGATTGAATGACTGGAAGATAAATCCGATCATACGGTTGCGATATTCGGCAGCTTTGGTCTCGCTCAAGTTCTTGATGAGTACGTTGTTCAGATAATAATCTCCGGTATCGTAGTTGTCGAGGATTCCCAATATGTTGAGTAAAGTTGATTTTCCAGACCCGGATGCTCCCATGATAGAAACAAATTCTCCCTGTTCGATATTGAGATTGATACCTTTAAGTACATGGAGAGGCGCTCCGTTGTTGTAGGTCTTGTTGATATTCGTTAGTTGTATCACAATTTTCTTTATTTAGTTTCTGTTTTCTGATAATTTTCTACTATTAGACGTGTGAAAGATACGAAAAGTTGCAAACAGGTTGAACTTTTTTCAAAAAACATTTTGTAGACTCAATCTTCTTTACGTAATTTGTGTGCAGTAAACTTAATGATTAACTAACCCTTTTAAATAGAAGTATCATGAATTCAAACATGGAAAAACCCTACGTAGTAGGTATTGACATAGGCGGAACGAATACCGTCTTTGGAATTGTAGACGCACGCGGAACTATTATTGCCAGCAGTTCAATCAAAACATCCGGTTACCCTACAGTGGAAGAATACGCTGATGAAGTGTGTAAAAGTCTGCTTCCATTGATTATTGCTAATGGTGGTGTTGATAAAATCAGAGGTATCGGTATCGGTGCTCCGAATGGTAACTACTATACGGGAACGATTGAATTTGCTCCGAACCTGCCTTGGAAGGGAATTCTTCCGTTGGCAGCCATGTTTGAGGAAAGACTGGGTATTCCCACTGCTTTGACAAACGACGCAAACGCTGCTGCTATCGGTGAAATGACTTACGGTGCTGCCCGTGGTATGAAAGACTTTATCATGATTACACTGGGTACTGGTGTGGGTAGCGGTATCGTTATCAACGGTCAGATGGTGTATGGTCATGACGGTTTTGCTGGTGAATTGGGACACGTTATCGCCCGTCGCGATGGTCGTCTTTGCGGTTGCGGTCGTAAGGGATGTCTGGAAACCTACTGCTCGGCTACCGGTGTAGCTCGTACAGCCCGCGAATTCCTTGCTGCCCGTACGGATGCTAGCTTGCTTCGTAACATTCCAGCAGAAAACATCACTTCAAAAGATGTGTATGATGCAGCTGTACAAGGTGATAAACTGGCACAGGAAATCTTTAGCTTTACAGGTAACATCTTGGGTGAAGCACTGGCAGATGCTATTGCATTCTCCAGTCCTGAAGCAATTGTATTGTTCGGTGGTTTGGCTAAGTCCGGTGACTATATCATGAAACCAATTCAGAAATCAATTGATGATAATATTCTGAATATCTATAAAGGCAAGACTAAATTGCTCGTTTCCGAATTGAAGGATTCTGATGCTGCTGTATTGGGCGCCAGTGCATTGGCTTGGGAACTGAAAGATTTGAAAGAATAACATTTCATTATTATAATAAAGGTAATGAAGCCTCGGGAGTTTATGACTTTCGGGGCTTTGTTTTATTTAGTCCTTTCTGACGTGTACGGCTTATTCAGACAAAGGGTTATTCTCACCGTAGTGAGAAAATATTCTCATACCTATGAGAACTTATTCTCATTGCAGTGAGAATTTTTTCTCATGGGCATGAGAATGTTTGAGAAAATGCACAAAAAAAAGGGAACCTCATAATGAAGTTCCCTTTTTTATTTCGAATCGAAAAGTTCGGCTTATCCGTTAACTCTTTTTTCTTTGATTCTAGCTTTCTTACCAGTAAGAGCACGCAGGTAGTACAATTTAGCGCGACGAACTTTACCTACCTTGTTCACTTCGATGCTATCGATAGCCGGTGATTCGATTGGGAAAATTCTTTCTACGCCTACAGTTCCTGACATTTTACGTACAGTAAAACGTTTTTTGTCTCCGTGACCGGCGATTTTGATAACAACACCACGGTACAACTGTACACGTTCTTTGTTACCTTCAATAATACGATATGCTACTGTTACAGTGTCTCCTGCTTTGAAGCTCGGGTGCTGTTTTCCGGTAGCGAATGCTTCTTCTGCAATTTTAATTAAATCCATTGTTGTTATTATTAAATTGTTTCATCGTTACAACGCAACATACCAAGTATCTCTTCTCTTGACAGCGATTGCGCGAAAGCGGTGCAAAGTAACGAATTATTTGCCAGATAGCCAAATGTTTTTGTATATTTGTAGCTGTGAACCAGAAAGGGCTCATAGGATTATCAATAATTAATAAAGATGGAAACAAGCATACCCAATATACAATACCAAGTTCAATTTGACGAAATCAGATTAATAATTGATACACGTAAAAAGAGAGCTTATAGTGCTTTAAATAATGAGATCATTCTTAGTAATTGGGAGATTGGGCGATATGTATCTGATAAAATCAAGTCTGCGAAGTGGGGAAGTAGGGTCATAGATATGCTTGTTGCATATCTTAAAGAGAAGATTCCCGGCATCAAAGGTTATGAAAAGCGTTCCATTGAAAGGATGGTTAGGTTCTATAATGAATATTCTTCTGCAGAATTTGCGTCAGCCATTCCGACGGAAATCAAAGAACAGGTAATTGCGTCAGAGTATCTGACGCAATTTGGAGATGATGCTATTGTACTTTTTTTATTGGTGCAAGTCGGTTGGTCTGCCCATCTTGAGATAATGTCCGGATGTACGTCTCCTGAAGAACGTATTTTCTACATATTGTTGTGTAATAAAGAAAATCTTACTTATCAGGAACTTCGCAGGCAAATTGACGCTTGTGTTTATGAGCGGAGTTTGTTAGGGAATACTAATCAATCATTAGCATTGAAAAATACCTATCCGGATGTCGGACGGATTTTTAAAGACACATACATCGTTGATTTTCTTGGTTTGCCCGAGAATCATAGTGAGAAGAGCCTTCAGGCTGGCTTGGTGGGTCAGATGAAGAATTTTATATTAGAATTAGGAAAAGATTTTCTTTTTGTGGGTGAGGAATACCGTGTACAAGTCGGGATGAAAGATTTCCGGATTGATTTACTCTTTTTTCATCGTGGATTGCAATGTTTGGTTGCAATGGAGATTAAAACGAATGAGTTTAAACCGGAATATCTAGGACAACTGGATTTTTATCTTGAAGCATTGGACCGGGATGTAAAAAAAGAAAATGAAAATCCGAGTATAGGGATATTATTGTGTAAAAGTACGGATAGCCAAGTTGTTGAATATGCACTGAATCGTAGTTTAAGTCCAACAATGATTGCAGAGTATAAGCGGCAGTTAATTCCTAAAGAATTATTACAGAAGCATTTAAGAGAAATTCTTGATAAATAAAAAATAGCGAACATGAAACAGACTTATGCAAAGTATCTGATGGTGGCAGCGTTGACAGGAGGCTTCCTGTTTACTTCCTGCCGGACCGCACGCGAGACTACGGCTCAGTACGAAGTAACTAAAGTAGAGGGTAGCATGATAACGATTGATTCCGTTTGGGACACCCATCCCAACGCGAAAGCTGCCGAAATATTAAAGCCTTATAAGGAAAAGGTGGACGCGATGATGTATGAAGTCATCGGTACCAGTGCGATGAAAATGGAAAAAGGAGCTCCTGAAAGCTTGCTTTCCAACCTTGTTGCAGGTGTTTTACAACAAGCGGCGGTTCAGGTGTTGGGGAAACCTGCCGATATGGGATTGGTAAACATGGGCGGCTTGCGAAATATTTTGCCTGCAGGAGATATCACAGTGGGAGATGTTTTTGAAATTCTTCCTTTTGAGAACTCCCTTTGCGTGCTGACTATGAAAGGGACGGACTTGAGACGTCTTTTTGAAGCGATTGCATCTTTACATGGGGAAGGAGTGAGTGGTATCCGCCTTGAAATTACCAAAGATGGAAAGTTGCTGAACGCCTTTGTCGGTGAAAAGCCACTAAAGGATGACCTGCTTTACACGGTGGCTACTATCGACTATCTGGCAGATGGAAACGGACGGATGGATGCTTTTCTGCAGGCAGAAAAGAGAGTATGCCCTGAAAATGCAACCTTGCGCGGACTATTTCTTGATTATGTACGCAAACAGACTGCCGAAGGCAAAGCGGTTACCTCCAAACTGGATGGACGTATTACCATAAAATAAAAAGGAGAATCTAAAAATATATTGAATATGAAAAGATTTCAGATATTATTCCTGTTATGTCTTGCATTGGGCTTTACTTTCTCAATCTTTGCGCAAGATAAGGATACCAAAGAAGTGATTATTTTACAAACAAGCGATGTGCATAGCCGTATCGAACCTGTCAACCAGAAGGGGGACGAATACTATAACAAAGGCGGTTTTCTTCGTAGGGCTGCTTTTCTCGAACAATTCCGCAAGGAGCATAAGAATGTGCTGCTTTTCGACTGCGGAGATATTTCGCAGGGAACACCTTATTATAATATGTTCCGCGGAGAAGTGGAAGTTAAACTAATGAATGAAATGGGTTATGATGCTATGACTATCGGTAACCATGAGTTTGATTTCGATGTGGATAATATGGAACGCATTTTCAAGATGGCTAATTTCCCGGTTGTTTGTGCCAACTATAATCTGGATGCTACGGTATTGAAAGATATAGTTAAACCCTACGTCGTTCTTGAGAAATATGGTTTGAGAATTGGTGTGTTTGGTCTTGGAACCCAACCGGAAGGGATGATCCAGGCTAATAAATGCGAAGGAGTCGTTTATGAAGATCCTATCCGCGTATCCAACGAAATTGCTGCTTTGTTGAAAGACGAAGAAGGTTGTGATTTGGTAGTATGCCTGTCTCATCTGGGCATTCAAATGGATGAACATCTGGTTGCCGGGACACGCAATATCGACGTGATTCTGGGCGGGCACTCTCATACATTTATGAAAGGCCCCAAAACATACTTGAATATGGACGGAAAAGAGGTGCCTGTTATGCACACGGGAAAAAATGGTGTTCGTGTAGGCCGTCTCGATTTGACTTTGAAACATAAATGAAGATAATCCCCTCAATAGTAATTTTTTTATTCTTTATCGCAGCCGGCACGGTTTCAAGTCCGGCGCAAAATGCTACAACCGTTGAACCTCTGCTGGTGTATAAAGCCCTTCAGGACAAGGACTGCCGGCATTGGGTTGATTCGGTTATGGATAAGCTTTCCTTTAAAGAAAAGGTAGGGCAGTTGTTCATCTATACCATTGCCCCGGTAGATACCAAACGAAACCTGGAACTGTTGCGCGAAGTGATCGACACCTATAAAGTGGGCGGACTTCTCTTTTCCGGTGGGAAGATGCAAAATCAGGTTGAACTGACAAACCGGGCGCAACGGCAGGCTAAAGTCCCTTTGATGATTACCTTTGATGGAGAATGGGGACTGGCTATGCGTTTGCGTGGTATGCCTGTTTTTCCACGGAATATGGTATTGGGATGTATCCGTGACAACAAGCTGCTCTATGAATACGGGCGTGAAGTTGCCCGTCAATGCCGGCAGATTGGAGTACAGGTCAACTTTGCTCCGGTGGCGGACGTGAATATAAATCCTAAAAATCCCGTTATCAATACCCGTTCTTTTGGAGAAGATCCGATACAGGTGGCTGACAAGGTAATCGCTTATGCTTCCGGTTTGGAAAGCGGAGGGGTTTTATCTGTGTGCAAACACTTTCCCGGACATGGAGATACCGATGTCGATTCGCATAAGGCGCTTCCGGTACTTCCTTTCACTCGTGAACGTCTGGACAGTGTGGAACTTTATCCATTTAAAGAAGCCATCCGTGCCGGATTGGGCGGTATGATGGTAGGACATTTGCAAGTTCCGGTGATAGAACCGATTGGTGGACTTCCGTCTTCCTTGTCCCGCAATGTCGTATACGATTTGCTGACAGATGAACTGGCGTTCAAAGGACTGATATTTACGGATGCGCTTGCCATGAAAGGAGTGGCGGGAAATGGAAATGTCAGTTTGCAGGCTTTGAAAGCAGGTAATGACATGGTATTGTCTCCCCGAAACTTGAAGGAAGAGATACCGGCCGTATTGGAAGCCATTGAAAAAGGGGAGTTGACCCGCGAAGATATTGAAAGCAAATGCCGCAAGGTCTTGACTTATAAATATGTGTTGGGACTCAAGAAAAAGTCGTATGTACAATTATCCGGTCTGGAACAACGGATCAACAGTCCGCAAACGCGTGATTTGGTTCGTCGGTTGAATTTTGCGGCAATAACAGTTCTGAACAACAAGAATCATATTCTCCCTCTGCATACAGACAAAGAGCAGACGATTGCATTGCTCGAGGTAGGAGATCCCGGAGAAACTGATGCGTTGGCGAAACAACTTTCCCGCTATACGTCTTTGGCTCGTTTTTCCCTTCGTGCCAATCAACCGGAAGGGGTAAATCAGCGGTTGCGTGATTCTCTGTCTGCTTATAAACGGATCATTGTAGCCGTCAGCGAACAGCGGCTGGCTTCTTATCAGTCTTTTTTTGCGAAATTTGTTCCTGAAAGCCCGGTCATTTATCTGTTTTTTACTCCCGGGAAGATGATGTTGCAGATTCAGCGGGCGGTGGCTCATGCTTCGGCGGTGGTGCTGGGACATAGTTATAATAGTGACGTGCAGCGTCAGGTGGCAGATGTGTTATTTGCCAAGGCATCCGCAGACGGACAGTTATCGGCAAGTCTGGGAGAACTGTTCCCAACGGGAGCAGGAGTGACTATTACCCCTAAAACACCGTTGCATTTCGTTCCGGAAGAATACGGGCTTTCTTCTGTTCATCTAAAACGGATTGATTCCATTGCACTGGATGGTGTCCGTCAGGGAGCTTATCCCGGTTGCCAGGTGGTGGTGCTGAAAAACGGTCATATTATGTTCGATAAGGCTTTCGGTACTTATACGGGCAAAGGAAGTCCTCGTGTCGAATCTACGAGTATCTACGATTTGGCTTCCCTTTCAAAAACGACGGGCACCTTGCTTGCCATTATGAAACTCTACGATAAGGGACGTTTTAATCTGACAGATAAGATTTCGGATCATTTGCCGTTCTTGCAACGTACTGATAAGAAAGATATAACGATTCAGGAAATTCTGTATCATCAATCCGGTTTACCCTCTTGGATTCCTTTCTACCAGGAAGCTATTGACAAGGATAGCTATGATGGAAGGTTATTCAGTGCACGAAAAGATGCACACCATCCGTTACAGTTGGGGACCACCTCATGGGCGAATCCGAAATTCAAGTTCAAGAGTGAATATGTCTCTTCCGTTAAAACCGGTGATTATATTGTTCAGATCTGTGACAGCTTGTGGTTAAACCGTTCTTTCCGGAAGGTGATAGAAGAGAAAATAGCAGAAGCTCCGTTAAAGCAGAAACGCTATGTATATAGTGATGTAGGATTTATACTCTTGGGAATGTTGGTGGAACAATTGGCCGGTATGCCTATGGAAGCCTATTTGCAACGTGAGTTTTATGAACCGATGGGGTTGGAGCATACTGGTTATTTGCCTTTACGCCGTTTTGCCAAGTCGGAAATTGTTCCTTCTAATAAAGACCGTTTCTTGCGTAAAGAAATTTTGCAGGGATTTGTGCATGATGAGGCTTCCGCTTTCTTTGGCGGATTGGCCGGAAATGCCGGGCTTTTCTCTACTGCCCGTGATGTAGCCCGCGTTTATCAGATGTTGCTGAATGGAGGGGAAATAGACGGTCAACGTTATCTAAGTAAGGAAACCTGTCAGTTGTTTACTACTGAAACATCGAAGATCAGCCGGCGTGGTTTAGGCTTTGACAAGCCCGATGCAGATGATCCGAAGAAAGGGAATTGTGCTCCTGCCGCACCTGCCGAAGTGTATGGCCATACCGGATTTACCGGTACATGTGCATGGGTGGACCCGCTGAATGAACTGGTTTATGTATTCCTTAGCAACCGGATTTATCCGGACGTAACGAACCGCAAATTGAACCAGCTGCACATTCGTGAGCGAATACAGGGAGCTATTTATGATGCGATGAAGAAAAAATTTAAAAGAAAGGTAAAAGGTGCCTATATTAAAAGCTACCTTTTACCTTTTTTATTATTAACGTAATATTCTGATAGTTGCAGTTCTTTTTAGAACGATACACCCAAGCGGAAACCGAAGTTACTCAATCCGTCTACACTGTAATGCAGTACGTCAGCCTTGTTGGTACCATAGCTGTAGTACAAAGCAAAGTGCAAGCCCGGTCCGTAAACCCATGGGAATACATTGATACCTACTTCAGGAGAAGCGTAGAATCCCCAGCTGTTTTCTCTTGCTTCCAGCATATTGAAGTTAGAGCGGACTTTTGCATATTCAGCACCTAATTTAGCACTGACATAAGGTTGGAAAGACCCGCCACGATTCCACTGGTAACGTGCAGCAGCACCGAAAGGCAATTGGAAAATAGTATGCTGTTGGTCGGTAGTAACTTCACCGGCACCCATTTGGAAGGTTTCGCGGCCTACATATTCGTGGTTGCTGTGATAGTTCAGGAAAAGACCCAAGCCAATGTTAGGAGTAACGAAATAACCACCTTCGAAGTTCATACCCCAACCGCTTGCTTTATCTGCAAAGTGATTACTTAATGGAGCGTTGAACTGCCAGTCTATATTCGCATATCCGTTGTCTGATAACTGTGCCTTAGCCGGCATAGCGAAGGCGATGGCAATAGCCGCCAAGGCTACTACCTTGAAGTATATATTTTTTCTTGTTTTCATAACAGTTGTAGTTGTTTATTTGTTAGTAAGATAAGGTGACTGAGTGAATGATTGGTTGACAGCTTCTACTGCGAGAGTGCGGTTGATAGCTTTGGAACCAGTTTCAAATCCGGTCAGATAACTTGTCCATACAACAGGCAGTTTTTTACTGTCCCCTTGTTCAGCTTTCAAGTTCACCATTTCTGTCAGGAAGGAGTTAGTACTATAACTGTAAGTTACAGCGTACGGGTAGTACCATCCGCCACCCCAGTTGCCACCCCAGTAGCCAGGTCCCCAGTATCCGGGATAACCCCACCACCATTCAGGTTGTGCGTAGCTGGTGAAATAATAAGTACTTGCGATGTAGCTCACTTGGATACCAAGATCTGCACTTTCCTGGTCGGCTGCCGCTTCGTAACCTCTAGCTTCCATATTGTCTGTATAAGCAGCCAGAATTTGTTCTGCGCCTTCGCCTTCGAGATATTCCGGTTCTTTACTGTCACTAATCACCAGAATCTGGGGTGCCAGATAGAATGTAGGAACTTTGAAATCGGCTTTCTTGTCGTAGTTAGTGTATACCAGATAATTGTCATCCAGCTTACCCATGTCCGGGTCTTTTTCACATGAAGCGAGTGCAAAGACCGCCAATAAAATAGGAATTAATTTCTTCATATCTTTTATAATGTTTAGGTTATATAAAAATCGCGCCCAGGTACCTTGGGCTTTTGATAGAAACAACAAGAAAGGTGGAAAAAGGTTCAGATGGAAATTTCTTTTGCCGGAAAATTAACATATATCTTTTGCCCTGTTTAAAGAAAAACGGTGAGCACTCTGCCCCATTATCAGGGAGTTTGCTCACCGTTCATTATTTACAGATAATTGTTTGAAAATCCGTTTATTTAAACAGGGGTTTAAGTAGATCGGGTATCTCTACCTTATCAAGTTCCAGTTCATTTACTCGTTGCTTGCCCGTATGGGTCAGGTGGAAGTACATCTGTCTCCGGTCTTCACTTCCGAGCGACCGGATGATCAGCCCTTTTTCCTCCAGTATTCGCAGCATTTTGGATGTGTGTGAGGGGCTTAGCTCGGTTTGCTTGGACAGATTGGTAGCCGTCACTTTCTCCGATGCCTCTTTGAGGGCACACAATATCATTGCTTCATTTAGCGTTATCTGGTACATTTTTTCAAATGCTGTTTCAAAGTTTCCCATTGCTTTGAATACATCACGCATTGCACATATTGTTTTCATACCTTATTTGAATATTTTATTAGTTCATTTTTTAAATAAATAGATTAACGTTTGCGTTATCCGCCCGTTCCATATACGTTGCTACGCCGCCAATGGTCACCTCATCCAGAAGTTCTTCTTGTTTTACTCCCATCACATCCATTGACATCTGGCAAGCGATAAATTCCACACCGTTTTCCAAAGCTTGCCGGCGCAAAGATTCCAGTGAATCAATCCCTTTCTTGTTCATGATATACCGCATCATTTTTCCGCCCATTCCGCCCATGCTCATCTTAGAAAGTTTCAGTTTCTTGGAGCTGGAAGGCAGCATCATACCAAACATTTTTCCGAAAATATCCTTTTCGGTTTCCGGTTTGTGCAACTTCTTGATAACGTTCAGTCCCCAGAAAGTAAAGAAGATGGTGACTTTTTGTCCTGTAGCCGCTGCGCCGTTTGCCAGTACAAAAGTAGCCAAGGCTTTATCCAAATCATCACTGAACATGATGAAGGTTTTTCCTTTGCCCTCACATGAAGTAACAATATTGCACGATTTTGGTTCTCCTTTTTCTATGACAACAATAGATTTTCCTCCGGAGGTATCTTTCGAAATCAATTGATTACCCGTCGAACTGCACCATGCGGCGGCGTCGCGCGGAAAACCCGGATCGGTAGAGGTGATTTCCACCCGTTCGCCTGAAACCAGTGTATCCATTGTTTTCTTCATTTTCAGAATCGGACCGGGACATTGTAACCCGCAGGCATCCACCCGGACTGTTTTGGCGGGGGTAGCGGAAACATCAGTTGCAGCAGTAGTGACGGGAGCTGTAGAAACGTTGGCCTGACTGGCTTGGGAAGCAGTTTCCTGCTGTATGGGTGATTCGTCTATTGGGTTTCCATTTTCTTCCCGTATGATGATGGGAGCAGTGGCAGCCCGATAAGTCTTTAACCCTCCCGAGAGATTACGTACCTTGTCAAATCCGTGTTGTGTCAGTATACGGTAAGCAAGATAGCCCCGTAGCCCCACCGCACAGAATGTATAAATCATTTTATCTTTCGGCAATTCTGCCAACCGGTCGCGAAGTTCATCCAACGGAATATTCACGGCACCCGGTAAGCTACCCAATGAAAATTCATCCGGGGTGCGGACATCCAGCAGGAATTTATTTTCCATTTCAATGTCCCGCAGTTCTCTCCAGTATACAGGATTGGTTCTACCTGTGATTATGTCTTCAGCTACATATCCTGCCAGTGCTACCGGATCTTTGGCCGAAGAGAACGGAGGAGCATACGCTTGTTCAACTTTCATCAGATCGTAGATTGTTCCCTCGTGCTTGATGACAAGTGCGAGTTCGTCAATCCGTTTGTCCACCCCATCGTAACCGACGATTTGTCCGCCATACAATCTTCCTGTCTTTTTATCGAAAGTGATTTTAATGCTCATCGGCATGGCATCCGGATAGTAGCCGGCATGGGAAGCGGGATGAATGGTAGACGACATATAGTCTATCTCTTCCTGACGCAGACGCTTGCCGGGTAAGCCGGTTGAAGCAACGGTCATGTCGAAAACCTTTGCGATTGAAGTACCGATAGAGCCTTCGTAAGGAATCTTTGCTCCGAGGACATTGTCCGCAACGATACGTCCCTGACGGTTGGCAGGTCCGGCGAGATAGTTGAGCCAGGGTTTGCCCGTGATCGGGTGGCGGAACTCGATCGCGTCACCGATAGCATAAATAGACTCGTCAGAGGTTTGCAGGTAATCGTTTACGGCGATACCTCCTGCAGGGCCGATAGTCAGTTCGGCAGCCCGTGCCAGATTAGTTTCCGGGCGGACACCGATAGATAGAATAACGATGTCGGCAGAAATTGACTGGCCATTCTTGAAAGTTACTTTCAATCCTCTTCCATCCCGGCTAAAAGAGGCGACAGCTTGTTCCAAGTAGAGGTTTACTCCTTTATCCATCAGATGTTGGTGAACAAGTGATGCCATCGAAAAGTCGATAGGGGCCATCACTTGATTGCCCATTTCCACAATCGATACTTTCGCTCCCTGTGCCTGTAAGTTTTCCGCCATTTCAAGGCCGATAAATCCGGCTCCTACGACAACAGCTTTTCGTGGGGCGTGGTTCTTGATATATTCTTTGATCCGATCTGTGTCGGTGACATTCCTTAGTGTGAAGATTCCACTTAGGTCGATTCCGGGAAGAGGGGGCGTACCGGAGAGGCTCCGGTAGATATGACTAACTTATCATAGCTCTCTTCATAAGTATCTTCACTGCTTTGGCGGACAGTCACTGTTTTTCTTTTCCGGTCAATGAAAATCACTTCATTTTCTGTGCGTACATCTACGCGGAAGCGTGTAGAAAAGGCTTCGGGTGTTTGCACGAACAATTTATCCCGTTCCTCTATCACTCCCCCCTATATAATAGGGTAGGCCACAATTGGCGTATGATATGTACTTTCCTTTTTCTAAAAGGACAATTTCAGCTGTTTCATCTACTCGTCTGATTCGGGCAGCAGTGGTGGCTCCTCCTGCAACTCCCCCAATAATAATTATTTTCATCTGTTTATAGCGTAAATAGTTTCCTGCGGAAATAACAAACTGTATCGAAGAAATGTTCATGGATTCAGATAAAAAAACTATATTTGCGCACCCTGTTTTTCATTCTTCTATTTAATGTAGATAAATTGTATGAATAAAATTCTTATTATTGACGATGAAGTCCAGATTCGCAGCCTTTTAGCTCGTATGCTGGAACTTGAGGGCTATGAAGTGTGTCAGGCAGGTGATTGCAAAGCTGCCATCAAACAACTGGAAATTCAATCGCCCGACGTAGCTTTATGCGATGTTTTTCTTCCTGATGGAAACGGAGTAGATCTGGTGTTGAACATCAAGAAAATAGCTCCCAATGTAGAGGTGATTCTTCTTACTGCTCACGGCAATATTCCCGACGGGGTGCAGGCTATTAAAAACGGTGCATTTGATTATATAACAAAAGGAGATGATAATAACAAGATTATCCCTTTAATCAGCCGTGCCGTGGAGAAAGCAAAGATGAATGTCCGTTTGGAAAAACTGGAAAAGAAAGTCGGGCAGATGTACTCGTTCGATTCTATTCTGGGTGAGTCAAAGGTGTTGAAAGAGGCTGTATCTCTGGCGCAGAAGGTATCTGTGACAGATGTTCCCGTATTACTGACGGGGGAAACAGGAACAGGAAAGGAAGTTTTTGCGCAAGCTATACATTATAGTAGTAAACGGAGCAAACAGAATTTTGTGGCAGTCAACTGTTCGTCTTTCAGCAAAGAATTGCTCGAAAGCGAGATGTTCGGACATAAGGCTGGCTCGTTTACCGGTGCGCTGAAGGATAAGAAAGGACTTTTTGAAGAAGCTAATAACGGAACGATCTTTCTGGATGAAATCGGAGAGATGGCTTTCGAACTGCAGGCAAAGTTACTGCGTATCCTTGAAACGGGAGAATATATAAAGATCGGTGATACCAAGCCGACAAGAGTCAATGTGCGTATCATTGCTGCTACCAACCGCAACCTGCAGGAGGAGATCAAAGCAGGACATTTCCGTGAAGACTTGTTTTATCGTCTTTCGGTTTTTCAGGTGCATCTTCCTTCGCTCCGTGAACGTACCGGTGATATCCGGATTCTTGCCACTGCTTTCGCCAAGAGTTTCTCCGAAAAACTTTCGTATGCCATCAATGAGATGACTCCCGCTTTTCTGGAAGCTCTGGAACAACAGCCGTGGAAAGGGAACATCCGTGAATTGAGAAATGTGATTGAGCGTAGCCTGATTGTATGCGAAGGGGGACGGCTGGATATCTGCGACCTTCCTTTGGAAATCCAGAACACTCATTATGAATGTTCGGACGATAGTGTAGGCTGTTTTGAGTTGGCCGCAATGGAACGCAGACATATTGCACGTGTGTTGGAATATACGAAAGGGAATAAAACGGAAGCTGCCCGTTTGTTGAAAATCGGACTTACCACCCTGTACCGGAAGATAGAGGAATATAAAATCTAAGCATACATTTCCGGTTTCTTTTTATCCGGCTTTGAGTCAGGCTGCGCACTGACTCTCGAAAAATTGTTTGGATAACGAACTAATCAGTCTGTTTTTATCTGTGGTATGTACAGATAGTGTGAAACAATGATCGCTTCCTCCATAAGAAATGAGAGATACGGGGATATCTTTGATAGTATCCATAATATGACTTTCTACTTGTGTGCGTTCCCAATGAAGGGAGCCGATGATATGTATCACAGACATATTTTCGTCCATAACCATTTCGGCATATTTATGTAGTTCCCTTTGAATGATTCGCAGGGTGTCCCGGCTGGTTGTCAGCATCATCGAGATGGATACATTGGATGAGGCCATTGAGATGACATTGATTTGATATTTGTTGATAACTTCCAATATCTTACCCATAAACAAATATCCGGGCAATACATTTAATGAGGTAAAACGTACAAAGGTAGCCGAATCCTGTGAGAGGATGGCCTTGACACTGTTGCCTGTGTCATGGGAAGATATATAGAGGCGTTCTGTTGACAGATCGTGTGTATCGGTTAGGCGGATAGCTATATTGGAGCGTGCCGCAAGGGTGATACAATCTGCGTAGAGTAGGTGTACTCCGCTGTTAATCAGTTGTTCGGCTTCTATGTAAGTTAGTGAATGTTGTTCTCGCAGGCAATTCCGGTTTGCGTAGATATGATTGATAGGGGTGGATAACAGTATTTCGTCCGCTTTGAATAGGGTGGCAAGCACTGTTGCATAGTAATCATTGCGTTGTTCGCTCATGAAGTCTATTTCACCATACACATTCCTGCAAATGGAAAGTGGGGCGATAAAAATATCTACATTCCGGTTCTCGTCAATGTATTGTTGGATAGATTCCTGAATATATGGGATATCCGGCTTTCTTTCCAGATTGATCTGTATAAGTTTGCCGGTATCTAATGTTTGGGCACGAAGACCCTGTTGATGTAAGCAATAAGTGAATAAATCACTGGATAATCCGTATACTTCCGCTTTTATCATTTTATCAATCAGTAAATCTGCTTTGTCTTCTACAAGTATATGTATTTTCTTTATGCATTCCAGAATCCGGTTTTTAATTTCCTGATTTAGGTGCGAATCTGTAATGAGATGATTGGCAAGGGTACAGCAATATGTTTCGATGGCATTGACTGTGGCATGAGGAGCTTCATCTTCTTCGTGAAACCAACTGATGGAAATAGCCTGTAACCACTCCTGTAATTGTGCCAATATAGGGACTACAGCTACATAAGGATGTTCTTTCTGAATACAATTGATTACTTGCTTCATTTCATCCTCATCTTTAATTTTCTCGAATTTACAAACTTTCATTGTTATCTGGTTATTTATTGGTTACTACTCTTTTCAAAATGATATGCCCTTTTTCAAAAGAGAAAGATATTTAAGAATCATTCTTTAGCTTTAGAATATGGTATATCTTTATAAATCAATCTGTTAATATTGTAATCAATGTTTTTAATACATCTCTTTACTATAAGTAATCTGCTAATACCGTACCACATTGTGATATAAAGTAAGATTTATTATCTTTGGTATCCACTACGGGAGCGTTAGTCAGTAATTTGATTGGAGCAGGAGCGGGGAAAGAACTTTTTCCTGTTTGTCGTAAAGTTCTTAAGCTGGGCTATGTGGTGGGACTTCCGTTGATAGGGATAGCTCTTTGGAGCAATCAATGGATTGCTGGATTTTATACGAATAACGATAATCTGGTGAGATTAGCTTTCTATCCTTTTATAGTTATGCTGTTGAATTATACTTTTGCACTGCCCGGATATGTTTATATTAATGCTGTTACCGGTACAGGAAAGACGAAGCTCGCTTTTATCTTCCAGTTAATCACTATTCTGGTATATTTGATTTATCTGTATCTGTTAAGTGAATGTTTTCATGCTTCTCTGACTGTGTATATGACGGCAGAATATCTGTTTGCTATTTTATTAGGGATACAATCCGTCATTTACTTAAAGAGGAAATCCAACTAGAATATGTACTTTTGTGCTTTCAATACTTGATACTTTCTCAAAATGACTGAAGATATAAAGAATAAACTTTTGATGTGTGCGGAGATTTATCATCGTGCAGACTTTATTATAAGTGATCCGGTGCAGTTCCCTCATCGATATACGTTGAAACAGGATATTGAAATCAGTGGTCTGTTGACGGCAATTATGAGTTTTGGCAATCGTAAACAGATTTTGAAAAAGGCGGACGAACTGCATAGATTAATGGGAGATTCACCTTATCGATATGTATTGTCCCGCCAGTGGGAGAAGGATTTTCCTTCGGGAGCGACCAATAGCTTTTATCGGATGTTGTCGTATGCTGATTTTTATGGATACTTTCGGCGATTATATACAGCTTATACACAGTTTGAAAGTCTGGAGGAAGCTTTGATGTTATATCCCGGAATACCAATGGAAAAGTTATGTGCATTTCTTGAAGTCTCTGCTAAAAGTCCTCAAAAGAAACTGAATATGTTTTTGCGTTGGATGATTCGTCGGGATTCGGAGGTCGATTTGGGGATTTGGGAAAGTTTTGATCGCAGAGATTTGATTGTTCCTTTAGATACACATGTCTGCCGGGTAGCGCATTATTTCAAGTTGACAGATACGGAAACTTTTTCTTTGAAAAATGCCCGTCAGATAACGATGGCATTGGGTGAGGTCTTTCCGGAGGATCCTTGTTTGGGTGATTTTGCCCTGTTTGGATTGGGAGTGAATGGGGAGATTTAATATATGTCCTAATAAAATGAATTTTTCGATTATAATCGGAAAAGTGGATGTTAAACCAACTTTTGGGATTATAATCGAAAAAATAGAGAACTGTTAAAACGTTGTTATTTTGTTTGTGAAATCCCTCCAACCATTTGCATTCTTGTATTTTTCCACAGATCCGGCAGGAACACGAATGACAGTAATATCGTCCGGGAATCCGTACCATATTTTTTCAAATACCTGCGGAGGTGTTATCCCTTCTACCTTTACTTCTTTAATACCTGTATTATTGAAAGCTGAAAAATTAATCTGTGCGACGTTTGACGGAATGGTTAGTTGAGTCATTTTTCTATTACCACCCAGTAATCCCTGCCCCAATATACGAATACTTTTAGGGATTTCGAAGTGAGCTAATTTCGGACATCCTTCAAGGCAGTAGGCGTGAATCATAGCCTCGGGATCATCATTGAAAACGGTTCCGTAGGTTGTCACTTCCGTTAATTCCGGACAGTAATAAAAGGCTCTTTGAGCTATAGTTGTAATACCATTCGGCAGCTTCACGGTCGTAATACCACTTTCCCGAAATGCTTCCAAACCTATTGTTCTTACATTTTCCGGAATCTCAATCGTTTTCAGTTGGGAAGTATTAAGAAATGCCTGCGCATCGATTTCCTTCAATGTCACAGGTAACAGCACTTCTTCAACGCCTGCATATACAAAAGTGCTGGCGGGAAGTTTGGTGAGCTTAGTCCGGCTCAAATCTGCTTTTTTCAGATTCCGGCAATAATAGAATATGTTTTCTTCAAGTTGTTCCAGAGTCGTCGGAAATACAATTTCCTGAACGGTTGAATTGAAGAAAGCCATATCTCCAATAGATTGCAATCCTTCGTTGAGTACCACCTTGTTTATTTGACTACCTCTGAAAGCAGCCTTAGGAATGGACTTCACACTATTGGGAAGTGTGATTTCATTATGTCCTTTCAAAACTTCCGTCAATACTCCATTTTCTACACGGACGGGTGAAATCTGAACGGAAAAGCTTTTCTGTTTTCCTTCTATTGTGATGGTTACTTCCTGTTTTTCGACAGGCGCAGATGAAGAGAAACCACTAAGCTGTTCCGGAGAAACTTTCACAGGTCGTTGTTTCCCGTCATCATATTTTCCTGTCACGTTAAGGCCGGTTAAGTCTATATTCTCTCCTAATGCATAAATTGTTTTTGCGGGCAATTGTTCTATGGAGAAATCCTCAAGTAAGGCTCCGGTGGATTCAGAAGGATTTTCAGCCGAAGGTGAATCTTTCTTGTATTCATCATTTTCGGTGCTGCAACTTAATAATACAGCTCCTAAAATTATTTGCAAACAAGATGCCACAACTATATAGAGTCTAGTTTGTTTCATGTGATAAAAGTTTAGTTAGGGAATTGGGTTAAACGTATTTCAATTTTTATGACTTTTCCGGCTTCTACAGTTTTGCCGGCAGACCATATCTGGTAGTTGTCGGGACCGCCTCCTTTTTGTACCACGAATGTCAGTAACCGTTGCGATTGTGTTGCGAACCATTCTTCGCGTGGTAGTACAAAGGTTGCTATACCACTTTCATTTGTTTGGATGACTGCAGTAGGTCGGGTTAAATTATCTTTTTCAAAAATCCTATAATCTTTTTCATTATACATTTTCACGGGAACATCCGTTATAATTTTTCCATTCTCATCATAAACAGCTACTATTACCTTAGCTTCTCTCACTTCTTCATTTCCTTTTTCGCATGCTACCATGAAAAGCATGGTGCATAGTAGAATAACAATCTTTCTCATAATCTTTTCTTTTTTCATTTTTTCGAATGCAAAAATAGTAAGATCGCATCAATTTTGAGTTATGAAGTAATCTGATAAATCTAACACTTTGTTTTTGAATATGTTGGTATTCAGCGTATTAGTTAAACTGTGTTTTGGGGATTTCTAACACTGGTCTAACACCTATCCGAAAAGTGCTAAAAACAGGTCTTTATTAGTGGATTCTGCCGATTTGATACGTGATTTGAGTCGTGATTTACGGGCATATACATTAGCAACGGTATCTTTCATAAACAAACTGATTACTTGTGGAGAAAAACCTACGAAAATATAGCAGAGCAACCGGATGTCAGCTTCTTTCATTGCCGGAAAATCATTCCGTAGTTTTTCCATAGCATTGTCATGGCAGGTGTTCACGATAAGTTCCAGCTCTTGCAGCATTTCATTGTTCTCTGCAAAATCAGTGATAATCTGTTTCACTTCGTGGAACATGGCTGCCTGTTGCGATGCAGTATTCTCTCGCTCGTAGTAAGTTTTTCCCAGTTTGTCAATGATGTCAAAGCGTGAAGCTACCAAACCTTTTAAATGATTTTCCGCATTCTGCTGTCCTTCCATGTATTCTGTCAAGGTTTTGTATTGAGAGTTGGCTTCTTCTGCCAATAGCAGATAGCGGTCGGTACGTTCGCGTTGCAAGCGCAGACGTTGGCGGATGATGTAGTATGCTACCCCTATTATCAGAAGAATTACGGTTGCTACGGCAATCTCCCAAATAGTACGGTTCTTCATCCGGTATTCGGCAAATTTGGATCGTTCCTTGAAATAATCACGTTCCACCATACCGGCAGAGAATTGCATATTCGAACGTGTCAGTGAGTCAGTCAGATAGATATAATGATGTATCTTCTCCGTCGCTTTCTCGAAGTTCCTGGCCTGTGCTTCAATCCGATAAGCGGTGTATTGCAGGTCTGCCATATCACGAATATCGGTTGTGTGTGCTTCTGCGAGTGCCAGATAGTAGCGTGCGCTGTCTATACGGTTCTTTAGAAGATTCACATCTACTAATGTATGATATCCGTATAACGTATCTTGTCGGGCAGAGAGTTCGATACGTTGCAGCAGGTCATGAGGAATCTGTTTTTTGCTTGACACCACATAGAGAGAGGCAAGATTGGTGAGACTGGCTTTGGCTAACTTATCGTACTTGTGCTCATCAGCTAAATCAAGGGCGGCAGAATAGAGCCGCATAGCTTTCTCTATATCTTTCGAATGAAAAGTTGCGGCTGCCATATCAAGAGTTGATTCTGTTTCTTCGCGAGTGTTATCAGATTGTCGGAAGTTATTGCGAGCTTCGCGAAAATAATGATAAGCCCGGCTATAGTTCATCTGTTCATAATACACTTCACCGATCTGCCTGTATAAAAGCCCTGCATAATAAGGTTCATTGGTATCTTTCAATTTCTCTTCAACTTTCAGGAAAAGGCGTAACGCTCCCGGCTTGTCTCCTGCACGCAGTTTGACTTTTCCCCAATAATAGAGAGTTTTGCATTGACTGCGTAAATCTTTGGGATGATGTTTGTAATACTCCCAAGCCCGACGAATCAGCGAATCATTTGTTGCTTTGATATGATTTTTGTCTAAAGCTTCGGAATAAAGCAACGCATATCTGGCCTGTTCAGCCTGACTGCCTTCTGATTTGAGTTGTTGTAATATTGTTAAGGCACTATCCGGCTTGTTTTGTAACAGTGCTTCCGCCTCGTCGAGCCGGGAAATCTGTTCTCTGTTATAGCATCCTGTAAAAAAGAGAATAGCTAATAGTATGAGTATAATTCTGCATTTCATGCTGTGAATGTAATAAAAATATTTCGAGTTTAGTTAAAGGCGTCTATAAATATTTCGGCGCTTGTTTTGAGAGTGTGGAAATTGAAGAGATAATGAGTGCATTCTTTGTGTTTAATATTGTAATTCATGGATGATAATTTTTATCTTTGCATTAGGAATCATTTATCTTTTGTATTTAAATTTTGTTGAGGTATGGTAGACGTTTTAACAAAAGAGCAACGGCGGAAGTGCATGTCGAATATTCGTAGTAAAAATACGAGGCCGGAGATTCTTGTGCGGAAATATCTATTTTCCCAAGGTATTCGTTTTCGTGTTAATGTGAAAAAGTTGCCAGGAACTCCTGATATTGTGTTAAGAAAGTATAGAACAGTGATCTTTGTAAATGGCTGTTTCTGGCATGGACATGAAGGGTGTAAATATTATGTTTTGCCGAAGACCAATACAGAATTCTGGAAGGAAAAAATAGAGAAGAATAAAGAACGGGATCTAAAAGAACGAATGCAACTCCGGACTATGGGATGGCATGTTATTTTATTATGGGAATGTCAGTTGAAAAGTAAAGTTCGGGACCAAAATTTGAAAGGGTTGTTATATACTTTGAATAAGATAGTATTAGAAAACTATAATGCAAAACATATAGACTGACTGTATTAGTTTGGCTAATCGTTAAAAAAGTTAGAATGGAATGTTTTTCAGGGCAATGATGTACACCAGCTTTGTTCTCTCTTATTTAGGTTATTAATACTATTAGTGAAGATGGGATTCGTTATTCTCGATAAAAAACTATATTTTTGTATCCAAATCAATAATTGAATGACAGCTAAGCAACTAATCATACAAGATATAAAACTCGTTGACTTTCCGGAAGAGGTTGATGTACAAAATGGCATCAAGATATATGGCGAAACTAGTTGGGAGAACCAATTGGCAGTGTTAAGCCATTACCTGCATAATAATGATTGTGTTGGTAATGAACAAAGTAAGAAAGAAATATTATATACTATCCGGGAATTTTTGGAGCGAAAAAAAAGTAATAAGGAAGAGACGATAACTGAAGAGTATGTAATGAAGGTTGCTGAAAACCCTGTTGAGTATAGTCTCTTTTCTGACTTTTTTAGGGTTCCTTTCCCTAGTCCTCAATCTCCCCAATTTACTTTTATTGATTTATTTGCAGGCATGGGAGGTTTTCGTTTGGCGATGCAGGCACAAGGTGGAAAATGTGTTTTTTCTTCGGAATGGAATAAATATGCTCAAAAAACTTATTTGGCGAACTTTGGTGAAATGCCATTTGGAGATATAACGAAAGAAGTTACTAAAAGTTATATACCTCAATACTTTGATATTTTATGCGCAGGTTTTCCTTGCCAACCTTTTTCTATTGCCGGTGTTTCTAAAAAGAAAAGTTTAGGACGGGAAACGGGCTTTAAGGACAAAACTCAAGGTACACTTTTCTTTGATGTAGCGGATATTATTAGTCGTCATCGCCCTAAAGCATTTTATTTGGAAAATGTGAAGAATTTGTTGTCACATGATAAGGGCAATACCTTTAAGATTATAAAAGGTACACTGGAAGAATTGAATTATTCGATTCATTTTCTGGTTATGGATGGGCAGGCTTATGTACCTCAGCATCGGGAGCGTATTATGATTGTTGGATTTAATCGTGAAATTTTTCATGGGAAAGAACAATTCTGTTTTCCTGAACAAAAACAATCTACACGGGGCATACGGGAGATTTTAGAGCCGGATGTTGATGATAAATATACATTGAGTGATAAACTTTGGAGTTATTTACAGAACTATGCAGAGAAACATCGCGTAAAAGGAAATGGTTTTGGGTTTGGGATGGTTGATCTTAACGGTATCTCTCGTACATTGAGTGCCCGTTACTATAAAGATGGTTCAGAAATACTTGTTCCACAAGGAAATGGGAAAAATCCTAGAAGATTGTCACCTCGTGAATGTGCTCGATTGATGGGCTATCCTGATAAATATCGTTTAGATCAAGTCTCTGATGTACAAGCGTATCGGCAGTGTGGAAATTCTGTAGTAGTTCCACTCATAACTGCAGTTTCTGAACAAATTATTAAAACAATCAATAATTATGAGCAACATTCTGGACTCTGCGATACAGAGTGTGCAGCAATCTAAGGCTGCTTGGTGCCGGTTTATAACTGGAAATGATACAGGTGCAACAGGAAGTCATCAAGCAGGTTTTTATATACCTAAGTGTGCATCGAGTTTACTTTTTGATGAACCGGGAAAGAAAGGGGAAAACAAGGAGAAAACTGTACAAATAAAATGGCAGGATGACTTTACAACGGAAAGTTGTATGAAATATTATGGACAAGGTACACGTAATGAGTATCGTATAACCCGTTTTGGTCGTGGCTTTCCTTTTTTTCAAGATGATAATGTTGGAGATTTACTCATTATTGCTAAATATACTGAAGAAGATTATTTGGGCTATGTTCTTAGTGCTGATGAAGATATAGATGGATTTTTTGCTTATTTCAATCTTGCTCCAGACGAAACAAATCAATTAATAGATGTAGCGGGTGTTATTAAACCAGACGAAAAAATAGTGCAACTCTTCCATGATTTTGTTAGTCGTTTTGATAAATTTCCAGACACTCGACAAATGGCATTAGGAGCACGAGAATGTTATAATAAGGCTTATAAAATTAGTGAAAATGTTTTTAAAACTAATCCTGATGATGTCTTGTTGAATTGGGTAGATACTGAATTCCGACTGTTTAAATGTATGGAAGAAAAATTTTATGTGGATATAATAACACATTCTTTTGATAGTATTGATACATTTATACAAACAGCTAACGAAGTACTTAATCGTCGTAAGTCTCGTGCCGGTAAATCATTAGAGCATCATTTATCTGATATATTTGTACATAATGCACTTGTTTTTGAGGAGCAAGCTGTAACTGAAGATAATAAAAAACCGGATTTTCTTTTTCCAAATAGTAAATGTTATCGCAATATACAATTTCCGGCTGAGGACCTTATCGTTTTGGGGGCTAAGACTACTTGCAAAGATCGTTGGCGGCAAGTATTGACGGAGGCGGATCGTGTGGATGATAAATTTTTATTTACTCTTCAGCAGGGAATATCAAAGAATCAGTTAAAAGAGATGCACGATTCCCGACTTACACTTGTTGTTCCTCAAAAGTATATTTCAAGTTTTCCACGAGACTATCAAGATGAAATAAAAGATCTTCTAGGATTTGTCTTAATGGTAAAGGAGAAGCAGGAACATTTACCAAAACATTATTTTATATAAAAACCAGGAGTTCTTCATAACAGTATGGAGAGCTCCGAATTTTTTATTTTCAATATGAATAAATTTTAATCAACTGTTTGAGCGTAATCAATCGTTAGAATACTCAACATACTCATCAACTATACTATCATTCATATGTTCTAAATGAGGTTCTTTTCTCAATTCTTTCACTGATTCATAAGAAATGAAAGTACATATTTCCGCAAGAGGCCCTTTTTCCATAAAAGCAAAGACCGGTCGGTTGATTTGTTCGAATACAGCTTCCCTGCGTTCGATGGAAGCAACGATGTGGATTTTTATGTCAAGCATTGGTTGAAGGGCTAATAAGTCAGCCATTCTTAAAATACCGGAATAAATGGCGGTTGTTCCTTCTACCTCAAACGCTCTGACTATGGAATGTCGTTTTATCCATAATACATCTATATTCTCTATAACTTTAAGAGTTGGGCCATCAAACACTAATGGTAGATTTTCTAATAAGGTATTATTTTGTAATGGCTTCCACTTGTTTAAGACTCTACTTCTGTCTGATTTGGGCAACCAAATTTTATAGCCCAATTTTTCACCTATTTCGGCTAAAGTAGCTTGTATTTGAATGGATTCTCTTTCTTCTTTACTTGTATTGGCTTTATTTTGTGATGTTTCGTCAGGTATTTCTATGACCGTTTCTTTCTCACTGGAAACTCTGACCTTTGTCAATGAACGTACTTTTTTCTTTTCAGCTTCTGAAAAAGGATAGTTTTTCATTTCAGATTGTTGTTGTAAAATAACTTGTTCAAGGTATTCACAATCTTCTTTTGGCCAAAGTCTGGGACTGGAAAATACCATATAAGTCCATCTGGTACTATCACTTGGTAACTTTTGGGTAAATGATAGATGGTTCCAAATGATATTTTCGTGTATCGGAATTCCCTTTTCTAATGGTAGCCATGCAATTGGTTTTACTTTGAATCTCAAAGTGAAAGGATCATCCTCTTGGGTAAATATAGGTTTGGAGTCTATAAAGAAATTACTTGTAATTTCTAATATTCCGATAAAACGTTGAATTTTAGTGCAATAACATATAAACTTATCACCAATGTTTATGTGTTGATTTTCTACATATGCCTTACGAGATATGCGGAATCCGCTGATTTCTTGGTTAGATTCAGAAAATGCCAATGCAGTGTTAGGAGAAAAAAGATTTATGTAGTATTTCATGGCTTTATGTCTTATTTTTGACAAATTTATAAAAAGTATTTTGGATGATATGATATTTGTAGGATTTTTTTTAGATGAAAATTATTCTTCCTTCATTTTCTTCCTCCACCTCTGAAACCCTCTCATCAAACTTTCCTCTTCCACTGACTCCACCATATCGTACTTCACCACGAACTCATGCATTGACTTTATATACATCACCCCATTTTTGAACTTATTTTCTAGCAGGAATGAATAAAGCTCCGCTTTCATTTCCACCTCAATTTCCTTTTCAATAATAAAGATACTGTCCTGACCGAAATAATTATAAACTTCCGGATTCTTTCCTTGCCTTGGGCTGGGAAGAACAAAAGTGATATTTCCTGTTTCTTTCCAGGAGAGGCCTTGCGGATGGGGAACGGATAATTGATGTAAGAAGTGATAAATGGGAGTGAGGTGGGAGAGGTGGATTGGAATAGGGAGCCTTGAAGGCGGATTGTTGTGCGATAGAGGTTCTGAACTTAGTCCGTACCGGACATACATATACTTCGCCAGATATGGCTTAATGGCAAACGTAACTGTAACCATGGGATTTGAATTTTGAATTGTTGAAATTTCTTGTATGCTAATTGCCGCTTGAGTCGGCAGATTCCGTCGTGTTTGTTAGAGAAAATTCCATGGGTACGGGGACGGAATTTTAATTTAGTAAGAAGTTGAAATTCAAATGGTTACAAATGATGGCTTTCCTTTAAAACCAACGGGTCGTTCCTTTAAAAGGAACGACCCGTTGCACACCGAGGAATGACCTCTTCCTTTTAAAGGAACGGACGGCTCCTTAAAATCCATATTGCAAAGCTATACGTAATATTCTGATTTTTCAAAATGAATAATAGCTTGAATATATTATTCATGTAATAAAATATGACTATTTTCGTACTTATTTAATTTATGCGCATATATATAGAAGCTATGTAATTAAAACAGAATAAATATATGAGCGTATAATTTAACTATATTTATACTCCAAGTATTCTTGAACTTGCAAAACCTTTTATGGCACTCCTTGTTTTGGCTTGTGAGGGGCAGGTTGGAAATTTAAATAATGTGCAAATAATAGCAAAAAAGGAAGGGAAGAATATGACAACATCAGTTAGGCTTATGCTGAATAAGGGCAGGAGATTGAATAATGGTACTTATCCTTTGGTGTTTCAAGTGATACATAGTAGGAGAAAGAAACTGTTATATACCGGATTCCGGTTAAAAGAGGAAGCATTCAATGAGGCAGAGGAAAAGATTGTTGATGGTACGGATGCCACACTAACCGCTACGGACATCACAAAGATGAATCGTGAACTGCGGAAAATGAAAAATATGATTCATACACGGATCCGGCAGCTTGAACGGACAACGGAGCCTTTTACAGTAGAAGATGTATTGGCACAATTCACCCGTGCGAACGTAAGGCAGCAATTTTACATACTGCGTTATATTGATACACAAATTGAACGGAAGAAAAAGTTGAAGAAAGAGGGGACGGCTGCGGCATATAAAAGCACGCGTTCATCATTGGCTAAGTTTCTGGACGGTTCGGACATCCGGATGCCAGAGATTGATTTACGTTTTATCCGGCGCTATGAGGATTTTTTGTATAATAATGGAGTTGCCGAAAATACGGTGAGCTATTATTTGCGGAATTTGCGGACTCTTTATAATCAGGCTGTGGTGGATGGCTATCATCCTCATGGAGAATATCCCTTTGTGAAAGCGCAGACGCGTCCGGCTAAAACAGTGAAGCGTGCCTTGAGCCGTGAGGATCTTCAAGCTCTGGCGAATCTCAAACTAGAGGATGCTCCTGAACTGAAGTTTGCCCGTGACCTGTATTTGTTTAGCTTCTATGCGCAGGGAATGGCCTTTGTGGATATTGTCCTTTTGAAGAAATCTGATATTTATAATGGTGTGTTGACCTATTCCCGGCATAAGTCTAAGCAATTTATTCGCATTGCCGTAACGCCTCAAATGCAGGAGTTGATGGATAAGTATGAAACAGAAGGAAAATATGTATTTCCGATTATCCGTGACAATTCTTCTTCAGAATATACGCAGTACCGTCTGGCCTTGGGGCGTATAAACCGGCATTTGAAAAGAATAGCTGCCATGATTGATGTCAAAATACCTTTGACTACTTATACAGCCCGCCATACTTGGGCTACCCTCGCCCGTGACTGTGGTGCGCCGGTTTCCGTGATTAGTGCAGGATTGGGACATACATCAGAAGAAATGACCCGTATTTATTTGAAGGAATTCGACGTTTCTCAACTTGATAAGGTGAATAGTATAGTGACTAAATTGTTCTAAAAGTAAGATTTTTCATACTATAATTCCTGATAAAAAAATTGCAGATATTAATATTTTATATATATTTGCATTATTGTAATCTATTCCATAATAGAGAGTAGCACAAAAAGGGTTCTATTGATTTATTTGTTTTCACGTTGCAAAGTTAGCTTATATTTATTTTATATTAATTGCAATAAAGTCCGAAAATTTGTTCATTTTGTACAAACATGGAAAATACTTGCTAATTTGTTTCATTATTAGCCTGATAGCGCTTAATTAATTGTTTGGGAGTGCATCCGAAATGCTGCTTGCAGTAACGGCCAAAATAACCTTGTGACTCAAATCCCAGTTCTTCAATGACATCTTTTATACATACCCCGGGTTCAGTCAGTTTTTTCAAAATCAGTTGGTTTCTTTGTTTCAGCATCCATTGTTTGGCTGTCATTCCGAATACTTCGTTGAATCTTGCAAAAAAATAACTTCTCCCCAGATTGGACAGAGAAATAAGTTTCTCGATATTATTCACTTTGGTATAGTTGTTCATGATAAAATCTTTAAAGTCAATGCTTTTTCCAATAATAGGATAAAACAATGTTGCAATATCTTTTTTCTCATAAAACCCGCGAAGTAGGAAGAATAATTCCTGTTGCATCAGTGTGTGCAGGTGTAAACAGTTCATGCCATTTCTGATGCAGTGGATCAGCACCTCTAAAAAGGGAGTCAGCGGATAACGTATTCTAATTGGTTCGAATAGGTATTCCATATTTTCGCAAATATTTGATAATGATTGCAATAGTAGTTTGTCGCAGTTGTTTTCTGGTATATCGAAAAACATTAAAAGCAACTTCGAATCCTTGGGGGCCACTCCTTTAAATAATGAAGAACGTGGAATCAATACCATGTCGCCTGCTTGAAACGACTTGTCGCGAAACTGGTTGTAGCTTATAGTTATGTTACCTTTGAGAAAGAATAAAAGGTAGTTTTTATTTGTGTGGTCTTCTCCAAATTCTGCATCTTCCGTAAATTCAATAAATTTGAATCCGGTTTCGATGGCAGTCATATAGTTTTGACATGACAAATGCTCTTCGATGTATAGCAACTCGCTTTCCATATGTTTTGTTTTTATGAATATTATCAAAATTGTTTGACCTGTCCGATTTTCTTTGTTTCACAATTGTTTCAGAATCTATTTTCTTAATAAATTAAATATCAGCTTTTTGTTTGAACATTGTTTTGTTTTATTCTTCATTTATTGATTCTGAAACAGCTGTTACATTCGTAAACAATTGTAATGTATTGATATATAGTAATATACGGTGATGTATATGCAGTTTATTTGTGCTACTCTCTATTATGGAATAGAGATGGATAAAGGTGGAGTGAGCTATTTTAATTTAAAAGATATAGTTGTCAAATTTTTTTAAAAAAACTACTAATGAAAGTAAAAAGTTTATTTTTGTCGATGTGTGCGATAGCGGCATTGGCAAGTTGTTCACAAAGTGACGATGTGGCTCCTACAGGGGGTGATGCCCCGGAAGCAAAGGTTATCCTTAAATTGGAAGGAGATGGAGTAAACGCAACAAGGGCGGCGGATACCGAGGAAGCTGCTACCGAACCCGGTGCTGCTATTAAGAATGTTACTGTGTTTTTCTTTAACCCGACAGGCTTCATTGTGGGCAAACCACAGTTTAAGGCGGTTTCTGATCCCTCTCAGAAGATAACTATTTCTACTACTACGGATGCCGCTGACGTAGTTGTAATAGCCAATCTCGGTGACAAGACCCAGGATGGTACATTTGATGGCATAGCCAGTCTTTCCCAGCTCCAAAAGCTTGATTTCTCTTCTATTGCTACCGACGGTGCTGGTAAAGTTACTGTAAACCAGAGCAAGGACAATTTGTATTCAAGTGGAATGGGTGAAATCACATTTAATGATAATGAGGGTACAGCTAGCGTCCAGTTACATTTTGTGGCAGCTAGGATCAAGACGGTAAAGATTGCATGGACAGCTGACCAGAATTATGCTGCTACTGAAGCAGAATTGACTGCTGAAAAAACCAAATGGTTTACCATTAAAAAGGTTTATATGATGACGGCCCAGACAAATTCACCTCTTATTCCGGCCACTACTGGAACGTGGAAAGGATTTGTTCCGCAGAATTACGCTTTTGCAGGTGGTGTGGCATGGGGTGCTGCACCGTGGACATGGGCAGACAACAACATCGGTGAGCCGAAGCAAACAGATGATTATCTTGCACTCGCTGCGGATCTTGTGGAGAGCACTTCTAATACCAATCAAATAGATAACGCCCTTGCAAGTAAATCCTGGTATCTGTTTGAAAATTCATCTGCTTCTTCCCATCCGACCGGTCTTGTTATTGAGGTTTTATGGAGATCAAAAGAACAGTCAGAGAAACCGGAAGACCTTTTGACCAAGTACTTTACAATGTATTTTGGTGAATCTGGAACTAGTGGTGCTGCCCAACCGCTTCTTGAAGCCGGAAAGACTTATGCCATGACTCTGTCTTTGAAAGGTAGTTTTAAACCCGGCGGCAACGCAGGTGGCGGTGGTGACGATCCGACTAAGCCGAGTGTAGACGCTTCAGTTGAGGTAACTGTAAACGCTGCAAAATGGACAACTGCCGAAATCACAAAAGATTTCCAATAATTCTCGCATCCCCCTCTATTCTTTATAATTAAACAAAAGAAAAATTCTTAGAAATCGGTATGTGCCCGATTGTAATCCGCATTCGGGCACACTCCGTTCTTAGCAAAGATAAAAAAACAAGAAAGAATATCCATTATGACAGGTGACTACAAATTCCGGTTCATGCCGGGGATATTATACTCTATGTTCACACTATTGCTGTTATCAGGATGCATAGCTGAAAATAACGACGATTGTTTCAAGGGTGTCCCTCTGAAAGTGAAACTTCCTGCCGGTATTTCACAGGAAACCATCAAGGATATGAGCCTCTATGTATTTGATGACAAAGACTTGTTGCTTGACATACTCCCTGTGAACAGTACGGAACCTGTTAATCTGGATTATCCGGGTATTCCTACCCTTCATTGTGTAGCCTTGTGCAATACGCAGGACGGTACGATGCTCGTCAGCCCCCTGAAAAAGGGCGATTCATGCTCCGACGGTTTCATATCTATGAAACCCTCCGCACCCACAAGGGATGCACAGAGCATATCCTACACCCCTCCGGCCGATTTATTCTACGGAGAGCTTAAAATAGAAAACACTTCGACGTCCGCCCGTATAGAGGAACAGACTTTGGCTGTTTCACGGATGGTAGCGTCAATGAATATAACCGTACGCGGTCTGGAACTTCTTAGCGGAAGTAGTGACGGCGATTATTCGCTCGTTGTGCATGAAACTGCCAGCCGCCTGGATTTTGAAGGTCATTATGGCGGTACTCCCGCTTCCTATCGATTTTCGCCCCCTTTTGAAGCGGGAAAAGATTATAAGATTCCTCCTTTCAACCTGTTCCCTACTCTGGAAGGAGAAAACCAAGGAGTGACCATCGATATCTATCATGGCACAGAGCGGATCAAAAGTCTGAACACGGACAGCAGCCACCAACCCATCATCCCGGTCGTGGGACAAACCCTGAACGTGCTGTTGGATTTCAAATTGAGCGTCAGTGTAGAGGTCAAACTCACCGAATGGGGAGTAGAGACTGTCTGGAAAGAATATAATTGAATCACCGGACGGTGATTGTACATACAGAAGATAATGTCATAGAATATGAAGAATAACCATATATCGAATTTAAGAAAGTGGGCAATGATTGCCGCTGCAATGATATTGCAAATATCATGTCAGCAGGACGATTCATTCTCCCCGGCTGCGGATTCTGCCATCATCAACCTATCCGTATCCGCTGCCAATAGCGGAACGACAATGGATAATGATGATACCGCCTCGGCCATTAAGTCCCTTTGTATTCTTCAGTTCAATGCGGATGGAAATGCCTTCGGTACCTTGCGCCATGTGGGTATGGGTACGGAGACAGCTCCGAACAGTGGAAAATACAGCGCTACACTGCTGCAAAGTGTAGACAACAATGACAAATACAAACTAGTCATCCTTGCCAACTTTCCCGATGGCGATTACGGAATCTTTTATCGTATGGGGGGAAGAGCTATGCGGAAGTGCAGCAGGCCTGCCTGAGCGCGGAACTTAGTGGAGAAAGCAATGTGCTTGAATTTACTGCCGCTCAACCGTTTCCGATGTTCGGGATAGCTAAAGACGGAGCTCCCCAGATTATTACTGAGATGATGAATCTCGGCACGGTGTCATTGGTACGTGCGGTAGCGCGGGTAGATATCGGCATCGGGACAAAAAACGCCGATAACAATACCTGGAACAAAGGCGGCGTGCCGCTTGCCATGACCCAGGTCCAGATATGGAAAGATGGAAAACAATACGCGTATATGCCTGTAGAAAGCAAGTTCTCTTCTTCGGGAGGGGCATTGGCTATCAACAGTCCTTCCCCTGTCGGAGGTACGGAGACTAAGATCTACGGCAGCGCGTACATTACCGGTACCACTTACTGCTCGGAAAAGATCTACCTGCCCGAAGCCGATTTGCTATGGGGAGATGTATATGACGACAATCACTCCAGTCGCCTCGCGATTATCGTAGGAGGAAAGTATAACGGCTCGGATGCGGAAACGTTCTACCGTGTAGACTTCAACTACGATGAGGGGAGTAAGGCTAAGATGGACATCCTGCGCAACCACGTATACCGGTTTACCATCAAGAGCGTGAAAGACGCGGGCTATGCCACTGCCGGACTTGCGTACAACAGCAAGCCGAAAGGCTTGGATTTCAGCGCCGAAATCGAGCCCTGGGTATCAAACGAACCAACTTCCGTACCTTCCATCCAGGGATACTACCTGACTTATGAGGGATTTAATGGAGAGAATGTGAGATGGACTTACGGCAAACTATCAACCCAGCAAATTCCCAAGAAGAAGTCTTATTGGGGTACCAATGTATATCTTCCATTCGACTACAATAATTTTTATAAGGAAGGAAATAGTATTTATGCTCCGGATATGCCGGGAGGACAAAACGGGAGATTGTATACTACGGTGGAGGAGACCCTTAATTATGAAGGTACCTTTCCCAATCTGATGGTTTCCGGTGATGATATAGTGGATGAATCGGGTAATGATAAGGTCCAGTGGAAGACCGGAACTACGCTGACAGCCTTTGACTTATGCCGGGATCTGGAAGAAAACGGATATGACGACTGGAGACTTCCGCGACTCTCGGAACTGGCGTTTATCTATGTGAATCAGGAAAGCTTGGAAGCATTGCGAGGCTTCACACCGTTGTCCGGGACTTATTGGTGCGGGAGCGAGTTTCAGGAAGGTACAAGCGACGAGCAACGGAAAAAGTCCGAATCAGCGTGGGCTGTCGATTTTACTGGTGCTACCGCCGGATACGCGTCGCATCATAAGAAAGCAGAAACATTGAAAATCCGTTGCGTACGTCAGCAACAGGATAATCCGAGTTTGAAAAAAAGTGATTGAAACGATATACCAAGATGAATATGGATACAAACAAGAAATATACCTCGCCCCGGGCAATCCTCCTGACAGCCTTCTCTTTACTTCTGGCAGGAGCCTGTGACAACCGTATCTATGACGGACCGGAGCCGGATACTCCGGCAAGGGAGGTTTCTCTGGACTTCAACGCGTCCATAGAAAAGACGGAGACCGTTCAATCAAGAAATATTACACAGATAGATGGTTTTACCGGAACTTCCTATTCCTTTGGAATGTCCGTCACTAAACGTGATAACGGGAATGAGATTTTCAAGGGATCATCCGACATGAAAGCGACTATGGAACGCTCCGACGTCTCCGCACCGTGGAATTGGTCTTTTATTGATAATTCAACTCATACAAGTGTCACTCCCGTGGGGGGCGGAAGGTAAAGCGTTAAAAGTGGTTGCTTACTATCCGCCTGTCCCATCCGCTACCAAGGATGTCTATACGGATGGCATCCCGTTTGATTTCTCCGCCAGGACCGGTCTCCAACAGACGGATCTGCTCTACAATACCGACACCATCTATCCGTTCGCTCCATCCAACGACCCGAGGGTAACTATTCCTTTACGCTTCCGGCATGCCTATACGTGGATTGTTCTTAACATCACGAAATATGTGGATAAAGGACCGGAGTTCAAGCTGAGCAGTGTCTCCCTGGATAACCCGGGGGGGCGGCTGGATTAAAAACAAAGGAGCGATTGACCCGGAAACAGGGTTGGCAAAGGATGGAGCCACCGCCGGTCCGATAGGAGTAACCGTAGACCCTGCTGCGGTATTGTCCACTACGAAGGTTCTCACCTACGAGTTTCTGGTTCCCTCGTTCATGGATTCCAAAGTCGGTGACGGCGACCTGCTCATCGTATTGAATGTCAATGGAATTAATGAGCTGTTTACGCTGAGTAAGCTCTATCTTAACAAAAGTGACGATGGTAAGTCGTTCGGTTTCAGACAGGGATATAAAAACACGTATAATCTGGTCTATAATAACTCCGCTCTGAGTTTAAGTATTCAGAGCTGGAATTCAGAGGTAATTAGTGGTAATTTTGGAGATGATGTAACGCCTCCCGGCTCCGGAAGCTATATGCGGTTAGATTTATCAAAGATAAATACCGTTCCAGCTCCTAACGGATATTATTGGCCGAAGGCCCTTCTGCCGGGCGGTACATATGCAACTACATATCCTCCAAAACCGACCTTTTTAGCCGCCGGTACGCATACGTACAAAAACTACTTTACTACTGTGGCCTATGGCGGTAACGGATCTTATGTGGGTGTTAAAGCACCAGACCCCTCAAAACTGCCTACGGGCAACGACGCTATAAAGATTACGGATGATGTAAACGTCTATACAGACGAAAAAGCTTATCCGGTAATTCAGATAACCAAGGATGATGTCTCCGTCATGCCTGTTCCATGGCAAAATGAAAACGGCGAGTTGGTTGCGAAAGAACTTTGCAGAAAATATAACGGGGGTGGTTTTCATGACTGGAGACTTCCGAGAGCCACAGAGTTGCGGGCGGTATGGGTACTGGTAGCGTCTAATGGAAATATATATAAAGAATTGAACTTTGGAAAGGACGAGAATCGAAATAAACCATACTGGACCGGTACGGAAGTAGCTACAGGCGAAGCATGGGGCATGTCTTTTGATTATGGAAATGGTCTTGCCGATACTAAGTTGGTGATATCTCCGTATGATAAGAAAACGACGGGTTCTGTGCGCTGTGTCCGTGATGCTTCATAAGTAATGATATTATAACAATATGCAAATGAACGATATTATCATGATCAAAAAAATAATTCCGGTATGTATCGCCTGCCTGATCTTAGGGGGATGCACGGAGGACAGCCTGTTGCCCGGCCCGGGAACAGCTTCATCCCCGGAACCGGTGACCGTGAAGCTCACCCTGGGCATAGACGGTTATAATACCTCGTCCGACGGGAAAACACGTGCGGAGGAAATGCCTCCTGTGCTTAGGATGTCTTCGCCGGATATGGATGTGGAACTTGTGGCGACACCTGCCGTCACAAGGGCAGCTTCGTCTCCTGCCGTGACTATTGCTGAAGATTATGCCGTTTATTCGTACATGGGCTTCCAGTTTGACGGAACACTACCGGGCGGAACACTGGTGGAAAAGAAATATTTTACTTCTCCGGACGGCTCCATCAAGACAGATGAGGTGGAGATTCAATCTACGGGAGGAAAGAAAAACATGATTGTGGTTTTGGCCAACGTCAATGAGAGTGACTTTAGCGGTATGACAGTAGGCACTTCCACCTATGCGGATTTACAGAAACTCTGTATGACACGGGTGGCGGATAATGATACTATTTTCCCCAGAAAAAAGCTGATACTGACAAAGGACGGCGCCCCGCTACAGGAAAACGGAAAGGACATGGAAAGAACAGGAATCGTCATGTGCGGCCAGGTTGCCGCTGAAATCTCTGATGGCAAACAGCTATACGTCTCTTTGAAGCGCACCGTGGCAAGAGTGCAATTCAATATAACAACCACTTTTCAACATTTTATAGACGTTCCGCATACATGGGAGGTAGACTTGATGAACATTCCCAAGGAGAGTTATTATAATGTGATTGGAAGAAAAGCCGTTTTCCCTTCAGTGGATTTGAACAGATCCGACTTTTTTTGGTCTGAAAACCTCGCTGAGAAGACAACCGTCGCAGATCCTGTGATTAATACGGCGTCTGTATACATCCCGGTCAATCTCCAGCAGAGCGTACCGACCTCTACGCAGAGTACCCGCCGCGATAACTCACCGAAGGGCGGCACTTACCTTCAGATTATAGGACTGGAGAGTAAGAAGGTCGAGGGTACCGTTGATTTGCATATTATAAAAGATTTCTCTATCTACCAGTTGTTTTTGGGAAAGAACTTCACGACTGATTTCAGCGTGTACCCCAATTACGACCTGACTTACAACATTGTCCTGAAAGGAAATAGCGAGGAAGACACCAATGTAGTCCGGTTGATACCGGGCTATTTCTCGGGAGAACTTACGGCATACGACGCGAATGGTAATCGCTTGTCGTCGGTCACTGACGCGAATGCCGTTAAATGGAAATACCCGAACAAGATCGAGGTTTACTTTTCGGACGGATACTATCCGGCGGGAAGTACGTCCGCAACGCCGGGAGATAAGGAACTGAAATGGTATGCGGGAACGGCGCCACTCGACAAACAGGGAGCCACTTCGTTGACGGACGGACCTGCGAATACCGCACGGTTGCAAGCCGCCGGCGTTCCTTGGGAAGACTATGCGGCTGCCCATACCTGCTACCGCGGACTGAATGGATACGACCAGGGAAAACCGGCCGGTGATATCCTGTGGTATCTTCCTTCTATCGGCGAGTTGATAGGAACCTGGATTTCCTCTTCAAGTACGGCAAGCCAGCTGAGCCCCAGTTACTGGTCGTCTACCGCCTGTCCGGATACCGACGGGGCCTTTGTCATCACGAATGAAGGGAAGGTGTACTCCGACGCTGTCGGCAATACGCATTATGTCAGAGGTTTCCAGGACCCGGGCAAAGCCCAGCATACGGAACTCGGACAAATCCCCACATGGAGCAATTAGCGATAAGTAAACGAAATGCAACCTAATAAGAAATGAAGATGATGAGTTTCAATACCTGTTCCATTCTATGGACCGTTTTATTCTGCTTCGGCCTTCCTTCGGGAGTTTTCGGGCAGCATATCCAGAAAGAGACTGTCGGCGGAAAAACGTATGCCGTTATTTATGCGGACAGCCTGGCTGGAGCCGCCCAATGGGGAAGCGGAGTAATGATGATGCGGGAGGGCACTACCATCCGGCATCAGGTTTCCAAAGGAAACGGAGCAAATTTGAGCGTCAATGACAGAATACCGTTTCGCTTTATTGTGGCACCCGAGGATGTGGGGAACAATGATGAGAATTGGATGGTAGCGCAAGGAGTAAATATTGGCGGGAAGGATGAACTACCGGATTTTTCCAAGATTGCAGATACAGGATGCCGTTTGTATGGTAAGTCCGGCCAACCGGGTGCAGGGCGTAATTGGCGTGTTCCCACTCAACGCGAGCTGCAACTGATGTGGATGTTTCGTGAAACCATCGGGGTGATATATAACACCAAACCGATGGAAGAAGCCGGCAAGGCGAAAAGATACTGGACTTCCACTGAAAAGGGGGCAACAGATGCTTGGTTTTTTGATTTTACGCCGGGGAAACCTCACTGTGATACTCAGGCTAAAACTACGGCGACCGGTATGGTGAGATGTGTAAGTGATTATTAACCCAATGACAAAATGTAACATGAGAATTCCGGAATTAGTGTTCGACAAGGAAGGTGAAAACCTGTATCATATCTACCTGTTTTTCATCGAAGATAAGTGGTGGTGCTTCGGCTATTCCGCCCATTACCTGAGTATGATCTATCCGCAGCTGGAGGCTGTCAATGCAAAGAGTGAAGGTCCTGCCGAATCCATACCTTGTGTATATGTACCGGAGCGCTATCTGGTAAATCTTACCGACCGCTATGACACGCTGGTTTCGGACACATGCCTGCAGGTGAGTCCTCCGCCTGCCGTTTATAGTTACCGGAAAGAATATGACAATTGGTGTGCACAACTAACTGTCTGTTAATATAAACTCCTTATATTGAAATATCAATGAGACAAATTGTACGATATTGCTTATTGTCCTTTTTCCTGCTGTTTGCAGGCAGCCTGACGACCCCTCTTCGGGCGCAGTTCTATTCAGTACAGACCAATACGCTGAAATTGGCCACTATCACCTTCAACGCCGAGGGCAGCATGATGCTGAGTACCCACTGGACGCTGAACCTGGGCTTTTCCTATAATCCGTGGAATTTCAGCGACACGCGGAAGATCAGGCACTTCCTGCTGGAACCGGGCGCACGCTATTGGTTCTGGCAAACTTATGCCGGTAGCTTTATCAGCATGTATGCCATGGGAGCACGCTACAATGTAGCGTGGGAGGGCAAGTACCGTTACCAGGGATGGGGATATGGCGCAGGAATGACCTACGGGCGTTCGTGGCTGCTTAGCAAGCGCTGGAACATGGAAGTAGAAGCCGGACTGGGATTGCTTGTCGCCCCTTATACAAAATATCGTTGTGAACATTGCGGTGACAAAGTGAAGTCGGGGACCTATTTTCTTCCGGCTCCCAAAGTGGCATTTAATCTTGTGTATTTATTCTGAGGTTGATCCTTATCGTCAACCCATGGGTGTATGAAGAGTACTAAAAGTTTCTATATTCTGTTCCTGATCATGATCATCACTGCATGCTCTCCCTTCGGCAGGCTCTACAAAGAGCAGCCGAGGGTGACGCTGGCATTGCCCGCCGCGCGGAAGAGTCCGCCGAAGCGTCCGGTGGTGGTAAAACATGACTCGGTTATCTCTACCCCGTCTTCGAACTTCGTCTTTGTCACTTCCAGGCCGGGTGTGTCCATGGAATGGGACAGCATCCATAAAGAGAACCTGACTACCATGGCATTGGATGAAATTGTGATCTCTGCCAGTACCACCCGCAACACGGCGGAACGCAACGGGCTGATTGACGTTGAATTTGTAGTAACAGTGCCCCGCGCCTTGCAGCAGGATAACTGGATGGTGAATGTCCGTCCGGTTCTGATGCGGGGAGATACGCCCGATTCCCTGAAAGAACTGCGCTTCACCGGACAACGGTTTCGCGAGTTGCAGGAGCGCGACTACCGGCGTTATGACCGCTTTCTGGAAAAGATTATCCCGGATTCGGTCAATTTTTACCGGACCTATGTCGACTATCGCTCTTTCGAGCGCTATCTGGAACGCCTGAAATGGTATAAACGAGGCTTGGAGAAACGCTGGGCGATACAGGATGCCAGGAAACGCCGCCCGGACCCGTTGCTGCTGCGCTTTGAGATGTTCAACCGTCAGTCTGCCGAACGGGACAGCCTGCTGAAAGACCGTCTGCTGAGGAACTCGTACCGGATGATCACACGCCAGTGGTGGCAGTATGACCGTGCCTTGGCACGGGTGAACGACACGCTGCAATATCAAAGTAAATACCTGTTGGAACGCTTCCGCTTCTTCAACGAGAAATGGGCGAATTATGCCCGAAGCCTGGAAGATGATTCCCTCACCCGTGCGGAAAATGCCAAAGCCCGTGCGGAAGCATTGATTGCCCGTAAAAGCTACTTCCATGACCGGGCGTTGAGTGCCGCCGCCTGGCAGGCGGAACGCGGATTCAACCGGATACATGAAATAGGAGCGGAACTGGGAGCGGAACCCGGTGCGCGGATCTACTCTCCCCGCTTTGATTATTTCAATGAAAAGATGGAACGGCTGGACGCCGGCCTTTACCGGTATTACCGCATCAGGGGCGCGCGTGCCGAAAAGAAAGAAAACCTGAAATTCCTGCGCGCTTTTTTGGCAGGGAATGACACGACACACCTGAACCGTGAGCAACTCACGGAAAAATATATCCGCCGTTATGAGAAAGTAAGGGATTTCCTCCCGATGTTCCATTACCGCCGTCCGGATCTGGACACTCTGCCTCCTTCGTGGATCACGGAGACGCAATATCAGGAGAGGCCGGTACGGCCGGATACGGCACAGACGCGTAAGCTCCTGCTGTCGCAGTTCTCGAAAGAAGAAATATACGCATATTATGAATCGCACGCACAGGGAATGCCCGACAGGGGACCCGCCGGATTTTTCCGTGGATTGTCGCCTTTATTGACTTATCACCGCATTCTGCCCGACTCGGTGCAGCGACGTACTCCCGGACCTAAGGCATTCCGGAATTTAGAGCGCAGCCGGGTGGACTCGGCAGCTACGGTTGACCGCTACATGCGTCGTTACGAAACCCTGCGGTCAGCTTATCCGCAGTACCGCCTGAAACGCGAATTGTATAATATCAATCCGCCCGCCCTTCGTCATGCCGCCAGGCAGGCAGGCTATGGAGAACGGATAGCGCGCATCAATTCGCTCGATTCTACCACGCTGGTAAAGATGTTCTATAAAACGCAGAAGATTGCCCGCAATGAGGCTCGCAAAGCGATGAAAGACGAGAAATACCGTGATATTGTCCGTTTTCCGTTCAACCCGGAAGCTAAACTCGACACTGTGATTTATGCCGCCGACCAGGTACGCTTTCTCTATTCGCAGAAAGTGCCCGCGGATGAAAACTCGGCGCGCATGAAGGTCTATGTGGTGGGCAATGTGCTGAACAGCAACGGTAGCGAATACCCGCTTCCCAAATCGGATACGCTGACTTTTCTGGTGAGTTCGATGACGAAGTTCGTTGACAAGACTCCCCGCTTTGTGCGTAAAATCGTCACCCGCGACGCGGAAGCGAATGCCAGCGTGAATTTTTATTTTCCCAAAAACCGTTTTACTCTGGATGAATCCATCGACGTGAACCGGGAGGGAGTGAAACAGGTGCACGACCTTACCCTGGCGCTGATGACCGATCCGGTGTACATCATAGACAGCCTGACACTCTTTGCCACCTCTTCTCCGGAAGGTAACTGGCGCATCAACGGAGAGATAGCCCGGAAACGTGCTGAATCCATCCGTAACATTCTGGTGCGTGACTTCACGCAACTGTATGATTCCCTGTCTGTCGGTGCCGCCATGGAGATAGACGATGCGGGCAATATCCGGAAACGGGAGGTGAAAGACGAGATCCCGAACCTGCCGCAACTGATAAAAGTGCGTACCATTCCTGAAGGATGGGACAAGTTGCGACACCTGATCATGGAAGATGAGCATTTTGTCGGTGACAGGGGCGCCGTCTTGCGGATCATAGATAAGGAGACGGATCCCGACCGGCGTGAATGGCTGATTAAGAGCCAGTATAAGGCAGAGTATGCCTACATGCTCGACAAGCTCTACCCGTCCGTACGTGCGGTAGACTTCCGCTTTACCCTTTCCCGCCGGGGTATGCAGCAGGATACGGTGTATACCACCGAACCGGATACGGCGTATGCACGGGGAGTGGAGTGTCTGGAGAAACGCAAATATGCGCAGGCACTGGAAATTCTGCGCCCGTACGAAGATGTGAATACGGCCATTGCCTATATGTCACAGGGGTATGACAAAGCCGCTTTGCGGATATTCGGTAATTTGCCTCAGACAGCCGACGTCAAGTACATGCAGGCCATTCTTCAGGCACGTTTGGGGAATGAAGAACAGGCGGTACGGCTATTGCTCAGTGCAGTGGATATGGACGAAAAAATGAAATTCCGCGCGAACCTTGACCCCGAACTGTCTGCACTGGTGAAGAAATACGATCTCTTCAAGGAAGAGGATGATTGGTAATTAGAAAGAGTGAAACAGATGAATCTGGTTTGTCATTGATAATATTAAAAACTAAAAGGATGAATAAGAAAGAATTGATTCAAAAGGTCGCTATTCGTAGCGGCATGTCACAGGCAGATGTGGAAAGGGTCTTAAACCATATCACCGACACCGTCAGAGACAGTTTGCATAATGAAGAGTCCGTAACACTTGTGGGATTTGGAAGTTTCCGGGTACAGGAACGTGCGTCACGCGCGGGGTATAATCCGTCAGCCGGTCAGAAAATGCAGATTCCCGCAAAGAAGATTGTTAAATTCAGACCGGGTAAGGCGCTGGAAATTTAAACATGATTTTATATAATAGTATATGGGCGAAGGCCTTTTTAAATAAGAAGAAGTATTATTTCATGCTTTTCGGATGCTGTTTTACCCGTTACAAATATCTGGAAGCATGGGAGGATATGGAACTTCGTATTCATGAGAGGCAATATCTCGAATGTTTCTTGTTGGCGTTGTTGCCTGCATTGGTTCTTTCCCTGTGGCTTTCATGGTGGTTCATGTTATTGGCATTTGTCAATTATCATCTGCTTTATTGGATAGAGAGATGGTTCGGGCACCATTCTTCATTTGATTGGGAAGCGTTGGAGCATTGTGGCGATTCGCTTTATTTGAGGAAACGGAAATTTTGTGCCTGGATGAAGTGGTATGGCAAAAAAACGCTGCCGCCTTCCGAATGGGATGACTAAATAATTCTCTTGTTATATGTTAGTTGCTGTGAAGCAGCTTATTTCCCCAGAATCCATATCCCCTGCCATTCTTTGATATAAAGGAATGGATTTATGGATTCACTGCCTGTGAAGGTAGACTATTGTTTGTTTTGTTTGTGTGGTGCGCCTCTTTCCCGGTGGGGAAAAGGCGCACTTTTTTTGTTAAATGTATGTTCACAGGAATCGACAAATGCGCAAAGGACCAGAATAGGTTAAGGTAAGTTTGTGCATTGTTTGCCATGTGGGCAGAAGTGATGATGATACCTTTTATATAGGTTGAACTTTGGTCGGATAGCAGTGAAATACAATCTGTATATGGCTGGAGCTTTTGAACAAGTTCTTTCTGTTTGGTGCGATAGGCGTGCTAACAAATGATAATAATTGAACTTCTATTGAAAAATATAGAATAAAAACATCGTTATCTAATTTATTGTGTTACCTTTGTTCCCAGAGTTTGAGTTACGAATCATTATTGTACAGTTCTTCTTTTTAATATATTATTAGTAAGTAGTCCTCTTCTGTAATTATCCTCCTCACTCCAAATTAGTATTTATTTTAATAAAATTTTTAGATGAACATTTACATTTCAGGTTTAAGCTATGGCACAACTGATGCCGACTTAACAAATTTATTTGCAGAGTTTGGAGAAGTTTCTTCAGCCAAAGTTATTTTTGATAGAGAGACTGGCAGATCCAGAGGATTCGCTTTCGTAGAAATGACGAACGATGGAGAAGGACAAAAGGCAATTGATGAACTGAATGGAGTTGAATACGACCAGAAGGTTATTTCAGTAAGCGTTGCACGCCCTCGTACTGAAAGACCGTCAAACGGTGGAGGCCGTGGTGGTTATAATAACTCTAGAAGATATTAATATCCAGATAAAAGCAGAAGATTCTGTCTTCTGCTTTTATTTAAAAACTGTTTCCGTTTCATGATTTAACGGAGGAATCTCTACTGAATAGGGAGGACGAAAAATCATTTTACATTTAAGTTCTGCTAATTCTGGCTCTTCTATGCAAAATTAGGAATTTCTAATCCTGTACTTTCCATTCTGAAAATAGATTTATTAGGCTTTTTTGTAATACAATACTCCTGAAATAGTCAGGAGCAAATAGTTTAATAAATTATCCAATAAGGTAAATCGTTAGTGGCAGGCTAGTATTGAGTACTTGGATAAAGTATACTCACTTCTGTCTATCTGTTTTGCCCATACAAAATAAAACATATGAAATCGTTCTTTATAGGAAATATTGAAATTAAAACACCTGTTATACAAGGTGGAATGGGAGTAGGAATCTCACTGTCCGGTTTGGCATCTGCAGTAGCAAACGAAGGCGGAGTAGGGGGTTATATCATGTGCGGGTTTAGGGTTGTTATACCCCAAAGGAAAGGGCACCTATCCGGAGAAATGTATAAGCGGACTGAGAGAGGAAATTCGCAAGGCACGTACAAAGACAAAAGGTATAATCGGAGTAAACGTCATGGTTGCCTTATCTAATTATGCCGATATGGTGCGTACTGCGATTGAGGAAGAGATTGACGTGGTATTTTCAGGTGCGGGACTTCCGCTCGATTTGCCATCATACCTGCCCTCGGGAAGTGTTACAAAATTGGTTCCTATCGTATCTTCTTCAAGAGCAGCGAAAATTATTTGTGACAAGTGGCAAAAGAACTATAACTATCTGCCCGATGCAATCGTGGTAGAAGGACCTAAAGCCGGTGGGCATTTAGGATTTAAAAAGGAACAAATACAGGATCAGCATTATGCTTTGGAAGCATTGATTCCGGAAGTGGTAATGATTGCATCCAGCTATAAAGAACAGAAACAAATTCCGGTGATTGCAGCCGGAGGGATTTCAACAGGTGAGGATATAGCGCATTTTATGGAACTGGGAGCTTCAGGTGTGCAGATGGGAAGCATTTTTGTAACTACTCTTGAATGTGATGCTTCAGAAACATTTAAAGAAGTATATATTCATTCCAAATCTGAAGATGTTCTTATTATTGAAAGTCCTGTCGGGATGCCGGGACGGGCTATTGATGGAGAATTTATTCACAATGTGAATAATGGTTTGGAGAGACCTAAGAACTGTTCGTTCCATTGTATCAAGACCTGTGACTACACAAAAAGTCCCTACTGCATTATCAAGGCTTTATATAATGCAGCTAGAGGAAATATGAAAAAAGGATATGCATTTGCCGGTAGCAATGCCTTTCTCGCAGAAAAGATTAGTAGCGTAAAAGAAGTAATGGCTACATTGGAACGCGAGTTTTTCTTGGCAACCCATAAACTGGCTTAATTAGGAGGACTTTGCATTTCCATTCCGGATTTGTTTGCGTCTTTCAATCTATAAAAACAAAATCGCTGTTTCAATACAGTATAAATAACAATTATGACATTTAAAGAATTAAATATAACCGAACCGATTTTAAAAGCTATTGAAGAAAAAGGATATGCCGTACCCACTCCTATACAAGAGAAAGCAATTCCGCCTGCATTAGCAAAAAGGGATATACTGGGCTGTGCGCAGACGGGAACCGGGAAGACTGCTTCATTTGCAATCCCTATTATCCAGCATTTGCAGATGAATAAAGAGCTGACGAAACGTCAGGGAATTAAAGCTTTGATCTTGACACCTACCCGTGAACTTGCATTGCAGATCAGTGAATGTATTAACGACTATGCCAAATATACCCGGGTACGTCACGGAGTTATCTTCGGAGGAGTGAATCAGCGCCCGCAAGTGGATATGTTACACAAAGGAATTGATATTCTCGTTGCTACCCCCGGACGTTTACTCGACTTGATGAATCAGGGGCATGTACATTTAGATAGTATCCGGCATTTCGTACTTGATGAAGCAGACCGTATGCTTGATATGGGATTTATTCACGATATCAAACGGATATTACCAAAACTTCCGAAAGAAAAGCAGACTTTGTTTTTCTCGGCTACAATGCCTGATACGATTATTTCTCTAACTAACTCTCTGTTGAAGAATCCTGTGCGAATCAGTATAACTCCGAAATCATCGACTGTGGATTCTATTGAGCAGATGGTCTATTTTGTAGAGAAAAAGGAGAAGAGCCAGTTGTTGATTTCGATTTTACAGAAGTCGGAAGATCAATCGGTACTGGTATTCTCACGTACGAAGCATAATGCGGATAAGATCGTCAAAATATTGGGCAAGGCAGGGATTGGCAGTCAGGCTATTCATGGAAATAAAAGTCAGGCGGCACGACAGTCGGCATTGGGCAATTTTAAGTCCGGGAAAACACGTGTGATGATCGCTACTGATATTGCTGCCAGAGGTATTGATATCAATGAGCTACCTTTGGTGATTAACTATGATCTTCCCGATGTACCGGAAACGTATGTCCATCGTATCGGACGTACCGGAAGAGCTGGAAACACTGGGACGGCACTTACATTCTGTTCGCAGGAAGAGCGTAAGCTGATTAATGATATTCAGAAATTGACAGGAAAAAAACTGAATAAAGCTGATTATGTAATCTAGAGATCGGTTTTATTGCATTATTCATTCATATCTAGTATAAATAAAAAATAAGTTCTATGGCAAAATCCATGACAGTTGGTAAACGTGAAAATGAAAAGAAGAGACTCGCTAAGCGGGAAGAGAAACAAAAAAGAAAAGAAGACAGGAAGTCATCTAACAGGGGCAGTAGCCTTGATGATATGATTGCTTATGTAGACGAGAACGGGATGATTACTTCAACTCCTCCGGCAAATAATACAAAGAGAGAAGAAATTAATGCCGAGGAAATCATTATTGCCACTCCTAAAAAGGGAAAAGAGGAACCGGTTATTTTAAGAGGAAGAGTCGAATTCTTTAATACATCAAAAGGATATGGCTTTATTAAAGATCTTTCTGGCGTTGAGAAGTATTTTTTTCATGTGAACAATGTGGTTACCGCAATTTCGGAGAATGACATTGTGACGTTTGATCTGGAACGTGGACAAAAAGGGATGAATGCAATTAATATTTGTCTGGAAAATAAACTGAAACCGGAAGATACGGTTAAAGCCGATCCTGTATAAAAACATGGATTTATATTCTGCTTGTGTAATCGTGTATAAACAAAGATATTCAATTGATATATGAAAAAAGGTAATGTAATGCGTGAGTTTGTTTCTTCCAGCCAAGTGATGGAGAATGCAATCAAAGAGTATAAAAAAAGTGTAGGTAAGGTAGTATTGGTTGCCATTACTCCACGAACTACCATTGAACTTCCTGCGCATTTAACCCAGGCAGAAATAGACGCTCGAGTAGAGGTTTATAAAAAACTACATAGTTCAAAAGTGTAGCTGCTTGTACTACGGAAGTCGGTGCAAAATGGACAAGACAAAAATCCCTTGAATTTTTAAAGTTCAAGGGATTTTTGTTATTGGTCTATTGGCGTGTCTTGAATTGACGGGGAGCCATGTCCCCTATGCTGTTCAATGATTCTCACAATATTGTTCCATTGGTATTGACTTAGATATTCCATTTCTATAACTTACTTGTTTTCTTCCTTTTCTTATGGATTGAATATGTTAAAACTTCTGCAATTTGAGATACATTTGCTTGCAGAAGTGTTTTAACCCCGTATTCATCAAAAGACAGTTGTATGTATATTCAGAAGATTCTATTAGTAGTGACGGGAACCGGGACTTATGCGAATAGTAGCCTGGCAACCGGATTATGGCTTAGTGAGTTTACTCACATCTATCATTGTGCCGGAGAAAGAGGATATGAAATGACGATAGCCAGTCCCGAAGGAGGAAATACGCCTGTTGATCCTGAGAGTTTAAAAACAGTCGTTCTGGATAAGATATCCAGGGAGTATTGGGAGAATCCTGAGTTCAGAGAAATGCTGCGTCATGCCAAAAAACTGGATGATGTTCGGGAGCAGCTATTCGATTGTATTTATTTGGCTGGCGGACACGGAACCATGTACGACTTTCCGGATAATGCCGTTTTGCAGGCAATCATTACGGAACATGATGAAAACAACAAGCTAGTGGCTGCAATCTGTCATGGAGTATGCGGACTGTTGAATGTCAAATCATCCAATGGTGAATATCTGATTAAAGGCAAAGAAATAACAGGGTTCAGTTGGCTGGAAGAAAGCCTTGCCAATCGGAAGAAAGAAGTTCCTTTCAATCTTGAAGCATCACTCAAAGCGAGAGGGGCCAACTATCAAAAGGCATTGATACCTATGACCTCAAAAGTAATTGTTGACAATAATCTGGTGACGGGACAAAATCCGTTTAGCTCTAAAGAAATGGCGGAGGTTGTGCTGCAACAGTTGCATGAGAGGGAGATGACAGACCAGTGAAAGAATGAGATATCTATAAAATATAAACTAATGATTAAGCCTATGAATTTAGATGAAGTACTCCAGTATCGCCGCTCTGTGCGTGTGTATGATAAAATGAAACCGATAGATACGGAGAAGGTGAAACATTGTCTGGAACTGGCAACACTAGCTCCCAACAGTTCGAATATGCAGTTGTGGGAATTCTATCACATCACACAGCCTGAACTGTTGGCGAAAGTTTCGAGAGCCTGCCTCGACCAGAAATCGACTGCCACTGCACCGGAAGTGGTGGTTTTCGTGGTCCGCCGGGATGTCTACAGGAAGCGTGCGCGGTTTGTACTCGACTTTGAACGGGATAACATTCATCGCAACAGCCCGAAGGAACGTCAGGCAAAACGAATCAAAGACCGTGAATTGTATTACGGAATATTAATGCCATTTGTGTATGCCCGCTTCTTGGGGCTTCTGGGGCTGTTCAGGAAGCTGTTGGCTAATATTATCAGCATTTTCCGTCCGATGATGCTTGAAGTGTCCGAGAATGATATGCGTGTGGTTGCCCATAAGTCCTGTGCGCTTGCTGCCCAGACATTTATGATTGCAATGGCGAACGAAGGGTATGATACTTGTCCATTGGAGGGGCTGGACAGCCGTCGGCTAAAAAGAGTGCTGAAGCTACCGCATGGTGCCGAAATAAATATGGTTATCCCCTGCGGAATACGGGATGGGAATAAAGGTATTTGGGGTGAACGGTGCAGAGTGCCGTTTGATGAAGTTTATCGAAAGATTTCTTCTTCTTGATTTTCGAAGTGCTGACGAACTGTACTTACCTGCAAATAAGCAATTATCATAATTGAAATGATTTCACTAGTGTCCCAATTTTAATGGGACACTAGTGTCTTGTCTCATATTCTGACAGATTATAATGGTCAATGCTTATATTATATAAGAACGACTACACTGACTGGATTCCTGTATTACCCTTAGTTCGGACTATATGTTTGATACTCCTCCGAACAGTACTCCACTTCGGGAATATCGCAAATGGTCGTACAGGTCCATAGCTGGCGAGTATAATCAAGAGCGATACTAATGCCGTGATAAGCAGCCAACCGTAGATTTCTTTCATAGAGACAACGAGAGCCTGCGTCTGCACCATTCCATAAAGTTGACCGATAGGCACATGGTCTATGGCAGGATTGAAATCTACGATATTTGAACTGAGTAGTGAAGCGTTTTTAGCCATTGTATGTCTTAGGAATTCCCCAATGAGTGCCGGCCCGAGTGTCGCTCCCATAACCGCTCCTGTGAATCCGTTGATGGTAAGGGCCTGTGGAAATACCTGAAATGGAAGTCCGCTCTGTACAATTGAGGTAAGGAAAACAATGGAGATTATCACGGATGCGGCACCACGAAAAAACAGCGGAATGAAAAGCATCTCTTTCTCAATGCCATAATCTATGAAGAAATAGAAACAGGCAAGGTAACAGGCAGCAAGGACAAATGCTATTGCCGCCATGGTCTTGTACCTCCATTTACGTAGTGCGAAGGTGAAATATGTGAACGCACACCCGGCGATGATTCCAGCGAAAACATACCAGTTCAAGTCGATCAGATTGGTTTCATCAAATCCGAGTATATTTGCTGCATAACTGTGTTCAAACACATGTTCAGTGGCAATCAGGGTGAAGAAAACGAGGTAGATGCCCGTTGCTCGTATCACGTTGTGGTTTCTCATCGCCCTGAATGATATGTAGGGATGGTGAAGGAATGTGGCTCTCCACAGGTTTATGCCGAGACAGGCAAGCCCGATAACTGTTGCACCTCTTATCTCCGTGGCATCCCACCAGTCATAGAAATTGCCATAGACGCAGATGAAAGTAAAACAAAGCATGAATCCCGCCCATAAGATTGCGCCTATCCAGTCGATACCGAGCAAAGGAATGAACATTGGCCCGCGTACAGGCTTCACTAATATCATAACCAGCAGTACCATTAGGGCGAGCAGTCCGGTCATAATCCAGTGCATATATTCCCATTGCGAGAAGAATATAATATAGACGGTGGTGATACCGTTCAATTGTATTACGCTGTCAACTATTATATAGACGTAGCAAAAGAATATCGCCATGTCACGTACAGGAGTCAGCCATAACTGTATTGTGGAGTTACAGGCAAGTGTGGCCTGCATCCTGAACCATCCCGCCACGAAACAAGTGCCGACAAGCAACGGTACACTTGTTGTGTGGGCACATATAATATTGGCAACTATCAGGACTATACCTGAAGTAACCAACTGGGTTCGGGTAGAGAAACGGAACTTGATGCGGAACATGACGGCAAAATTGATGGCCAACCCTATCAGTGAGGCATAGCCTGCCATGAGAATATCCTCTTGCATAAGTGCCGTACTACCTACCATGTCAGATGCGGCGGCAAGATAAACTCCGCTTGAGAACTGGATTATCAGTACAAAAAGAATAAACAGATACGGCTTTAGCTGTCGTGGAATGAAATTGGGAACATCCGGAATGTCGAATGGTCCCTGTGGAACGTGCCAGTCTGCCATATCAATACTTTACGTAACATTCCACATTCATACCAGTACGGAGCCGTTCCATATCTTCCGGCTTGTTGTCTTCCGTAAATTCAATCCTTACGGGTATTCGCTGACGCACCTTTACGAAATTTCCGGCTGAATTGTCCTGCGGGATCAGTGAAAGTGAAGCACCGGTAGCTGTGGAGATTGACCGGATATTTCCGTTGAAAAGAACTCCCGGGATAGCATCCACCCTTATTTCCACCTTACTTCCGGGAACTATGTGGTGGAGTTGAGTTTCCTTATAGTTGGCGGCAACCCACACGTCGCCTGATTCAATAATATCGAGCAGTGTTTGGCCCGGTTGTACGAGTTGACCGACCTGTATCTCCTTACGTGAAGTGTAGCCGTTGCACGGGGCGGTAATTATAGTGTAGCTGAGATTAAGTTCTGCAGTTTCAAGGAGAGCTTTGGCAAGTTCAATTCCTGCTTCTGACTGCGATATGCGTTGACGGTTGACATCGACGACCGATGAGGTTGCCGAACGTTGCCTCACAAGCATTTCGTATCGGGCTTTTTTTACCCCATAGTCCGTCTTGGCACCATCATACTGCTGGCGGGTGACGGCATCCTGTGCCAATAGTTTTTCGTATCGGGCCAAATCTGTAGCTGCATTATCCATCAGCACTTTGGCTTCAGTGATAGATGCCTCATTGACGGCTACATTTGCCGAAGCTGATACAACTGTCCGGTCAGCGACACCGCGTCCGGCGAGGGCATTCTGGTAATCTGCGTTTGCACGGGCTACATTAAGGCGCATATCGGCATCGTCAATTATCACAAGTGTGTCCCCTTTCTTAACCTTCTCGTATTCTTTGAAACGGATTTCTTTGATGTAACCTTGTACGCGGCTATTGAGGGGCACTATCTGCCGACGCACCTGCGCATTGTCGGTAAATTCTACATTGCCAAGGTGAATGAACTTGCTGCCGACCCACAATGCTGCGACAGCGATTACTGCGATGGTGATGATATAAGAAAGTATCTTTTTGCTACGGTGTTTCATATTTTTCCGGTGGTGAATAAAAGTTTATAATAATAGTAGATGATGTTTATACGAGCGTTAACCAGCTGCTTCTCCGCATCGAGTTTTGCATTGGCCGCGTCGAGCATATCGGTAATCAATGCCATATCTGCCGAGTATCGCGTAGAAATCGTGCGGTAATTTCGTTCGGCAAGCTCTGCGCTTTTCCGTTGGTTCTGTAGCTCTTCATAGGCCTCTAAATAGTGTATATGGTCGGCTCTTACAGCAAGCGAGACACTTTCACGTGTGGCGGCAAGTTCTTCTATTGTCCTTTGTGTGGCAGCACGGCTCTTTGCCAAAGACTTGTTGCTTTTATATAGTGAGGAAATGTTGTAGCTGACCCCGACCCCGATATACCAATAGCTTAAGTTGCGATTGATTGGCGGTACTTCCACAAGAATGGGACCGTCAATGCTCCAACCTGCCTGAAGCCCTATCTTGGGCAGACGCTCGGAACGGATGATATTTTCCGCTTTGCGACTTATGTCAACACCGGAACGTGCGAGGCTTAATGACGGAGAGTTCAACATAGCCTCCTGCTGCCACCATTGTTCTCCATTCATCGGTAAAGAACGAGTCAGAATGGTGGAATCCGGTACAACGACAGTTCCCTCGGGCAATCCTGCCGTTGTTACAAGATTGACATTAAGGATGTCGAGAGTATTGTTTATCTTGACAAGCTGTAATTCAAGATTCGATACCAAGAGTTCATAGCGTGTGATGTCATTTTGAAGAGCTGTCCCCTGCTCATAGCGTGCCTGCATTTCTTTCAATACCTTTTCGGCTGCGGATATATTGCTTTCCATAACCCGGCGCAGATTAGTATATTTATAGATGTCAAGATAGAATCCTGTAAGTTGGAAGCGGATATTGTCTCGCTGAAAGTCGGTAGCATACCGTGTGGCTGTTGATTTCAGCCCGGCAAGTTCTATGGCATTTGCCACGGCTCCGCCTGTATAAACCGGCTGGGTGACATTCAACGACAGTCCATTTCCCAGATGTGGTATGGGAGCTTTCTGATAGTCGCTGAAATTGCGTTTGGTTGTAAAGCCATCGCCTATATAACTGATCGAAAGCGATGCTTTGACATCTGGTAGGCGACCTGCACGCGCAACGCTTATTGCATGCCCGGCTTCGGTCTGTGCAGAAAATGAAGGGCGGAGTTGTGCACTGTTGGCTTCAGCGGTCTCGAAAATTTTTTCCAAAGTTATTACCGACTGGGCATAAGAGCACACCCCACCGCTCAACAAGGTCACGGAAAGCAACCCTGTGAGCAATCGAAGATTGTTCATGAAGAATTTGTTTTTTATGATATAAATTGATTATTTTGTCAGTCATGGTGTATGACCGAACCTAACTCGCAGATTTACGAGCCATAAACTGAAGCTGTGCTTTTCCAGTTTTCCAAATATCCCCAGTTTCTTACAGGGATATCAATAGTTGTGATACATTTATTCTTTATAATCATACAAGTGCAACTTTTTGTGAATTGCGTTGCAAAATTACAAAAATATGTTGATTTTATGATTATATTGGACTATTATTTTATGTACAAATGGTGGTAATGCAAAATGTAAGACTGGGCACTCATTTGGACTCCCGAAAAGAAAAAGCCTTGTAAGTCGTTGTCTTACAAGGCTTTTTGGCTTTCGTTTGTGGTGCCACCAGGAATCGAACCGGGGACACAAGGATTTTCAGTCCTTTGCTCTACCAACTGAGCTATGGCACCATAATATTAACTTGATTCAGTTAAATCTCTTTTGCGGTTGCAAAGGTAGTGAAACTTTTGGATTCTGCAAGTCTTCTGGAAATAAAAAACACTGATAAAAAGTTAGTCAGCTAATTATCAGTGTTGTATAAGATGAAAATATTTCAGGTATGTGATGAAATCTATTGCTTATTCTCCTTTAATGGATTCCATCCCTGCGCTTTTAATTCGAATTCTTGTCCATCACGAGTAATCAATGCACAGCCAAGTTCGGGCTTGGTAATATGTCCAATGAGACGGACTCCTTCCATTTGTGATACTTTCTCATGATCGGCGATGGAAACAGTAAAGAGTAGTTCATAATCTTCTCCGCCGTTTAAGGCACAGGTTGTAAGATTCATATTAAACTCTTCAGCCATAACAGCCGTCTGATAATCGATTGGAATATGCTCCTCGTAAACGCGGCAACCAGCATTGCTTTGTTTACAGATATGCATCAGCTCTGATGACAGACCGTCGGAAATGTCCATCATAGAAGTTGGGACAATATTGGCGGTTGCCAATTTCTCGATGATATCTTTGCGGGCTTCCGGTTTTAACTGGCGTTCCAATAGATATTCTTTGCCGGTGAAATCCGGTTGAATGTCTTTATCGCCTTTTAATACCACTTTTTCACGTTCCAAGAGTTGTAACCCCATATAGGCTGCTCCCAAGTCGCCGCTGACACAGATCAGGTCAGTGTCTTTAGCTCCATTACGGTAAACTACTTTATCCTTGTCGGTATCGCCGATACAGGTGATGCTGATAGCAAGACCTGTCAGGGAAGAAGTTGTATCACCTCCCACAATGTCGACATTGTATTGCTGGCAAGCCAGACGGATACCGGAATAAAGTTCATCCATATCTTCCACGCTGAAACGCTTGGAAAGACCAAGAGATACCGTAATCTGCCGGGGAGTACCGTTCATGGCATAAATATCGGAGAAATTAACTACTGCTGATTTATATCCCAAATGTTTCAAGGGAACATAAGTCAGGTCAAAATGCACACCTTCCATAAGCAGGTCGGTTGTTACCAATACTTGCTTTTCTGAAGGGTAGGAGAGAACGGCGGCATCGTCGCCCACTCCATATTTGCTGGATTCGTTTTCCAGTTTGATTCCCTCGGTGAGGCGGTCAATCAGACCAAACTCACCGAGAGATGCTATTTCAGTTCTCATAAATCGGGATGGTTGTTTAGGCACGGTTGATAAGTTCGCGCATGATCGTGGTCATTTTCGGTTGAGCAGCGTCAGCGGCTTTCTGAACTTCTTCGTGTGTTACTTCTACGATCTTTCCTTCTACTCCCAAGTCGGTGATGACGGAAATACCAAATACTTTGATACCACAATGGTTGGCTACGATAACTTCCGGAACGGTAGACATACCAACCGCATCAGCACCAAGGATATGGAATAGCTTATATTCAGCAGGAGTTTCGAAAGTAGGACCTTGCGTACCAATATACACTCCGTGTTGTACTTTAATTCCTTTTTCTTTGGCAATCTCGTCAGCCTTACTAATCAATTCCTTGCTGTATGCTTCGCTCATGTCCGGGAAGCGAGGTCCGTAAGGGATATTTTTTCCGCGAAGCGGGTGTTCGGGGAAATAGTTGATATGGTCAGTGATGATCATCAGGTCACCGATTTCGAAATCTGCATTTGTACCGCCACTGGCATTGGATACAAACAAGGTTTTGATACCTAACTCTCGCATGACACGTACAGGGAAAGTTACTTCTTTCATGGAATAACCTTCGTAATAGTGGAAGCGTCCCTGCATAGCCATGATATCCTTATTGCCTAGTTTGCCGAAAATCAGCTTACCGCTATGACCTTCGACGGTAGATACCGGGAAGTTGGGGATATCCGAATACTTTATTTCATACTTCTCGGTGATTTCGTTTGCCAAACTGCCAAGCCCGGTGCCTAGTATAATGGCAGTTTCCGGACTGGTATGCATCTTACCTTTCAGATAAGCTGCGGTTTCTTGTATTTTCTCTAACATAGTCAATAATATGTTGGTTAAATTTATCTTGTTGATTTTGTAATATTTCAATTTCAATAGGCAAGGCGTAGATAAATGGTTTCAACTCCTTGTCCAAAGCCGGATGGTTAATCAGGCGTGTTGCATCTTTCTCGGTGGTAATAATCAACCGGTGTTCTCCTTTCAGTTTATGAAACCGTTCTTTGATAAGCTGTATATCCCGATGAGTGAAATTGTGGTGATCGTCAAACGATAGTAAATCTATCTGTTTGCTACAACCTTCCAGTCTTTCGAGAATGGGAGCAGGTGAGGCAATTCCCGTCATCAATAATATATCAGTGTTTGCCAGTGAGGACAAAGTAATCTCATGGTTTGCCGGAATGGCATTTGTGTCCGGAGACATGGTAGGGAACACAGGTTGCAGGTTACCATACCGGAACGATGAGAAGAATAACTGTTGATATGGATAAAGATTCAGTCGTTTCGTGATAATGTTGTAATCAATAGGCTTGATGTCTTGCGGGCATTTGGTGACAATAACGATTTGCGCCCGGTTCTTGCCGCTAATTGGTTCACGAAGCCGTCCTGCGGGGAGCAAAGTGTCATCACAGAATAACCGGTGATAATCCGTTAACAGAATACTCAATCCCGGTTTGACGTATCGGTGCTGAAAAGCATCGTCCAATAGGATAACATCTACTGAAGGCTTTTGCAGTGCAAGCAACTTCTCTATGCCATGACAACGCTTTTCGTCGACAGCTACTGTGACAGACGGGAATTTTTGATGCATCTGGTAAGGTTCGTCGCCAATGCTTCTTGCCGTACTTTCCGGAGTTGCCAGTACATAGCCTTTCGTGTGCCGTTTGTATCCCCGGCTTAATACAGCTACCTTATATTGGTTACAAAGAAACTTTATCAGATATTCAGTGTGCGGAGTTTTTCCTGTCCCTCCTACAGCGAGATTACCTACGCTGATGATAGGTATATCAAAGCTCTTTGATTGGAGAACTTCCCAGTCAAAGAGTTTATTTCTCATCATTACCACTGCTCCGTAGAGCCAGGAGGCAGGGTAGAGCCACTTATGTATCTTGATAAAGTGTTCGTCCATGTATTACGGTTTATTTAATATTCAGTTCGAACGGAATACGTGCCTGAATCATGGATTGTTCTTGCAGATTTTTCAGTAAACCGAATTGCTGGTAGTACTCTCCTAATTTACTTTTCAGTAATTGTGATTCTACATAATTCGTCGGTTTCGTATCAAGCAGGGAAGACAGGAAATCTTGTTTCTCCGGATAAGACACAACGGTATAACCTTCGATACCGGCTTTTGCAACAGCAATATCCAGTGCCTTGTCAATACCACCTAATTCGTCTACTAATCCCAGTTCTTTAGCAGTTTCTCCAGTCCATACGCGACCTTCAGCAATCTTCTCAATAGCTTCCTTCGTCATGTGACGTCCTTCGGCACAACGAGTTACAAAGGTATCATATCCTTCAGTTATCATCATTTGAAGCAATGATTTCTCATCCTCGTTAAACGGACGCATGATATTTCCGAAATCAGCGTATTTATTCGTTTTTACGACATCATAACTTAAACCGATTTTATCAGTCAATCCTTTCACATTAGGAATCATACCGAAGATTCCGATAGAACCGGTCAGGGTAGTAGGCTCTGCAACAATCGTATCGGCAACGCAAGAGATATAGTAACCTCCTGACGCAGCATAATCACCCATAGAGACAATGACCGGTTTCTTTGTTTTCAGCTCTTTCACAGCATGCCAGATTTGTTCCGAGGCGAAAGCACTTCCACCTGGAGAGTTGACACGGAGTACAACAGCTTTCACATCATCATTATCTTTCAATTTGCGCAAGTCACGAATGACTTTCGAACCGACAATCCCATCTTCGGAAGTTGCAGAGCTCGGATAGTCTGTAATCTCACCGGATGCATAATAAACAGCTACGATATTACCGCTTTTATCTTTCGGCACATTTTTCCTTACGTTCATCATGTCGCCCAATCCTAATATAGGAAGATTATCATCTTCATTGATCTCTACCAATTTCTTAAGATAATTGCGCACATCATTGCGATAAATCAGAGTATCAGCCAATCCGCATTTTACACTCTCTTCTGCCGGATAGAACATGAGCATGCGATTTGCATAAACATTCAGTGAGTCTACAGAAATATTACGTGAAGTAGATACCCCTTCCGTAACCTGTCCCCAGATAGAAGTGATAAATGTGGTAACCTGTTCGCGGTTGGCAGGACTCATTTCCGTAGCAATAAACGGCTCTACGGCAGATTTGTAAGTTCCCACCTTGAACACCTGCATCTCAACTCCTATTTTTTGTAGCAGATCCTTGTAGAACAGGGGAGCAGAGGCGATACCCCGCCATTCAATCATTCCCTTGGGATTGAGCAACACCTTATCGGCTGCGCTGGAAAGATAATAAAGTCCCTGCGTGTAGGAGTCGGCATAAGCAATAACGAATTTTCCACTTTCTTTGAAGTCGAGCAGTGCGTTACGGATTTCCTGTAAAGAAGCATAGGAGGTGCCTAATGAATTTGCCTGCAGATAAATCCCTTTAATATTTTCGTTTTCTTTAGCCTTCTGGATGGAAGAAAGAATATCGTCCAGTCCGTATGTGTTAGATCCGTCACCCAACAACTGTGATAAAATACCCAGCGGATCTTCTTGCGTACGTTCAACCAACGTTCCGTTTAAGTCGAGCATCATTACAGAATTCTTTTTTACGATTGTTTCTGTGTCCGAAGCAGACATGATGCCAAACAACGTTACCATGCTGATTATAAATAATACAATACTTGACAAAATGATACCTGTCACCGTGGCAAGTGTAAATTTCAAGAAATCTTTCATTATACTTATTGTTTTTTGCGCCAGCTTGTTATTAAGCTAACAAAGATAAATAATTGAGTTGATATTTATTCAATAAGTCGTACGAATTTTTGTTTTATCACAGCGAATCCACATAAAAAGGAACTTCCTCCATTTAAGATTTAAGTATATTTGTCTGTATCAAATCCTTTTAAATGAGAAGAAATCTCTAATTTTGTGGCACAACTATTAATACATTGAATAATACTATCATGAAAAAACTCACGTCTATTCTTTTATTGCTCTTGTTTGTATGGACGGTACAAGCGCAAACTGCTCGTGAAGAGATCCGTGCAAACCGGTATTTATCCGCTAATAATTATTATGCATATCCTACGCCTACTGCTAAGCAGACAGCTGCTCCTAAGGGGTACGAACCTTTTTATATCAGCACATATATGCGTCATGGCTCACGGTATCTGATTGATCCGAATGATTATCGTTTCCCCAAGCAAACTTTATTAAAAGCCGACTCTTTAAACAAACTTACTGCAACAGGTAAAAACACACTGGATATTGTTTTGCGCATGGCTGATATGGCGGAAGGTCGTCTTGGTGAACTGACTTCGGTGGGAGCACGCCAACACAGAGGAATTGCAAAGCGTATGTATACTAATTTCCCACAGATATTTGCTGATGGAACAGAAGTGGATGCCCGTTCCACAGTTGTCATCCGGTGTATTTTATCCATGACATCCGAATGCCTCCAATTGCAGGCGATGAATCCTAATCTATGTATCAAGAATGATGCAAGTTACCATGATATGTATTACATGAATCCTCCTGCCAAGGATTTGAGTAAAATAGCTGGTTCCGATAAAGTGAAAAAGGTTCAGAAAGATTTTGAAGCTACCCATGTACGTCCGCAACGCTTGATGAAAACATTGTTTACAGACGAAGCGTATGTAAAAGCAAATGTTGATGAAGCGCGCCTGATGAGACGTCTTTTTGATTTGGCTTGTAATATGCAGAGTCATGATACAGATATGCAGCTATATTCTCTTTTCACAGATGAAGAGTGTTATGATCTATGGAGTTGTAACAACTTATATTGGTATCTGACACACGCTTGTTCTCCTGTAACGGATGGTTTGATGCCCTATCGGGAAGCCGACTTGTTGCGTAATATTTTAGATAGGGCAGATGCTGCTTTGAAAGAAGGTAAGAACCAGGCCACTTTGAGATTTGGCCATGAGTCTTGTCTGTTACCGTTAGTCGCTTTATTGGAACTGAATCATTATGGAGAATCTTACCCTGATGTAGAAAAGTTATCCGAACAATGGAGAGCGTATGATATTTTCCCGATGGCTAGTAACGTGCAATTCGTCTTTTTCCATAAAAAAGGAAGTAACGATGTATTGGTAAAAGTATTACTTAATGAAAAGGAAACTAAACTACCGGTGAAAACAGACGTAGCTCCTTATTACCACTGGAAAGATGTAGAAAGCTACTATCGTGAAAAATTAGATAAATATCAGCATATATAATGCGACATTAACTTAACATTATTATATTTACCATGAGAAGAAAAACCCCTTTTATGGCTGCAACTCTGGCAGCAGGCTTGTTCTTTTATTCTTCTTGTACTCCGGCTGAAAAGACGGATACAAAAGATTATACTCAATACGTTAATACCTTTATTGGTGGCGCGGACAACGGGCATACATTTCCCGGCGCATGTTATCCTTTCGGTATGATACAAACCAGCCCTGTGACGGGTGCAGTCGGTTGGCGTTACTGTTCTGAATATGTTTATGAGGATTCTCTGGTTTGGGGATTTACACAGACACATCTGAATGGAACAGGCTGTATGGATTTAGGCGATATTCTAGTGATGCCGGTCACGGGTACACGTGTCCGTGCGTGGGATGCTTATCGTAGTCATTTCCCTAAAGACAAAGAAGCGGCTACTCCGGGATATTACACTGCGGAACTTTCCGATCCACAGGTGAAAGCGGAACTGACAGCATCTATCCATGCTGCCCTCCACCGCTATACTTATCATAAAGCGGATTCTGCCTCTATATTGATCGACCTGCAGCATGGTCCTGCATGGAGAGAAGAGCAATATCATTCACAGGTCAACAGTTGCGAAGTAAATTGGGAAGATGCGCAGACACTGACAGGACATGTCAATAATACGGTATGGGTGAATCAGGATTATTTCTTTGTGATGAAATTCAACCGTCCAGTAGTCGATTCGATTTATCTTCCGATGGGAGAGACAGAAAAAGGCAAACGTATTATTGCCTCTTTCGATATGCAACCGGGAGACGAGCTGATGATGAAAGTGGCTCTTTCTACCACCAGTGTAGATGGGGCTAAAAAGAATCTGGAAGCAGAAATTCCTGCCTGGGATTTTGAAGGAGTGAAGACTGCTGCCCATAATGAATGGAATAACTATTTGAGTCGTATTGAAATAGACGGTACGGATGATGAAAAAACTAATTTCTACACTTGTTTCTATCATGCATTGATTCAACCCAATCAGATTTCGGATGTTGACGGTATGTATCGCAATGCCGCTGATTCTATAGTAAAAGCCGGAACGGGTACTTTCTATTCCACGTTCTCTTTGTGGGATACTTATCGTGCCGCTCATCCATTTTATACATTAATGATTCCCGAACGTGTGGATGGCTTTGTTAATTCTCTCATTGAACAAGGTGAAGTGCAAGGCTTCTTACCCATTTGGGGATTGTGGGGGAAGGAGAATTTCTGTATGATTGGTAATCACGGCGTATCAGTTATTGCCGAAGCCTATCGTAAAGGATTCCGTGGTTTTGATGCTGAACGTGCTTTCAATATAATAAAGAAGACGCAGACGGTGTCTCATCCGTTGAAGTCCGATTGGGAAGTTTATACAAAATATGGTTATTTCCCGACAGACCTGATAAAAGCTGAATCTGTATCTTCTACTTTAGAATCGGTATATGATGATTATGCTGCTGCCGATATGGCACGTCGTATGGGTAAAGAGGAAGATGCGGCATATTTTGCAAAACGTGCTGATTATTATAAGAATATGTTCGATCCGCAAACGAAGTTCATGCGTCCGCGCAAGGCTGACGGAACTTGGAAAGCTCCATTTAATCCAAGTGCACTAGGACATTCTGAAAGTATCGGTGGAGATTATACAGAAGGAAATGCATGGCAATATACCTGGCATGTACAACATGACGTACCGGGATTGATCCAGTTGTTTGGCGGTGAAGAGCCTTTCTTGAATAAACTGGATTCTTTGTTTACAGTTCAACTGGAAGGAGAGAGTTTGGCAGATGTTACCGGATTGATTGGACAGTATGCTCATGGCAATGAGCCAAGTCATCATGTTACTTATTTATATGCACTGGCAGGTCGTCCGGAACGTACACAAGAACTGGTTCGTGAAATATTTGATACTCAATACAAGAACAAACCTGACGGACTTTGTGGGAACGATGATTGCGGACAGATGTCTGCCTGGTATATGCTTAGTGCGATGGGATTCTATCCGGTAGATCCGGTGAGTGCGGAATATGTATTCGGTGCTCCGCAATTACCGAAGATGACTTTGCATTTGGCTGATGGCAAGACTTTCACTATTATTGCAGAGAATCTATCGAAAGAACATAAATATGTAGATAGTATTACATTGAATGGTGAACCATATACGAAGAAAACAATCTCACACGAAGAGATTGTAAAAGGTGGTACACTGGTGTATAAGATGAAGTAAATTCTCAAGTATTCTCACTGTGATGAGAAAAAATTCTCATCACAGTGAGAAACTTTTCTCATTACTATGAGAATTTATTCTCAATATGGTGAGAATAATATCCTTTTTAAAGCATACGGAAACGCCTTTTTGAATCAGTCGGAACCCTCTTTGCTTATTATTGCACAGTCTTGCTCACCTCTATACGTTGCTTTTCAAACTTCTCGCTATTGTTACTACGGTTACTGACTTCTTTGCACTGGATGGGTGCACTCATTTCGAGCAAGCGTAAGATCTCATTCAAAGATTCACCCTCAAAAGTCGCCTTATAGGAATATTTTCCTAATTCGGCATCTTTCAAAATAAACTCCACATTATAAGTTTGCCCCAAACGCTTGAATACATATTCCAGTGGATCGTCTCTAAAAATGAGTACTCCATCTTTCCATGAGCACCATTTGTAAGTATTGGTTTTGTTGACGTTATACAAAGAAGTTACCAGATTATAGTCAATCTTCTCTCCCGGTGAAAGGGAAATTGTTTTTTTCTTGTCAAGAGTTACTGCTACCTTTCCTTTTACTAATGTCACAGCTGTTACATTGTCCGAAGTATATGCGTTCACATTGAATGCTGTGCCGGTAGCTTCTACAGTCAGTTCTTTCGTTTGTACGATGAAAGGATGTTCCTTATCGGATTCTACTTCAAAATAGGCTTCACCTTGCATTGAAACCACTCTTTGCTTATCATTGAATTGAGTAGGATATTTTAGAGAACTTCCGGCATTTAACCAAACCTTAGAGCCGTCGGGCAGATTCACTACCGACCAAGTGCCGTAAGGAGTGAATAACTCCTGATAAGTTTCCGCAATTTGTTGAGCTGGCCTAAAATAAAGATAAGCGGATAATATCAGTAGAGGAAGAAGTAAGATAGCTGCAATTTGCTGCCAGTAGTGCAGGAAAGATAACTTAGGACGGACCGCTGCCGGTTGATTTTGATGAAGAATCTGCTCCATAACTTTTCTGTGCGCGCTGTCCACATCTATCTCTTCCGGATTAAAAGCCGGGTGACTGACTTCCCACACATTCTTTTGTGACAGAAAGCTCCTGTAGTTTTCGGGAGTAGCCGATATCCAATCTTCCAGTACCTTTATTTCTTCTGGTGTAGCCTCTTTCGAGAGATATTTGGAAATTATAATTTCTATGTCTGAATCTTTATTTATCATATGCATTTTACCTTATATATAATAGACGTTTCAGAAAGAAAATCCCACATCCATTAGTGGAAAAGAAAGAAGAGAAGTAGCAAATAAAAATCTTTTAATAAAAAGCGAAGCTGCTTCAATGCCTTGCTGATGCGTACTTCCACTGTTCTGACAGAGATATTGAGGCGATTGGCTATTTCCTGATATTTAATATTTTCTAACCGGCTCATTTCAAATACTTCTCTTTCCTGGGGAGGTAATTGCTCCAATGCATTTTTGAGTTGCCGGCATAAATCGGAGTACAGTATGTAGTTTTCCGTTGTATCTATATCTATAGAGCCCGATTTAAGTTCATAAGCAACGTGTTCATCTATAATCCTGCGATGGCGCAATTCATCCAGGCAGTAGTTCCGGACTGCTTTCAGTAAATATGATTTTAGTGAATTCTCAATTTCCAGTGTTTTCCGGTCATTCCATAATTTGAGAAAGATATTCTGTACAATATCCTCGCAGGTAGATTTCTCTGGAATGTAAGTACCGCCAAACAACACCAGATCTTTATAATAGGCATGGAATAATCGGGTAAAAGCCTGTTTATCATCCTTTTTCAGTGCTATTACCAGAAAACGGTCGTCGGAAGTCTGTTGTTGGATATTTGACATAGTATTGTAGTAGAGATTCTATTGTTGGGGGTAAAAATAGAAAGATTATTTGGGATAAACGATAGTTTGATGAAAAAATAGTCAGGATGAAAAAATTATGTGATATGGAATGTGGCTTTTATTTTTAGAAACGTCTTATTGATAGCTACGAGAGAAAAACACATTTATTAACCTTTAAATAATACAAGCCATGGGAAAGACATAATCAGTGAATCTTACTTCCGAAAAAACTGATAAAAAAGGAAGGTCTGACTCACCTTCCTTTCCAAAGATTCAGTTATTCGTTAATCAACTTATTTGTAGAACCAATAACCAAACATGTAAAGGTATGAAACTTATTTCAATTAGAAAAATGAAAAAGAGAATTAATGTACCTGCGAATGTAAAAATGGGGAGAATTTGTGCTATATGGTTGTTTTGTATAGCTCTGCAAGCCGTCAGTATACCTATCCTTGCACAATCCGCCAAAATTACATTACGACTGAAGAACGTGACTGTAGAGGAGGTCTTGACTAGTATCGAAAATCAGACAGAATATCGCTTCCTGTATAACAAAGATATTGTTGATGTTAGCCGTATAGTAAGCATTTCTGTGAAGAATGAACTGATGACTCTGGTACTGGATAAACTTTTTAAAGGCGAAGGAGTATCTTATACGATTGAAAAACGCCAGATTGTATTAAACAAGGTTTCATCTCAACAGCAGGATAACAAGCCGACAGTCAAGGTGACAGGAAAGGTCGTGGACGAATCTGGAGAGACTCTTCCGGGAGTGACTGTGATGATAGAGGGGGTGACTCAAGGAACCATCACCGGTATAGACGGCAATTATCAGTTGCAGGTTCCGGAAGGTTCGACACTGAAATTTACTTCAATAGGTTACACTACATATACGCAGAAAATAACCAGGCCGATGACGTTGAACGTGACGATGAAAGAGGATTCAAAACAATTGGATGAGGTTGTTGTGGTAGGTTATGGAACGACCACCCGTAAGAATCTGACCACTTCTATTGCAACGGTCAAAACAGAAAAAATATCAAGAGCCGCAACAAGCAATATGTCACAGATGCTGCTTGGGCGGGCCGCCGGACTGGAGGCTACATTAACAAGTCCACAACCGGGTGGAGCAGTTGATCTTTCAATTCGTGGTGCAGGAACTCCTATATTTATTGTGGATGGAGTGATGATGCCTTCCACCTCTTTAGAGGTTGGAAACGGAAATCAGGTCATGCCTAATTCGATCAGTCGTTCGGGGTTGGCCGGACTTAATCCTGCTGATATTGAATCTATTGAAGTATTAAAGGATGCCTCTGCCTCCATTTATGGAATTGGCGCGGCCAATGGAGTCGTATTAATCACCACGAAGAAAGGTACTGAAACCCGTCCACAAATCACTTATGAAGGAAATTATTCTATTGTGAAAAACTATCCGTATCTGGAGCCTTTGAGCGGAGAGGAATATATGAATGTTGCTAACATTTTCAATAAAGAAAACTATTTATTTACGAACGGCATGTATCCCTATGGCGATAAACCTTTTGATAATAAATGGGTGCCTCAATTCTCACCTCAACAGATAGCTGCCGCTCAAACAACAGACTGGCTGGATTGTGTGTTGAAAGATGGTAGTATCAATAACCATAACATCACAATTACAGGAGGATCTAAACTTCTGAAATATTACTTGTCCGGAAACTATTATAAACAGGAAGGTACGGTAGAAAACTCTGCAATGGAGCGTTATGCTCTTCGGACGAACATATCTTCACAATTGCTTCCATTTCTTAAGTTGACTGCAATTGTCAATGTAAATGAGAATGAATATACAAACTCAACTTCCGGTGGTGGAGGTGGTGGTAATGGTTATGATGCTATCCAATCGGCATTGACTTATCCTTCTTATTTGCCGATCAGGGATGCGGCAGGAAATCCTACTTTATATTCGAACTATCCCAATCCTGCAGAAATGGTAAAAGTGAGCGACCGCACCAAAACGAGCGGTTATTATCTAAACTTTGCTGCCGATGTGGATATAATCAAGGATATGCTGTCGTTCCGTTTGATGTATGGTATCAATAAGGAGAATGCTAATCGTAACCTTTATATTCCTTCTGATATTTATTTTATGGATATGTATAAATCGAGAGGACATCTGGGATATGTTGAGCGTAGAAACCAAACCATGGAAGGTACGCTGACTTTCAAAAAGCAGTTTGGAGATTTGTTGCGTGTTGATGCCGTAGTGGGTATGGGAAGATATACAAACGATTCAAATGGACTTGAACTTGACTACGAGCAGATTAACGATCACATTGCGGCTGATAAAGTGGAAGCTGCGGAAGGTGCTTTCTATCCGACTTCTTTCAGGGCAGCCGACGAACGTCGTTCTCAATTTGCCAGGGCAAGTGTGGATTTGCTTGACAGGTATGTGGTTGCGGCTACTATCCGCCGGGATGGAACGGACAAATTTTTTCCGGGAAAGAAATATGCCTATTTCCCTTCAGTGTCATTAGCCTGGAAATTATCTAACGAACCGTTTATGAAGCATATATCATGGATTGACCAGTTGAAGATTCGTGGCAGTTATGGACAGACAGGTAATGACAACTTGGGCAGTTCACTTTATGGAACTTTCAGTCTGGCAGCCCAATACATCAAGTTCTCTAACAATTCAGTGACTTATGTACCCTATCTGCTTAGCGGTCCTGATTACCCGAATGTAACTTGGGAAAAGACTACCATGAAGAATATAGGTGTAGACTTTTCTGTGTTGAAGGATAGAATCTGGGGAAGTTTCGATATGTTTCGTAATGATGTGACCAACTTGCTGGGATATGATTCTTCCTCTCCGCTTAGTATGACATCTTCCGTCCCGATGAATTATGGACATTATGTACGTTATGGATGGGATGCAACTATCAATTCACTAAACTATGAAATCCCCCGTGTGTTTAAGTGGACGTCACAATTGACCTTATCACATCATAATGCCGTTTGGAAAGAACGGATGCCCAATTATTATTATGAAGAATATCGAATCCGTAAAAACGAGCCGGTGAATGCTTATTACTATTATGAAACGGAAGGCATAATCAATATAGATAAAAGCAATATGCCCGAATCGCAGAAATCTTTACCGGCAGATGCGCAACAACCCGGCTATCCGATTATAAAGGACGCGAATGGGGATAATAAAATAACGATTGATGATGTAAAGATGCGGAATACACTTCCGAAAATTCACATCGGATTTGGAAATACGTTCGTATACAAAGATTTCGATCTGGATATATTTATGTATGGACAATTCGGGCGTACACGTTATAATTATGCATATCGTTGGGCGCTTGTCGGAGATGTGTATTACACAAGCCCGAAGAACTCGAACAAATATGTATATACTATCTGGAACTCTCAAACGAACCAGAATGGAAACCGGCGTGGTATTGCTTCGACAAAGGCTGTCGCTTTGCCCGGTAACGTAGGGTTTGAAGAAGATTATCAGAATGCTTCGTTCGTACGTGTCAGGAATATTACTCTAGGATATAATCTCTCGGGGAAGAAGCTGGGAAGAATAGGTGATTATGTAAGTTCTATCCGTGTTTTTATTGATTGTCAGAATCCGTTGACTTTTACCAAGTTTGTTGGGGTCGATCCTGAAATAAAGACGGGTGGCGACGGCTCCAAGGCGGAATATCCGATGACAAGAACATACTCCTTCGGAGCAAAAATATGTTTTTAAGAGAACCTGTAACGAAAGAAAAAATTGAAAATATGAGCAAGAATAAATTATTTAAAGTATTTATCATGATTGCATTTATCATGTGCAGTTGTGAGGATAATTTTGATCCGAAGATGTATGGCACATTGAATGTTTCTAATTATCCGGTGACTGAAGCCGAATACGAATCATTTATGATGACCTGCTATATGCCTTTTACTACTACATGGACCTATTGGATTGGTGCCGGTACGAGTGGCAACCAGCATGGTTGGTATATACCTGCCGGAGGCGTACTGAAATTCTTTGATTATCCGACCGATGAGATGGCGGTGTGGAATAATGGTTGGGGAGGTGGATACTACTTCCTTTCCAAAGCCGATTTCAGTCAGTGTGTCTATTATACGAGTGGTACGTTAAGTGACGAAAGCCCGAATCATTTTCCGAAAGTAAGTGAGATTTCCTACTTCACCAATGTGATTGGTACTTTGGAGAAAGCTTCTACCGAGGTCGTTTCCGAGGAGCGTAAAAGGGAGTTTATTGCCGAGGCCCGTCTTTGCCGGGGATTGATGATGTATTATTTATTGCATGTATATGGACCTGTTCCTTTGATTGTTGATCCGAACGATCTGATTAATCCTTCAAAACTGGAGAATCTGGTACGTCCGACATTGCAGCAAATGACGGAATGGATTATGGCTGATTTTGATTATGCTTATCAGTATATTGCAGATACTCAGCCGGAACAAGGACGTTACAATAAGGACTATGCACGTGTGTGCATCATGCGGCATTGCTTGAATGAAGGTTATTATATGTCCGGTTATTATCAGAAAGCGATTGATATGTATAGCGAGTTGAAGGGGCGGTATAGCCTTTTCAAAAAAGGAGATAATCCTTATATCGAGCAATTTAAAAATGCCAATAATTTCAATTCGGAAGTGATTATGGCTGTCAGTTGTGATGAAACGGCGGATGGTACGAATAAGTCCGGTAATTTTAATCCGCTGATGATGCTCGCTACTCCTGATAATGCGGCGAGAGTGGACGATCAGGGAAATCCCACTCCTTTTTATCTGCAAGGGCAGGGATGGGGACAAACCTTTAACGTGTCTCCGAAATTCTGGGATACGTATGATCCTTCGGATAAGCGTCGTGATGTCATCCTGACTAAATATTATACGACAGCCGGAACTTGGATTGACCGGAATACAACCACATGGGACGGATTTATAATTAATAAATTCCCGGTTGAAACGGCTACGGCTTTTCAGGGGACTGATATACCGTTGGCCCGTTGGGCGGATGTCTTGTTGATGTATGCGGAAGCTGAAGTTCGTAAAAACAATGCTGCTCCGTCTGCTGACGCTGTTGCTGCAGTGAATGAAGTGCGTAAACGCGCCGGACTGGATGATCTTCCGGCATCGGCAACAGCTAGTGCCGAAGCTTTCCTGGATGCTTTACTTACCGAAAGAGGACATGAAATGTTGTATGAAGGAATGCGTAAAATAGACCTCATCCGGTTTAATCAATATGCACAGCGTACGGCGAAGATAAAAGGAGTGGCTCCTACACATCAATATGTGCCTATTCCCAATTATGCGGTTCAGCAAGCTTCGGAATCTTATGGAAAAGTGCTGGTACAGACATTTGAGCGTGAGGGATGGAAAGCAGATCTTGCGGCAGCTCGCAATTAATGTCGTCATTCATGATTGTTAAACTAGAGATCTTAAGAAAAATGAAAAAGATATACGTACTATTCATATCATCGTTACTGCTCTTTTCGTGTGCAAAAGATGATATTAGTAAGCCAAGTGAATGGCCGGAGTGGCCTACGCCTTCAAAACCTAAAATAGAAAATGCTGTATTGCGGGGAGTGAATGGTGAAACGGTTGTGGCGGCTGGTGATAAAGTTAAATTCACCGCACAGATAAGTGATGAGTATAATGATCTGGTTTCATTCCAATTACTGGTAACAATGGATGGAGCCGAGATTTTGAACTTGTCCAAGGGATTGAGCGGACGTTCTGTAGTTATTGAAGAGGAAGCAACTTTGCCCTTTGTTGCCGGTTTTCAGAACGGACGTCCTGTGGTAACCATCAAAGCTGTAAATGATTTAGGAGGCAATGAATCGACCCTGACCTTGGATGAGGCCGCAAGTGTGGCGGTGACCCGTCCGGAAACACCTTCCAAATTATACCTTGTTGATGATTTGGGAAATGTGTATGAAATGGACAAGGAGAATCAGAATGAAACGGATTATAGTTTCCGGACGAGTGCAGCGGATTTGACTGGAATTGGAGACCATTTTAAAGTTGCCGAAAAGATAGTAAACAATAAACCTGATTATTCCGGTTTGGTATGGGGGTATTCGGACAATAAGATTTCGATTGTGACTGATGATACAGCTACTTCGATTCCGACTCCTAAGGTGGGGAGTTATATATTGGAGAATATCACTTTTGATATGTTGAGTTTCTCGACCGATAAGACACTGGCATATAGCATTGATATTGACAAGTCCCGATTCTTTGATGTGGGAGGCGGATATATTCAGTTGGATATTGAATTGGTAGAGAGTGCCAAGATTAATTTTATAGGTTTTGGCAGTGATGTCACCAATATGCTCCGGCCCGAATTTTTTAAAGATGTTTCAGGGAGTAAAGCAAAATTCGATGGTCCGTCGGTACTTTATAACTTGAAATATAATACATCAAATGGTTTCATGTATATGGAACGGCCGCGGGATGTTTTCTATCCGGAGGTGATGTATATTCTTGGTACTGGAGTTGGCTTTCCACGTGAACCTTATGTGGCTACGCTTGCTTGGGACTTCGCATATCCTCACCAATGGTTCTTCTTTAAAAAGGTCGGTGCAAGTACTTTTGAAGCAGTCGTATACATTGACCAAACGATGGGATTTAAATTTTATAGAGGATATGGTTGGGCACAAGAGGAGGATACAAAGAATTTATATACAGTGGAGCCTGTTAACTTGATAACAAGAAATGCTCCCGGTGATCTAATTCCGGGTCCTGATTTTAAAGCCGGACTTTATACGATACATATTGATAAAGCCAAAGAAGTGATACGATTGACTCCTTATAATTAAGAGAGAATCAATATTAATAGTCTTTAATTTAATATTCAATAGAATTATGTATATATCAATGAAAGCATATAGTAAGAAGTTGTTGGTTGCATTCTTTTTTTCGATGTTGCCAATGGTATTGATGTCTTGTTCGATGGATCCGGAGAAAGCCTCTTTCTCTATTTCCGGAGATTTGGGGAAGTTGCAGATCAGCAATGACGGGTTTACGGAAGTTTATTCGATAAAGTCTAATACGGAGTGGAAATTTGTTAACGAGACCGATCAGTCTTGGGCTACCATTTCTCCGACTAAAGGGAGCGGGAACGGAAAAGTGACAATTACTGCAAGTGCGAATGCGGGAGCCGGACGTACGGCTGTATTTCGTGTGGTACCTAATGGGGTGAAGACACAGGAAATAGAGATTGTTCAGGGCAACTCCTATATCCCTACAACTGATGGGGAGTTCCCGATTATAGCATGGACTGGGGTGGAAGCGGACAAGTCGTTGGAGAAATTTCCGGTAATGAAAGCATCCGGCATTAATATTTATCTGGGATGGTATGATGATTTGGAGACAACATTGAAGGCGCTTGACGCTGCACAGAAAACCGGAGTGAAAATGATAACTTCTTGTAAAGACCTTTTGTCTGTTGCTACTGCTGAAGAGGTTGTAAAAGCAATGATGAACCATCCGGCTTTGTATGCCTATCATTTGAAGGATGAACCGGAAGTGAATGATTTGCCGGGCTTGGGCGAATTGGTGAAGAAGATTAAAACCATCGACAGTCATCATCCTTGTTATATAAATCTGTACCCCAACTGGGCCTGGGGAAAAGAACTTTATTCTGAAAATGTAAAGTCGTTTATAGAGCAGGTGCCTGTACCGTTTATATCCTTTGACAATTATCCTATTGTATCTATAAATGGTGCTCCCAGCATTGTCCGCCCGGACTGGTATCGGAATTTGGAAGAAATATCAGCGGCTGCCAAAGAGAGTAATAAACCTTTTTGGGCGTTTGCACTTGCGCTTTCCCATAAACTGGATGAAACTCATTTTTATAAAATACCGACATTGCCCGAGTTGAGATTACAAGTTTTCAGCGATCTGGCTTACGGTGCACAGGCAATCCAGTATTTTACTTATCGCGGACTTCAACATGATGAGCCGACCGAAGTATATGATTTGGTCAAGACTGTCAATCAGGAGGTGCAACAGCTTGCAGGTATATTCTTGGGAGCGCAGGTTATTTCAGTGTCTCATACCGGAAGTGAAATACCGGAAGGAACTACAGTGTTGGGAAGTTTGCCGGCCCCTATAAAATCATTGACAACGAGTGATACGGGTGCTGTTGTTTCTGTATTGGAGAAAGATAATAACCAGTATCTTGTAGTTGTAAATAAGGATTTTCGTAATGTGATGAATCTGGCAATTGATGTGGACGGTTCTGTAAGCAGAGTGCTGAAGGATGGTTCAACTGTAAGTCCGGACGGTTCTACGATAGTGGTTGAACCGGGGGATATGGTCATATTTACATGGAGAAAATGAATAAAGGTTTCTAATTAGATAAAGTAAAATTCGATTATGAAAAAGATATTACTCTCGTTTTTTATTGGTATTATGTTAATTGCCTGCAGTCAGAAAACAGTCTCTGTTCGTGAAATCTGGACAAAAGAGCAGGCTAATGAATGGTATCAACAATGGGGATGGCTCCGTGGGTGTGATTTTATTCCGAGCACGGCAATCAACCAATTGGAGATGTGGCAGGCTGATACTTTTGATCCGGTGACTATTGACCGTGAACTAGGCTGGGCAGAAGACATCGGAATGAATTGTATGCGTGTATATTTGCACCATCTGGTTTGGGAAACGGATCAGGAAGGTTTTAAGAAACGTCTTAATGAATACCTTACTATTGCCGATAAGCATCATATCTCTACCATCTTTGTCTTTTTGGATGATTGCTGGAATCCTACTTACCAGGCAGGAAAACAACCGGAACCACAACCGGGAGTACATAATTCGGGATGGGCGCGTGATCCGGGGGATCTGTATTATAAAGGTGATACGGCAGTGATACTTCCGGTCTTGGAGAATTATGTGAAAGACATTCTTACCACCTTTAAGGATGATAAGAGAATTGTGTTGTGGGATCTATATAATGAGCCCGGTGGTTCGGGTGGATATAGATACGGTGAAAGAAGTCTGCCGTTATTGCAGAAGATATTTACGTGGGGACGAACGGTTAACCCGTCGCAACCTTTGTCGGCCGGAGTCTGGGATATGAGTTTGACTAATTTGAATAAGTTTCAGTTGGAAAATTCGGACGTGATAACCTATCACACATATGAAGGTTTGGATTCGCATCGACAGCTCATTGACACGTTGAAGCAATATGGGCGTCCGATGATTTGCACGGAATATATGGCACGTACTCAAAACAGTACTTTTCAGGATATCATGCCAATGCTGAAGAAAGAAAATATTGGTGCAATCAACTGGGGACTTGTAGCCGGAAAGACAAATACAATCTTTGCATGGGATACTCCGTTGCCTGACGTAGCTGAACCGTCCTTGTGGTTCCATGATATTTTCCGTGGCGATGGGACACCTTATTCAATAGAAGAAGTGGAATGTATTCGTTCATTAACTAAATAATTCCCTTATGATAACTATGAGGAATATATGGATAATGATGTTGGGGATATGCTTGTTTGGTTGTGGGGCTGGTAAACAGCCCCCTTCCTCACAGCTCTCTTTAACATGGAAACTGGAAAAAGATAGTGTGGAAGCCAGATATTTTAAGAATACATTCTGTTTGACGAATAACGGGAATAAAGCTCTGGCTGATAATTGGGTGATCTATTTTAATCAGACGCCAATTTATTATCAGCAACCTGTTAATGCACCGTTGGAAATTGAATGTATCGGTTCGACTTACTATAAAATGTATCCTACTGAACACTATCAGGCGTTGGCACCGGGTGAAACACTCTCTTTTACTATAATGAGTGAAGGAAATGTGATTAATGTGTCTTCGGTTCCTGAAGGGGCTTATATTGTAGCTACCGATGAAAAAGGGAAAATGTTGCAGCCGCAAAATATTCCGATTGAGATCGGGCTTTTTAGACCCGATGCTCAATGGATTAGTTCGAAGAACAGTTTTCCCTATGCAGATGGAAATTATTTGTATAAGCAGAATGATGATTTCAGCAAGCCTGTAGATTGTGATATGCTTTCTCTCTTTCCTACTCCTAAAAAAGTAGAGAAGACGGGTGGTGTTTCTACTTTCTCTCCAAAGGTCGGTCTGAAGTTTGACGGTGTATTTAAAGAAGAAGCTCTTTTGTTGAAAAAGCAATTGACTTCACTGTTTGGATGTATCGTTTCTGACAAAGGTGAAGAAACAATCATTGAATTGAAGAAAACAGAGCTTCCTGCCACCTGCCAGTATCCCGATGAGTATTACGAAATTGTGATAAAGAATAATCTGCTGACTTTGAAAGCTAATGATGCGCATGGCATATTTAATGCTGGCCAGACATTGGTTGCTTTATTGGATAACATGAAACTAGCTTCCTCTCCGCTTCCTAATCTTCATATTACCGATTATCCGGACATGGGACATCGGGGAATCATGCTGGATGTAGCCCGCAATTTTACAAAGAAGACGGATTTACTGAAACTGATAGATATATTGTCATTCTATAAAATGAATGTACTGCACCTGCATTTGAGTGATGATGAGGCTTGGCGTGTGGAAATACCCGGATTGGAGGAATTGACAGCAACAGCTTCTCTCAGAGGACATACCACAGATGAACAGACATGTCTTTATCCTGCATATGCCTGGGGATGGAATGAGGCAGATACCACCTCATTGGCTAATGGGTATTATTCCCGCAGTGACTTTATGGATATTTTGAAATATGCAAAAGAAAGGCATATCAGGATTATTCCTGAAATAGATATTCCCGGCCATTCACGGGCAGCAATAAAAGCCATGAATGCCCGTCACCGGAAATATATGGGTAAGGATCAGTCGAAAGCGGAAGAATATCTTTTGATTGACTTTGCAGATACTTCCCAATATCTATCGGCACAAAATTTCACAGATAATGTCATTAATGTCGCAATGCCTTCTACATACCGTTTTCTTGAAAAAGTGATTGATGAAATCGGGCGGATGTATCAGGATGCGGGAGTAGAATTGCCTGCTTTCCATGTAGGTGGTGATGAAGTGCCGGAAGGTATTTGGGAAGGTTCCGCTATCTGCTGTACTTTTATGAAAGAACATGGACTGACTAAGATACGGGATTTGAAAGATTATTTTCTGGAGCAAATTCTGGAAATGTTGGATAAACGTAATATACAGGCGGTTGGATGGCAGGATATTGTTATGAATCCGGATAACACCGTGAACGAACACTTCAGAAATAGTAAGGTCTTGAATTATTGCTGGAATACAATTCCGGAACAAGGTGGGGATGAAGTTCCGTATAAGTTAGCAAATGCGGGCTATCCTATTATACTCTGTAATGTGGGTAATTTCTATTTGGATATGGCCTATTGTTATCATGTGGAAGAGCCGGGATTGCGTTGGGGCGGTTACGTAGATGAGTATGTAACGTTTGATATGTTGCCTTTTGATATTTATAAGTCTTTACGGCGGAATTTGAAGGGTGAATCTGTGGATGTAAAAACTGCCTCAAACGGTAAACAACCCTTGACAAAAGAGGGCTGTCAGAATATTAAAGGTTTGTCCGGACAAATCTGGTCGGAGACAATCCGTAGTTTTGAACAGATAGAATATTATCTTTTCCCGAAAGTCTTCGGGCTGGCAGAGCGCGCTTGGAATGCTCAACCATCGTGGGCATTATCTTCGGACAACAAGATATATATGGATGCCAAACGGAAATATAATGCCGGTATTGTAAATTATGAATTGCCTCGTCTGGCAAAGCGGGGAATTAATTTCCGGATATCTCCTCCCGGTATTATTGTAAGGGATGGATTATTACTGGCTAATACAACCAATCCAAATGTGGTAATCCGGTATACCACTGACGGTAATGAGCCTAATGAAAATTCTGTAGTATGGAAAGAACCGATAAAATGCGATGCTCCATTGATAAAGGCTAAAGCTTTTTGTTTAGGGAAAGAAAGCGTAACAATTGTATTGATAAATAAATGATATCTGAATAGAAGGCTATTTTAATAATATTAGGATAGCTTTCTATTTATTTTGTGTGTTTTGGAAACTTTAGGAATATTGAAAACGATATAAATTTCAGGTTCTTCTTTACACTGTTCAATAAACTCCACCTGTATACATGAGGATTAATTTAATTATCAGTTGAAATATAAATACATTTATCATATTGTGTTTTTATTAATTTTTTCATATTTTTGCAGGGAGTTTTTGGAATATTTGTGAAAGGCATGGATAGTTTTATAAAAATGAGAAGGTATTTGTTGTTTATAATCCTTCTCATTAATGGTACTGTAAGCAAGGGGCAGATTTATAAGTACATAGGGCTGGAAGATGGTTTGAACAATCAGAAAATATACCATATCCAGAAAGACCGAAGAGGGTATATGTGGTTCTTGACTCAGGAAGGGGTAGACCGTTATGACGGCAAACATATCAAGCATTACACCTTTTCCGACAACAGCATGAAGTTGGACTCGCGGATTGCCTTGAGCTGGCTTTATATGGACAGAAAGGATAGGTTATGGGTGATTGGTCAAAAAGGGCGTATTTTCAGGTATGATTCACAACATGATAAATTCGAGCTGGCCTACATACATCCGAAGCTGATTAGAAATAAGTCTCAGGCATTTCTTAATTACGGTTATCTGGATAAAAATGACCATGTCTGGTTGTGTTATAAAGACACCATTACTTGGTATAATATCCGTACTGGCACAACGCAGGATATGGTAATGCCGGTCCACGGGGAAATAACTGCCATCGAACAGACGGAGGGCAACCATTTCTTTATCGGTACGGGAAGCGGTCTGTTTCATGTTGGAGTAGAAGAGGGGAAACTGAAGTTGGTTTCCGATGAAGTCGTGGAAAGTATAGTTACACCGGTACATGAACTCTATTATCACGCTATTTCAAAACAATTGTTTATAGGAGGCTATAAAGACGGAATACTTGTGTATGATATGGGGGAATCGGGAAAAATCACTTCCTGTCATTCACCAAACAATGTAGAGATTAACCGGATTGTTTCATTGAATGCTCATGAATTGCTAGTGGCTACAGGTGGAAAAGGTGTATATAAATTAGATGTGAATACCTGCCTGAGTGAACCATATATAACGGCTGATTATAGTAGCTATAATGGGATGAATGGAAACAATATCAATGACATTTATGTGGATGAAGAAGAGCGTATCTGGCTTGCTAATTATCCCACTGGTATTACAATCCGTAATAACCGTTATCAGAGTTACGACCTGATAAAACATTCTCTCGGAAACAACCGGTCACTGGTGAACGATCAGGTTCATGATGTGATGGAGGATAGTGACGGCGATCTTTGGTTTGCTACCAGTAATGGTATCAGTCTCTATCAGACCGGTACAAAAGAGTGGCACTCCTTTTTTAGTTCTTTTGATCCGGTACCGGATGATGAGAATCACATCTTCTTAGCACTGTGTGAAGTCTCTCCCGGTGTGATATGGGCTGGTGGTTTTACCTCCAATATTTATAAGATAGAAAAAAAAGGGTTTAAAATAAGTTGTTTTTCTCCTGCTTCTATTGCAGGAATACGCCCCGACCAATATATTTTTGATATTAAAAAGGATTCGAACGGTGATATTTGGTCTGGTGGATATTATAATTTAAAACGTATCAATCTTGAGACTAAAAGTGTGCGTTTGTATCCGGGGGTAAGTTCCATCACCACCATTCTGGAGAAAGATGCCCGGCAGATGTGGATTGGTACGAGAATGGGGCTTTATCAGCTTGATAAGAAATCTGGAGTTTACCAATATATTGACTTGCCTATTGAGTCTCTTTACATATGTGCATTATACCAGAGGGAAAACGGCATCCTGTATATTGGTACCCGTGGAGCCGGACTTCTAGTTTATGATAGCAATGAAGGGAAATTTATTCATCAGTATCGGGCTGACAACTGTGCGCTGATTTCCGACAATATTTATACGATTCTTCCACGTCAGGACGGCAGCCTCCTGATGGGAACGGAGAACGGTATTACAATCTATTCACCCAATGAACACTCCTTCCGCAACTGGACGCGGGAGCAGGGGTTGATGAGTGTCAATTTTAATGCAGGCTCTGCCACCGCTTACAGTAGTAGTACGCTTGTTTTTGGCGGTAATGACGGTGCTATCAGGTTCCCGACAGACATACAGATACCGGAGCCGCATTATTCACGTCTGTTGCTGCGTGATTTTATGATAGCCTATCATCCTGTTTATCCGGGTGATGACGGATCTCCCTTAAAGCAGGATATTGACGAAACCGAGCAGCTTGAATTAGCCTACGGACAGAATACTTTCTCTCTTGATGTAGCTTCTATTAATTATGATTATCCGTCCAATATTCTTTATTCATGGAAAATTGACGGTTATCATAAAGAATGGAGCCGTCCGAGCCACGATAACCGGATTCTTGTCAGAAATTTGCCTCCCGGCAGTTATACTTTACAAATTCGTGCCATATCCAATGAGGAGAAATATAAGACTTATGAGACGAGGAGCATTCAGATCATTATTACACCTCCGGTATGGGCCAGTATGTGGGCCATGGTGGGGTATGCAATTCTATTGGTGTTGGTTATGATTATCATATTCCGTATTATCATGTTGCACAAACAAAAGAAGATATCGGATGAGAAAACACGGTTCTTTATTAATACGGCCCATGACATACGTACACCGCTTACATTGATAAAAGCACCGTTGGAGGAAGTTGTAGAAAATCATATGGTGACTGATAAGGCATTACCTCATATAAATATGGCTCTTAGGAATGTGAATACATTGCTTCAACTGACGACCAACCTGATAAACTTTGAGCGGATAGATATTTACTCTTCTACCCTTTATGTATCAGAGTATGAGCTGAACTCTTATATGAATGATGTTTGCGCTACTTTCCGCAAATATGCCGAAATGAAACATATCAAATTTGTTTATGAAAGTAACTTTGACTATTTAAATGTGTGGTTTGATAGTGACAAGATGGGATCTATTCTAAAAAATATTTTGTCCAATGCATTGAAATACACGCCGGAAAATGGCAGTGTGTGTATTTGTGCTTACGAGGAAGGAACCACTTGGAGTATCGAAGTGAAAGATACAGGAATTGGTATTCCTTCATGTGAGCAGAAGAAATTATTCAGGAACTATTTTAGAGGTAGCAATGTTGTCAATCTGAAAGTAACGGGTAGTGGAATCGGGCTTATGTTAGTATATAAACTGGTCCGGTTGCATAAGGGAAAGATTCAGATTCAAAGTGCCGAACAACAGGGTACTTGTGTCCGGATAACTTTTCTGAAAGGAAATAAACATTTCCATAAGGCTAAATTCATTTCCCCTAAAGAGGTGGATGAATGTCCGGAAGTTACCATGTCGGGTGAGGCTCCGGATTTGCCGGTCATGAAATCTCCACAGATGAACAATTCTTCGCAACGTGTTTTGGTAGTGGAAGATAATGATGATTTGCGCAATTATCTTGTTGATATGCTTGCCGTAAGTTATTACGTTCAGTCTTGTTCCAATGGAAAGGATGCACTTGTCATTATACGGGAATTTAATCCGGATCTCGTCATATCTGATATAATGATGCCCGAAATGAGTGGGGATGAGCTATGTTCAACTATAAAGAGTGATATTGAGATGTCCCATATTCCAGTCATTTTGCTGACCGCACTAGGGGATGAAAAAGATATACTCGGAGGACTGGAAATCGGAGCAGATGCTTATATCACCAAACCTTTTAGTGTGGGAATACTTAAGGTTACTATTAAAAACATACTTGCGAATCGTGCATTGCTCCGTCAAGTTTATAATAGTATTGAAGATGAAGAGAAGGATTTACCAGCTAATTGCGCTAATACCTTGGATTGGAAATTTATAGCTTCAGTTAAGGAATGTATAGAGAAGAACATGGGAGATCCGGGCTTTAATGTGGAGATGCTTAGCAGTCATCATCATATGAGTCGTACAAGTTTCTTTAATAAATTAAAAGCGTTGACCGGTTATGCTCCGGCTGATTATATCCGGATGATACGTTTGCAACATGCTGCACAGTTGTTAAAACAGGGTGAACATACAGTAACGGAGGTTTCTGATATTGTTGGATTCTCGGATGTGAAATACTTCCGGGAGGTATTTAAGAAGTATTACGATGTAAGTCCAAGCAAGTATGCAGAGTCGGGAAAGGAGGGAGCTTCTTCGACAACCAATTTTCGAAACGAGACAGATTAACCAAAAAGCCCTGTAAGAATGTTTTCTTCTCACAGGGCTTGTCTTTATGGGAAAGGAATTATTTATAGTAATTTGTTGGAGCCAAGTATAATCAGCATGGTATATCCCAGTATTAGTCCGATGATTCCCATAATTATGCCGACTTTTTCCATATCTTTTTGCTGAATCATACCCGTGGCATGTGCCAGTGCGTTGGGAGGGGTACTGATGGGTAATATCATTGCTAATGATGATCCGATTGCTACCCCGATCAATAAAGTTTCTACCCCACCTAATGAAGACAGGTTTTCGCGCATGCTGCTTCCTGCAATAGCAAGAATAGGGACGAGCAATGCCGCAGTAGCCGTATGTGAGATGAAGTTTGCCATGGCATAACAAATCAGTCCGGAGCCGACAATCATTAGTACAGGAGGCCATGTGTTGAAGGGGATAGCTTCAATCATATGTTTGGCCAGTCCTGTTTCCTGTAAGGCAACACCCAGTGCGAATCCACCGGCTACCATCCAGAGCACACTCCAACTGATTTCTTCCAGGTCACGTTTAGTGATAACCCCTGTTATACAGAATACGGCTACCGGAATCATGGCTACTACATTGGAATTCACTCCTGTCACTTTGTCAAACATCCATAGGACGACAGTGATAGCAAAAGTGATATAAACCACAATGGAACGCCAGTCTTTTTTTGCTTCACCTTCAATTTGTAATTCGATATTTTTTTGTTTAAAAGGGAATAGTCTTAAGAGAATAAACCACGCAATAAATAATACAATAATGGTATAAGGCAACATAAAACTCATCCACTCTCCGAAACCGATGTTTAAGTTTAGCCCTTCCGGGTCATTCAGGTATTTTAAAGCAATGGCGTTGGGTGGAGTGCCGATAGGAGTTCCCATACCGCCTACATTGGCAGCTACAGGAATAGCCATGGCCAGACCTATTTTTCCTTTACCGTCTGCTGGCAGTGCTTTTAACACAGGAGTAAGGAAAGTGAGCATCATGGCAGCTGTAGCCGTATTGCTAAGGAACATTGAAAAGGCTGCTGTAACGAGAATGAATCCTAATAGTACATAGCGTGACTGTGTTCCGAAAGGTCGCAGCATGACGCGTGCCAACAATACGTCCAGTCCGCTTTTGGTTGCTGCGATGGCAAGTATGAACCCACCTATAAATAGCATAATGATAGGATCGGCAAAGCAGTGCATAATGGATTTATACTTGACTGTCTGCCCTAACTTATCAGCTGAAATATTTTGTGTGAGGAACCATAAGCTACTGTCGGAAACGGTGAGTAATAGTAATACAACAATCAATACGGAAGTTGTCCATGCAGGGACAGCTTCGAATACCCACATCAGTGTGGCAAAAATAAAGATGGAAATAAGTCTTTGTTCTATGACGGTTAATCCTTCTATTCCAAATGTGTCAATAGGGAGGAGCCATAAAATAAGGGAGAGGGTAATAGCTACGGTTAACTTAATGCATCGGGTTACTGTCTGATTTTTTGCCAACCGTTTGGCTTTTTTCAAATCCTGATAAGCCTCTACTAGATGGAAGCCGTGAAAAATTTTGTACATAATACTAGGTTAAGATAAAATTTAAAAAAACGGTGCAAAAATAACTTTTTATTCCATATTTAGTTATTAGGAGATGATTTTTTTTCTTTATTTTTTCTAGCTAAAGTGTCTTTGGAGATATTAATATAGATATTAGGTTAATTAGGACAAATTCTCTAAATTTGTGCCATTAACTTGACTAATACATCCATGGAGCATACTGAAACTTTAATAGTGGAGCAGTTGAAGACAGGCAATGAAGATGCTTATCAATACATCTATGACCGTCACTATGCTCTGCTGTGTCATGTCGCGAATGGCTATGTAAAAGATCAATTCCTCGCGGAAACCATCGTCGGAGATACTATTTTTCATTTATGGGAGATTCGTGAAACGCTGGAGATTTCCGTTTCCATCCGTAGCTATTTGTTGAGAGCCGTCCGTAATCGTTGTATCAACGATCTTAATTCAGAATGGGAAAAGCGAGAGATTGCGTTTTCATCTCTAATGCCCGATGAGATAACAGACGATAAAATGACGATATCCGATTCGCATCCGTTGGGGACATTGCTGGAGCGTGAACTGGAAGAGGAAATATATAAAGCCATTGATAAATTGCCGAACGAATGTCGTCGCGTGTTCGATAAAAGCCGTTTTGAAGGAAAATCATACGAAGAAATTTCTCAAGAGTTAGGCATCTCTGTCAATACGGTTAAGTATCATATAAAGAATGCATTAGCATCTTTACAAACGAATCTAAGTAAATATCTGATTACTCTACTTTTTTTTTCGGGTAAAAACGAAAAAAAGTCATTTTTAGACTACCCTCAATTAAAAATCTACTGTCTCCTTTATAGAACGCAGAAAAATGGAAGAAGAAAAGAAACATATTGATGAATTGATTGCAACCTATCTGACCGAAGGTTTGGACAAAAATGCTTTAGCCGAACTAAAAGCATGGATAGCTGCATCACCTGAAAATGAGGATTATTTTATTCAGCAACGGGAAGTCTGGTTCTCTGCCGTGAGCCGTGAAGCCGCGTCGAAATACAATAAAGACAAGGCATTCGATACCTTTAAGAATCGTATCGGGAGCCGGAAGCAAGTGGAGAAAGCTCCTCGCCAGGAATTCCGTTTGTCGGCGTTGTGGCGTTATGCCGCGATTATCGCAGTCATACTTGCAGTAGGATGCTTCTCATATTGGCAGGGAGGAGTGAATGTAAAAGACACTTTTGCAGATATATCCGTAGAGGCTCCTTTAGGATCAAGAACGAAACTCTATTTGCCTGATGGTACATTGGTTTGGTTGAATGCCGGTTCACGAATGACCTACTCACAAGGCTTCGGAGTAGATAACCGTAAAGTAGAATTAGAAGGCGAGGGATATTTTGAAGTCCAACGGAATGAGAAACTCCCTTTCTTTGTAAAGACCAAAGATTTGCAATTGCAGGTATTGGGAACAAAATTTAATTTCCGCGATTATCCGGAAGATCATGAAGTGGTAGTATCCTTGTTGGAAGGGAAAGTAGAATTAAGTAATTTACTGAAAAAAGAGAAAGAAGCTTTCCTTGCACCCGACGAGAGAGCGATATTAAACAAAGCGAACGGATTGATGACCGTAGAAACTGTCACAGCTTCCAATGCCTCCCAATGGACGGATGGCTATCTGTTTTTTGATGAAGAACTTTTGCCGGACATCGTGAAAGAACTGGAACGTAGCTACAATGTGAATATCCATATAGCTAATGATTCATTAAATAAATTCCGGTTCTACGGAAACTTCGTCCGTCGGGAACAAAGTATTCAGGAAGTGTTGGATGCATTGGCATCTACAGAGAAAATACAATATAAAATTGAAGAGCGCAATATAACTATCTATTAACCGGTTACCAGAGATTATAATACTATGATTGTTTAACCTTATAATTGAAGAATATGAGTAAAGGAAATAATACTGAATAGTCTTTAGTGAATGATAAGGAGAGAAAAATAAAAACCGGAAGATCTCGAACATCTTCCGGCTCCTGAATCTCTTCTTTAACAACTTTCAAACGTGAGCATGTTTTCAAAAGAGATTATGCAAAGTTAGCAAAATACATCTCTTTTAAAACGAGTTATTCAAGTTTTAATTAAATAATTTGTTTATTTTATGAATTACAGGAAGAAGGCCATATTAATGGTCGTGGCTCTCTTTTGCCTTAACATAGCAATGCTAGCCCAGGCCGTTTCATTGAAAATGAATAATGTTTCAGTGAAAGAAGCAATGACGCAATTGAAGAATAAAAGCGGATATTCTTTCGTATATAAAGTGGGAGACCTGGATACCAGGAAGATTGTAAGTGTAAAGGCAAAACAATTGAATGAAGCTATCGATCAGATATTGTACGGGCAAGAAGTTGTTTATGAGGTAAAGGGCAAGAATATTATTGTCCAAAAAGGGCAAGCGCGGCAGAAAGTTTTGAAAGATAGTAAGAAACGAAAAATCATGGGTGTGGTGAACGATCTGAATGGTGAACCTATTATTGGTGCTACTGTAAAGGAAAAGGGAGATGTTAATGGAACTGCGACCGATTTGGATGCAAAATTTGTTTTGGAAGTATCATCAGGAGCAGTATTGGAAATCTCTTATATCGGTTATCAGACACAAGAAGTAAGAGTTGGTGACCGGACAACTTTAGCTATTACCTTGATTGAAGATCAGAAGGTGCTAGATGAAGTGGTAGTAGTGGGATATGGTACAACCTCCCGTAAAAACTTGACCACAGCTATTGCGACGGTAAAAACTGAAAAAATATCGAAAGCTGCTAATAGTAGTGTAGCCAGTATGTTATTAGGACGTGCGGCAGGATTACAGGCTACGGTAAATAGTACTCAACCCGGAGGTGAAATAAATATTTCTATTCGTGGTGGTGGAAATCCGATTTATGTTGTTGATGGAGTAGTAATGCCAAATTCTTCTTTAGAAGTCGGGAGTGGGGAAACTGGATTGCCGGATGGTGTTAAACGTGCCGCTTTGGCAGGCTTGAATCCTAGTGACATAGAATCTATTGAAGTACTGAAAGACGCTTCAGCGGCTATCTATGGTATCGGTGCAGCTGATGGTGTTATCCTGATTACAACCAAAAAAGGAGTAGAAGGGAAGCCTCATATTACTTATGAAGGGAGTTATTCTATTCAGAAGCGTTATTCTTATGGGATGAATCGTCTGAATTCACAAGAATACATGAATATGGTCAATTTGTACGGAAAAGAAAATTATTTGTTTATTAATGAGCAATATCCTTATGGAAATGTGGGATATGATGGTAAATGGACTCCGGTATTTACGTCTGAACAGATAGCGAATGCAACTACAACAGATTGGTTGAGTTATGTATTGAAGACAGGGCAAGTTAATAATCAGAATTTGACTATTAGTGGCGGTTCAAAAACACTGCGTTATTATTTAGGATTAAACTATTATGATGAAGACGGGGTTGTTCGTAATGCCGGAATGCAGCGTTATTCTTTGCGGACCAATATTTCTGCGCAGCTGTTTAGCTTCTTGAAGTTGACAACCATTGCTAATTTGAATCATAATAAATATAGTAATTCTACGGTAGGAGGAGATACCGGTAATCAAGGGAATTCGGCAGCAGGGTCACTTTATACAGCAATGAATTATCCGCCTTATCTCGCTATGTACGATAATATGGGAGAATATACAATATTCGGTAGGGAACCGAATCCGTTGGCTGCATTAGAAATTTGCGACGAATCTAAACAAAGTAGTTATTATGTGAACTTTGCTCTTGATATTGATATTATCAAGAATATGTTGTCGGCTAAATTGTTGTATGGTGTGAACAAAGAGAATGGAAAACGTTCTGCCTATATTCCTAAAGATGTTTATTGGGGACTTGTTCGTAAATCAAGAGGAAGCCTTGGATATAATGAACGACAGTATGAAACGATGGAAGGTACTCTTTCTTTCCGGCATAAATTCTGGAATATGATAGATGTGAATGCTGTTGCAGGTATGGGGCGGTATTTAGACAAGGGAACCGGAATGACCGTCTCTTACCAGAATGCTAATGATATGATTAACGACAGCAACCTGGCTGCAGCGGATGGGCCTTTCTCTCCAACTTCGTATAAGTATGAAAATGAGAAACGTTCTCAATTCCTTCGTGCTTCTTTCGATGTATTGGAACGTTATGTATTGACAGCTACTTTACGGCGGGATGGAACAGATAAGTTCTTTCCGGATAAAAAATATTCGTTGTTCCCTTCTGCTTCAGTGGCATGGAAAATGTCTAATGAATCGTTCATGCAAAATCTTTCTTGGCTGAATCTATTGAAGGTTCGTGCTAGTTATGGTGTGACGGGTAGTGACAATTTAGGAACTTCTTTATATGGTATTATCGGTATATCCCGTGAAGATGTTAAGTTTTCGAATAGCGGCGTTACTTATGTACCTTATGCACTGCAAAGCGCCAATTATTCGGATGTGACCTGGCAAAAGACAACGATGAAGAACATAGGATTAGATTTTTCAATTTTGAAAGATAAAATATGGGGAAGTCTTGATTTTTTTCGGAATGATGTGACTAACTTGTTGGGAACAGCTCCCACTTCTTTATTGAATATGTACGGTTATCGTCCTATAAATGGAGGGCATTATAAACGGACTGGTGTAGAATTGTCCTTAAACACCTTGAATATCCAGACACCACATTTTAAATGGACTTCTTCACTGGCATTGTCTCATTATAATGCATATTGGATTGAGCGGATGCCGAATTTTGATTATAAGAAATATCAGAAACGGGAAAATGAGCCGATGAGTGCTTATTATTATTATAAGACAATTGGTGTCATTAATGAAGATAGGAGCAACATGCCAGATTCTCAACGTTCGTTACCTCGTGAAGCACAGTTACCTGGATATCCTATTATTGATGATCGCAATGGAGATGGCAAAATAGATATCGATGATATTTATATGGATAACACGTTGCCTAAGGTATATTATGGTTTTGGTAATACCTTTACTTATAAGAATTTTGATTTGGATGTTTATATGTACGGACAGTTGGGCGTGAAAAAATTTAATTCTACTCATGCTAGTAATTGTTCTGCAGCCAATTTAGCAAGCGGAACATTGGCAAGTAACCCTACAGATTATGCTTATTCTATTTGGAATTCACAAATCAATTCCAATGGGACTGTACCGGGAATTGCTTCCAGTAAATCTGTAGCACTTCCGGAAAATGCCCCGATCAACACCTTCTGGGAGAAAGCCTCGTTTTTGAGAGTCAGAAACATTACATTGGGATATAACTGGGATACGAGGAAACTTGCTTTTCTAAAGGGGAATATACAGAATATCCGTCTTTTTGTAGATTTTCAGAACCCATTCACTTTGACCAAGTTCGAAGGTGATGATCCGGAAATAACAACAGCTGCCGGTAATCTTGGCCATGGGCAATATCCTCAATTAAGAGTCTATTCTTTTGGTGCGAAAATTTCATTCTAATTGATATAAAATGTAGAAATATGATGAAAAAGACAATATTATTACCAATATTATCTTCCTTATTACTTTTATTGGGAAGTTGTGAGAATAATTTCGATGCACATATCTATGGCGACCTTATACAGGGCAAATATCCGTCTACAGAAGATGAATACGTCTCTTATATGATGACTTGTTATATTCCGTTTACATCGGTATTTACATATCAGATAAATAGTGGAACAGGACAGCACGGCTTCTATGTTGCTACCGGGGGAAATATTCGTATGTTTGACTCTACGTCGGATATAATGGCACCAGCTGTAGTGAAATGTAGCGATGAATGGCTCCGTCTTTCTCAGGCAAACTTTGAAAATTGCTATTATTACTGGAGAGGTTGGGTAGATGATGCCAATAACCTGAATCATTTTCCTAAAACGGCAGAGGTAACTCGTTTTACGGAGATTATCGGTACGCTGGAAAAAGCTCCTGAAGATGTACTGGCTAAAGAAAAGAAGAATAGCCTGTTGGGAGAAGCCCGTCTATGCCGGGGGATGATGCTTTATTACTTGATGCATATTTATGGTCCGGTGCCGGTTGTAATTAACCCCGATGATGTGTTTAATGAAGAAGCACTGGGAAATACTGTGCGCCCTACATTGAATGAGATGTGCGGATGGATTACAGATGATTTGGAGTTTGCAGCCAATAATGCTCCTGAAACTACATTGGAAAAAGGGCGATATACCCGTGATTATGCTCGTTTCTGTCTGATGCGTCATTGTTTGAATGAAGGGGGATATATGGATGGTTATTATAAAAAAGCATTAGATATGTATGAGGCTTTGAAAGGTAAGTATTACTTGTTCAAATCGGGCAGCAATCCATATACGGACCTTTTTAAAAATGCCAATAAATTTAATAACGAAATCATTATGGCAGTAAGTTGTGATCCAAATGCTGACGGGAATCCTAAGAACGGGAATGCCAATGTTCTTTCTTGGTTGGTTGTTCCTAATGAAGCGTCAGCATTGGATCCGACAGGAAATCGTACTCCTTTCTATCCGCAAAATGGCGGTTGGAATGCTTTTTACAATGTGGCTCCTAAATTCTATAATAGTTTTGAAAAAGATGATTTACGCAAAGAGGCGATTCTAACAGAATACTGGACAAAAGATGGAATTAAGGTGACTAAAAGTGATATTGGGGTGAAATGGGATGGATTTATTTGTAATAAATTTCCAGTGGAAACTTCAGGTACTTTCCAAGGAACAGATATTCCTCTAGCACGGTGGGCCGATGTGTTGCTGATGTATGCTGAAACAGAAGTTCGTTTATCGAAAGCAGCGCCGACTGCAGCTGCAATAGCTGCAGTGAATGAGGTGCGTAATCGTGCCGGACTGGGAAATCTATCCTCTGAAGCTCTGTCATCTGCGGATGCATTTCTGACTGCAATACTGAAAGAGCGTGGGCACGAACTATTTTATGAAGGATGTCGTAAGATTGATTTGATTCGTTTTAATCGTTATGCACGTGAGACGGCTGCAACGAAGGGCAATGTCCCTACAAAACAGTATATGCCTCTGCCCAATTATGCTGTAGACCAAGCAGCAGAGAATGGAAAAACTCTCGAACAAAACTATGAAAGACCAGATTGGAAAACAGATAAAGATGCAGCTGGTGGAATCTAAGAAAATGATTTTTATTCAATTAAATAACAAATAACATGAAATATATGAATTATCTAATAGGTATGCTAATGATATTTGCCGGATGGGGATGTTCGGATGATACGATACAAGAAAATAAAGAGCCGATGGTAGCTACTGATGGCGGATACTTATTTGCCCATATGACAGATGAAAATTATGCCCGTTTATTTTATTCTGTTTCGCGTGATGCATTCCATTGGGAAACATTGAATAAAAAGCGGATTGTGTTGCCTGACTATTGCGGTCATCCTGATATTTGTCAGGGTAAGGATGGTGTGTTTTATATGATTGGCGTACAGCCTAATACGGGGATACCTATATTGTGGTCATCCTCAGATTTAGTGACTTGGAAGAGTGATAAGTTGAAAAAGTCTATATTTAATAAAATATCAGCTTTGGGTTATAAGAATGAAGAAACCTATTACGGAGCTCCGAAAATATTTTATGATGAGGCAGGTGGGCAATATATTATTACTTGGCATGCCGGTAAAACTGGGAATGACGGAGATACATCAGAATGGAAGACGAAACGTACATTTTATATTTTGACATCGGATTTCAAAACTTTCACCGACCCGAAACGTCTGTTCGATTTTACAGGTAGTGACGAAGACATGGCAACTATAGATGTGATTATCCGTAAAGTGGGTGATGAGTATTGTGCTATCATAAAAGATGAACGCTGGCCGGAAGATGCTCCGGAAGTAGCTAAGACAATTCGTATGACAAAGTCGAAGACTCTAACAGGACCATACCCCAATCCGGGAGCGGCAATTACCTCATTAAGTGTGTGGCATGAGGCTCCCATACTCGTTCCTACAGTAGATGGCGAAGGATTCTTTCTCTATGCAGAACGTTATCCGAAGCAATATGACATGTTTAAAGCTTCTTCGATAGACGGTCCTTGGACTGAATGTTATTTTCAAGGTCCCGATGCCCGTCACGGATGCATTGTTCGAGTAAATGAGAAGGTTTATCAGGCTATTTTAAAGGCATACAAGAAATAAAAAGGACAAATATATGATGAAGAACTATTATATTGTAATATTATTACTTATTTCAGCCCTTGTCGTATCCTGTACGGATAGTGTGGAGAAATATGACAACTGGCCTGAATGGAAAACGCAAGGTCCGGTCACTGTAGGCGGAGAGAAAATGACCGAGACGTATTATACCAATTATATAGGGAAAAAACTTCATTTGACGAAGGAGGCAGAAGTTGATTTTACAGGATTCGATGCGTTGGAATTTGCTTTACAGCCTCATTTCTGGGAGTTTATGTCTGACACAAAAGCCCGTTTTAAAGGTGAAACCGGTGAATACGATTTGATTTATGATGCAACTAATGAGTTGGTATATGTAGAACAACCGGAGAAACAATATCCCGATGCCCTCTACCTGATAGGTGCTAATTTGGGACATCCGGGGGCTGGCAGAGTTATTTCGGCTACATGGAATTTGGATACACCGGATAATGGAATGACCTGCTGTCGAATATCAGACAATGTGTTTGAAATATCACTCTATTTGGCAGAGAATTTTGGTTTTAAACTTTTCAAACACCATGGATGGGGAACTCATCCGGAGATTGAAATTTGGGCACAAGATCTTACTTTAGATAAGCCGACTTTAGTTCAGGGATTATCTTCCGGTGATTTTGTGGCGGGACCTTTGTTTAAGTCTGGTATATATCGTTTGACAATAGATATGAAGAATGGCACTTTCTCTATGCAACCGCAGAATGGCCAGTCTTCTGATGACAATTTTGTAGTTAATGGTCAGGAAATGAGTATCCTTCCCGGTGTATCTTCTTATCTGGGAGTGAAGCTGAATTTACACAAAGGAGATGTACTGAATTTTGAGAATTTCGGTGATATCAGTGAGATGATTCAACCTGATTTCTTTGAAAATGCTGCAGAAGACCAAGCTGTTTTCCGTGGAATGGATGGAGAATATAAACTATATTATGATCCGGGTAACAGGCTGATTTATGTTGAGAATGTCCAATCGGAATTTCCTGATGCTTTGTGGACTTGTGGAAGTGGATATGGCCATCCGGCTGCTGAAAGTGTAACGGCTCATGGCTGGCAATTTAATACGGGTGATTCCTATCAGTGTATAAAAGTTGGTGAAGGTATTTTCGAGATAACATTATTTTTGGATCATGATTTTCATCTGTTATTTTTTAAGAAGCGTGCGGATTGGGGGACAGGCTTTGGAACTTTAGTGCTTGATCCGTTACCTGCTAATCTGTTGGATAAACATTACCAAGTTTCTAATTTGAGTAGCATAGGCAATGGACATTTCACTGGTGATCTTATTCCTGGTAAAGATTTTACTCCTGGAGTGTATCGTCTTCGCATTGATATAAACAAAAGGGTTATTGCCGCGGTCAATAAAATGGATGAAGCCGATGTTAAACCATTAGAATTCAAGATAAATGGAAAACTGATGCAGCAAAGTGGAACGTCTGACTTCTTTGAAGTGGAACTGGCTTTGACACAGGGGCAAACTGTTGCATTTGAAGGATTCTCCTATTTAGAATATATGCTTCAACCGGAATTTTTTGAATTGGTTGACGGACACTATAAGTTTAGGGCTGTCAGCGGAACTTATCGTATCGACTATCAAATAGATAGAGAATTTATTTATGTGGAAAGAATAGATAAAACAAACTATCCTGATGCGATGTGGCTTACCGGAAATGGCTTTGGACATCCCAAGACGGATGGCAGTATCTGGAATTATCTGAGTGTGGACGATACCGGATGGGGATTTGCTACTCCCGGACAATATCTTTGTTGTGCTAAAACAGGTGACGGGATCTTTGAAACGACATTCTATTTTCACGCGAATTGGGGATGTGTGGCTTTCTATCAGGGAAAACATGTGACTGGTGCTTGGTATTATGCTATCAAATCTTCTGAAGTAAATATTGTTTCATCAGATGGCTCATTTGGGCGTGCATGGGGCTATGATGCTGGCGGAGGAAATGATGTTAATTTTGGAGCTACAATTGATAACATAGATAACCAATATGGAGTCTATCATTTAAAATGGGATATGAATACAAATACTTGTATTATTACAAAACTCTAGTGTAGAATTTTGTGTATAAAAAGAGAAAGATCGGAAGTAATGCCGATCTTTTTTGCCTTTGTTTTTAGTTTTCATATAGGTTACTACCATATATTATTTTATTTTTGCATCATTCTTCTTATGATTTGATAACTACTATAATTAAAACCATGAAAAAACTGAAGATTTTATTATTTCTATGTGTTGTCGCATGTACGCTTACGGTACAAGCACAAAAACAATTTACCTTGAACTCTCCGGATGGGAAACTCCAAACAACTATTACCATCGGTGATAAGTTGACTTATGACATCCATTGCGACGGACGTCAGATACTGACTTCTTCTCCAATTTCGATGACATTGGATAATGGAGAAGTTTGGGGAGAGAAAGCAAAGTTGGCCGGCACTTCCGGGAAAAAAGTAGATCAGATGGTTCCTTCTCCTTTCTATCGCGCCAACGAGCTAAGAGATTACTATAATGAACTGACTCTCCGGTTTAAGAAAGATTGGAACGTAGAGTTTCGTGCTTACAATGATGGTATTGCATATCGCTTTGTCAGCCGGTCGAAGAAACCTTTCAATGTAGTGGATGAAACTGTAGATTACCGTTTCCCGTCCGATATGGTAGCCTCTGTTCCGTATGTAAAAGCGGGGAAAGACGGTGATTACGAATCCCAATATTTCAATTCTTTCGAGAACACTTATACTACTGATCGATTATCGAAACTGAATAAAAAACGTTTGATGTTTTTGCCATTAGTAGTGGATGCTGGTGAAGGTGTCAAGATTTGTATCACAGAATCCGGTTTGGAGAATTATCCCGGTCTCTATTTATCTGCTGCTGAAGGGGAAAACCGATTGACGGGTAAATTCGCCCCCTATCCCAAGAAGACGGTGCAGGGCGGACACAATCAACTTCAGATGTTGGTGAAAGAGCGTGAAGTTTACATTGCCAAAGTAGATAAACCCCGAAGTTTTCCATGGCGAATGAGCATTGTTACCACTTCCGATAAAGATTTGGCGGCAAGCAACTTGAGCTATTTGTTGGCTGCTCCTTCCCGTCTGACGGATATTTCATGGATCAAACCCGGTAAAGTGGCATGGGATTGGTGGAATAACTGGAACTTGGATGGCGTTGATTTTATCACCGGAGTAAATAATCCGACTTATAAAGCATATATTGATTTCGCTTCTGCAAACGGAATAGAATATGTAATCCTTGATGAAGGTTGGGCAGTCAACCTGCAGGCGGATTTGATGCAAGTAGTGAAAGATATTAATCTGAAAGAACTGGTAGATTATGCAGCTTCCAAAAATGTAGGTATCATTCTTTGGGCTGGTTATTATGCCTTCGATCGTGATATGGAGAACGTTTGCCGTTATTTTGCCGACATGGGAGTCAAAGGCTTTAAGGTCGATTTTATGGATCGTGACGATCAGTATATGACAGCATTCAATTATCGGGCTGCCGAAATGTGTGCTAAATATAAATTGATTCTCGATTTGCATGGAACGCATAAACCGGCCGGCTTGAATCGTACTTATCCGAATGTGTTGAACTTTGAAGGGGTTAATGGCTTGGAACAGATGAAATGGAGTCCGGCTTCGGTCGATCAGGTGAAGTATGACGTACTGTTGCCTTTCACCCGTCAGGTTTCCGGTCCGATGGATTACACCCAAGGCGCGATGCGTAATGCTTCGAAAGGCAACTATTATCCTTGTAACTCGGAACCTATGAGCCAGGGAACTCGCTGTCGCCAACTTGCTCTGTATGTGGTATTCGAGTCTCCTTTCAATATGCTGTGCGATGCGCCAAGCAACTATATGCGCGAACCGGAATCAACCGAATTTATTGCCAATATTCCGACCGTATGGGATGAAAGTATCGTACTTGATGGTAAAATGGGAGAGTACATCGTAACGGCGCGCCGGGCAGGAAATGTCTGGTATGTAGGTGGAATTACCGATTGGACGGCACGTGACATTGAAGTAGATTGTTCCTTCTTGGGCGACAAGACATACGATGCTATATTATTTAAGGATGGAGTGAATGCCCACCGGGTTGGACGTGATTATAAATGTGAATCTTTCCGGATAAAGAATGACAGTAAGCTGAAGATTCATTTGGCACCCGGAGGTGGTTTTGCACTGAAGATCAAATAATAGCTACTTTAGGTTCTATATTCTATCTAAATATTGAACCGGATTTGACAAGTCTGAAAATAGGTTCGATGCTGTATCTGTAAATTTGATACAGCATCGAATTTTTATGAACAGGCCGATTGAAGACCTGCCGGACAATGATAAATTAGAACATGTCAGGATAATGCCGCAATACCTGTTCCTATCAGATTGGCATTATTCATACTTTTTATGTCGATCTCTACGTCTTCCAAACCAAATAAACTGAAGAGTTCCCGTAATTTCTCCATGACAATCATATTATAGTTTTTATCTTTTCTGTTCTTGCTCCAGAAAAGACTTCCTTCGGCAACCAGGCAAATTCTCCTTATCTCCTTATTGTATGACTTTAGCAACATGATAAGCCCTGTAAGTGAAGCTGCAACCAATTGCGCCGATCTGCCATATATCCACTGTGCCACCTGCACATACACATCTTTATAAATATCGGGATAGTTCATGATAGAGGTAAGCTTTTGTGCATCGAATTTTTCTTCAAATTCTTCCAGAGGAAAAGTCGCTTTTAGAATGTCTCCCAAGTACATGCCGGATACAGCTTTCTCGAAACGTTGTCTTCCCGGATTGTCGGAGATTACATCTACCGTATTATCTACTGCGGTGAGGAATGGCGGATGAAAGTTCCCCGACTCCAGATTAACGGGAATCAAGCCATCGACCTTATGTGACGGACTTAACTTCTTAATTTTGTCAGCCGGAATAAAGGTAGCCATATTGGTGCCTGTTCCCACAATCAGACCTATATATGCATCGTAACTGTTGTCGGTAAGTCCTGCAAATAAACTGGCTACGGTGTCATTAAGCACTTTTATATTCGTAAACTTGATTTTATTTCTTTCGTTTAGATAGTCCAGCAAAGGCTTCCCTACCACTTCTCCAATCATCTCTTTTATGTCAACTCCTTTTGTCCAGCGTAAGAGTTTGGCATCTCCGCTTGGCACAGACTCTGTCGGATAAGAAAAGCAATATCCGATTGGCATTTCTTTCTCCCGTTTTATTCCGGTAATCATGTCTGCCAATTCTTTGAATAACTCTTCGCGGGTATAGCCGGGAGATTTCATAACCGACATGTCTTTCTTCCAACCATTGTTGGGGTGAATGGTTGGAGGAACTTTACTGAAGTCAACGATTGCCACCCGATAATTGGTTCCTCCCAAATCAAGCACTAACGATTTACCATTAATACTACTTGCTTTCGGAGTGATAAAAGTTGGAATGCATTGTATCTCTGCATTTTCAGTGTTCAATCCCTCTTCTACTTTTGCTTTGAATGAACGGGCAATTTCTTTGAGTTGCTCATTATCTAACTGAAAAATATTCTTCTCCATGATATTGACTTTTATTGTGTATACTATGATATATATGAATAACAACTGAAAAGGAATTTTGCTCGGTCGGTCGGTATACGGTATATGGATTCGGCCGGATTCCTGATTTATCTCTTTCTTTTTTGCTCTTTCCTAAAAAATAACCTTTCGTTGAATTCAAGTTCTCCTGCAAATGATATTTCTCATGTTCTCATAAGTGGTATGGTATTTGTTTGTAAATCAATAATATAATAGTATGAGAAATAAACAGTAAAATGGTATTTCTCATAGTATTTCCATCATTTATCCTTAAAAAAGCTGCATTTCTCATCGGTTTCAACTCATTTCTCCTCTTATTCTCATACTCCTTTTATCTATTTTGCTCATTTCTCATGCATGATGGCTGTAGCTTTTTCCGGACTATCGCCGGACTTGCGATTATTCCTTTCCTTATGTCGTTTATTAATCAACTTCCTATTGTTTACTGCTTTCCTGTGTATCATTCACCTTATATCTTTATGTTTTTCCTTAATCATTTTCATTCCTTCCTACTACTATCTGTATCGTTCCACTCCAGTGAACAGGCTTGTGCACTAGAGTGAAAAGAACCGTCCACTCGAGTGGAACGATCTGTTCACTGGAGTGGAACGATACAGATACAGGTCGGAAAATATACAAATGTCCGCTCTATATACTTTCAATAAGCACTGGTAATATATTGTAAAGCAGTGTATAGTCTGGTATTCTACTTGGTCTTTAGCTTAGAATCTGGCTTGATAATTTATAGGATAAATGGTTAAAATACTATGAGAAATACCTTGAAAAGGTATGAGAAATGCGTTGTTTTATGGACAAAATGCTGGTAATACTATGAGAAATGCTATTTTCTATTTTATTTCTCATAGTGTTATGTCTTTGATTTACAAGATATTATTATGTGCGTTATGAGAACATGAGAAATGAAAATGAAAAATCGTTTCTAGTAGAATGTCAGATACGTGTTTTTTTATATGATATAGACTAGATTAATTGATAAAGCATATTTTTTTTCTGTCAAAATTGTTTGTTTAATAGATATTTATTTCTACTTTTGTCATAGTTTACTTTCGAGCGAAGGAAGTAGCTTTTTAATAATTTTATTGAGAACGGTTATTTGTTGCATTCTATATAAAAATCCGCTAATTTTTTACCAGTGAATGACAATGAGTGACAGGTCTCGCGCACTTTTGCATATATACTTTGTTATATACACAATTGGGCGTGGGGCTATCACTTATGTTCACTGGGGGTCTTAGCGGATACCTTATATAGAGCGTAAGTAGATAGTTCCCACGTTCTCTTTTTATATAAACCTCGCACCACCGGGAACTGATGTGGTAATTCATATAAACTATGTGCGGAGACTTTAATCGTATCATCATTCAGCTATCGCAGCATCCTGTTGTGAACAAATCTTTCTCTGATTTAACCTGTACCGAATGCGAACAGGCATATGTCTTGATAAATGAATTGATTAGTTTATCAGTAGAAGAAGATTATACCCTATTGGATTATATTCAGATGGCACGCCTGAAGTATTATCTCGGTGAGCTTTCTTGCAAGATATATTCTGTAAAGGAAGATGCCGCCCTTCATTATGGTAGCGCCCTTCATTTATTGGAGAAAGGCGGTCTCGATCTGAGCCTAAAGAAATGGATTGAACTTGTCAGCCTGCGTATGGAGGAATAAATCGTCGTTGCATTTCAATTCTGCATTTCCTGACGTATGTTTGCCTCATTGCTTTTTGCATATACTTGATTGAATAATCCTGTATATGCAAAAATCATCATGTCTTATAATCCGGTTTTGGTATATTTTATATGGCACTTCTCTTTTCTCTTATGATTTTCTTCTTAATTTATCTTTGCCTTACACTCGCCCGCTCGCCCGCGTGTGATATAATAATGTGTATTTCTCTTCTTGTTTCCGCGCACAATCTATCTGTAACTTAAAAATATGTTCTACAACATCGTTATGCATCAGCACTTTAGCAAATGTATTCAAAAATAATTGGAAAAAATAGTTTGATATATTTGGATTGTATACCAAAAGGGGCTACTTTTGCACCCGCTTTCCAAGAGAAGAAAGCCTTGAAAAATTGACTTAGTGAAAAAGCGGAATCCCACTTAAAGAAAAGAACAAAAAACTTCCGAAAAAGTTTGGATAGTACTAAATAAAGTTCTTATCTTTGCAGTCCGATTCGCAAAGAAAACCGGCGAGTTCTTCTTTCATACATTCTTTCCCTTTCGCATAGAGAGCCAGAGAAATTGAGTAAAAAGAAAAACTGAAAAAAAACTTCCGAAAAAGTTTGGTAGTTAAAAATAAAGCCCTTACCTTTGCACCCGCTTTTAAAACGAAAGCAACAAGTTCTTTGAAATATTGATAAACAATACAAGTAGTACAAGTAAAAATAGAACCGTCAATACTTGTCTTATGAAGTAGCGATACAATTAAGACTAACAGGTATTTGAATAAGGTCAATAAAATTACGGCGTCCTGAACAGAGCAAAAAGATCATCTTAATCGATGATAAAAATACTTTTACAATGAAGAGTTTGATCCTGGCTCAGGATGAACGCTAGCTACAGGCTTAACACATGCAAGTCGAGGGGCAGCATTTCATTTTGCTTGCAAAGTGAAGATGGCGACCGGCGCACGGGTGAGTAACACGTATCCAACCTGCCGATAACTCGGGGATAGCCTTTCGAAAGAAAGATTAATATCCGATAGCATATCAATCCCGCATGAGATTGATATTAAAGAATTTCGGTTATCGATGGGGATGCGTTCCATTAGTTTGTTGGCGGGGTAACGGCCCACCAAGACTACGATGGATAGGGGTTCTGAGAGGAAGGTCCCCCACATTGGAACTGAGACACGGTCCAAACTCCTACGGGAGGCAGCAGTGAGGAATATTGGTCAATGGACGTAAGTCTGAACCAGCCAAGTAGCGTGAAGGATGACTGCCCTATGGGTTGTAAACTTCTTTTATATGGGAATAAAGTTTTCCACGTGTGGAATTTTGTATGTACCATATGAATAAGGATCGGCTAACTCCGTGCCAGCAGCCGCGGTAATACGGAGGATCCGAGCGTTATCCGGATTTATTGGGTTTAAAGGGAGCGTAGGTGGATTGTTAAGTCAGTTGTGAAAGTTTGCGGCTCAACCGTAAAATTGCAGTTGAAACTGGTAGTCTTGAGTACAGTAGAGGTGGGCGGAATTCGTGGTGTAGCGGTGAAATGCTTAGATATCACGAAGAACTCCGATTGCGAAGGCAGCTCACTAGACTGTTACTGACACTGATGCTCGAAAGTGTGGGTATCAAACAGGATTAGATACCCTGGTAGTCCACACAGTAAACGATGAATACTCGCTGTTTGCGATATACAGTAAGCGGCCAAGCGAAAGCATTAAGTATTCCACCTGGGGAGTACGCCGGCAACGGTGAAACTCAAAGGAATTGACGGGGGCCCGCACAAGCGGAGGAACATGTGGTTTAATTCGATGATACGCGAGGAACCTTACCCGGGCTTAAATTGCATTTGAATATGTAGGAAACTATATAGCCGCAAGGCAAATGTGAAGGTGCTGCATGGTTGTCGTCAGCTCGTGCCGTGAGGTGTCGGCTTAAGTGCCATAACGAGCGCAACCCTTATCTTCAGTTACTAACAGGTCATGCTGAGGACTCTGGAGAGACTGCCGTCGTAAGATGTGAGGAAGGTGGGGATGACGTCAAATCAGCACGGCCCTTACGTCCGGGGCTACACACGTGTTACAATGGGGGGTACAGAAGGCAGCTACCTGGTGACAGGATGCTAATCCCAAAAACCTCTCTCAGTTCGGATCGAAGTCTGCAACCCGACTTCGTGAAGCTGGATTCGCTAGTAATCGCGCATCAGCCATGGCGCGGTGAATACGTTCCCGGGCCTTGTACACACCGCCCGTCAAGCCATGAAAGCCGGGGGTACCTGAAGTACGTAACCGCAAGGAGCGTCCTAGGGTAAAACTGGTAATTGGGGCTAAGTCGTAACAAGGTAGCCGTACCGGAAGGTGCGGCTGGAACACCTCCTTTCTGGAGCGATGTCGTAACTGTCACCTAAACGTGACAGCCACTTAAAGACTTTAAAGGTTCTGTTTTTTGTACTACTGGTACTTGTTTATTTATAATATATAGATCAACCATCTATAGAAGTATAGATAGAGATAAACAAGAGAAAAAAGAAGCCGAGTCTAACATACAGGTAGACAAGGTTGAACTAGTCCTATAGCTCAGTTGGTTAGAGCGCTACACTGATAATGTAGAGGTCGGCAGTTCAACTCTGCCTGGGACTACCAAGCTCAAGAACGAAGGAATGACGCGTCAGCGGAATGCAGCAATTCTTGATAACCTCTTGGGGGATTAGCTCAGCTGGCTAGAGCATCTGCCTTGCACGCAGAGGGTCAACGGTTCGAATCCGTTATTCTCCACGATCTCTGAAAAAGAGAAACGATCTTTGACATGATGTACAAAAAGTAAAATTTTAGTAAGAGCTAAAAGTATATATCAAACCGTACGTGATTGATATTGTCATTGAGTATTATTTTTAAATTCTCAATTCTCAATTTTCAATTTAAGAAGTTTGAAAGAAAGTAAGCAAGGGCGCATGGCGGATGCCTTGGCTCTCGGAGGCGATGAAGGACGTGATAAGCTGCGATAAGCTTCGGGCAGGTGCAAATAACCTTTGATCCGAAGATTTCCGAATGGGACAACCCGGCATTCTGAAGGAATGTCATCCATCCTAGATGGAAGCTAACGCAGGGAACTGAAACATCTTAGTACCTGTAGGAAAAGAAAATAATAATGATTCCCCTAGTAGTGGCGAGCGAACGGGGATTAGCCCAAACCAATGTTGTTACGGCAATATTGGGGTTGTAGGACCACGACATCGCAAGACATTTCATGAGTAGAACCCTTTGGAAAATGGGACCATAGACGGTGATAGTCCGGTATACGAAGTGAAACGAAGCGTAGTGGTATCCTGAGTAGCGCGGGACACGAGAAATCTTGCGTGAATCTGCCGGGACCATCCGGTAAGGCTAAATACTCCCGAGAGACCGATAGCGAACCAGTACTGTGAAGGAAAGGTGAAAAGCACTTCGAATAGAAGAGTGAAATAGTCCCTGAAACCGTGCGCCTACAAGCGGTCGGAGCTGTGTAAGCAGTGACGGCGTGCCTTTTGCATAATGAACCTACGAGTTACTTTTTCCGGCAAGGTTAAGTGTCTCAAGACATGAAGCCGAAGCGAAAGCGAGTCTGAACAGGGCGATTAGTCGGAAGGAGTAGACGCGAAACCAAGTGATCTACCCTTGGTCAGGTTGAAGGTTAGGTAACACTAACTGGAGGACCGAACCGATAAGCGTTGAAAAGCTTCCGGATGAACTGAGGGTGGGGGTGAAAGGCTAATCAAACTTGGAGATAGCTCGTACTCCCCGAAATGCATTTAGGTGCAGCCTTGGGAATTACTACTGTGAGGTAGAGCGACTGATAAGATGCGAGGGCTTCACCGCCTATCAAGTCTTGATAAACTCCGAATGCGCAGTAGTTCGATCCCAGGAGTGAGGGCATGGGTGCTAAGGTCCATGTCCTAAAGGAGAAGAATCCAGACCATCAGCTAAGGTCCCGAAATAATTGCTAAGTTGAACTAACGAAGTCAGATTGCTAAGACAGCTAGGATGTTGGCTTGGAAGCAGCCATTCATTTAAAGAGTGCGTAACAGCTCACTAGTCGAGGAGTTTGGCGTGGATAATAATCGGGCATCAAGCAATTTACCGAAGCTATGGGATCAGTAATGATCGGTAGGGGAGCATTCCACTCCGCGTCGAAGGTGAAGCGTGAGCTTTGCTGGAGCGTGTGGAAAAGCAAATGTAGGTATAAGTAACGATAAAGGGGGTGAGAAACCCCCTCGCCGAAAGACTAAGGTTTCCTGATCAACGCTAATCGGATCAGGGTTAGTCGGGTCCTAAGGCTCAGCCGAACGGTGAGGCCGATGGCAGAACAGGTTAATATTCCTGTACTACCTTAAAGAGTGACGTGGAGACGGAGGAGTGACAGCGCCGCGGACTGACGGAATAGTCCGTTGAAGGGTGTAGATGTTGATTGCGGCAGGCAAATCCACCGCAAGAGTCGAACCTGATAGTATACCGAATTCTTCGGAATGAGGTAATAGTGCGTGTAAACATACTCCCAAGAAAATCCGCTAAACTTAATCTTTAAGGTACCCGTACCGCAAACGGACACACGTAGTCGGGTTGAATATACTAAGGCGCTTGAGTGATTCACGGTTAAGGAACTAGGCAAATTGACCCTGTAACTTCGGGATAAAGGGTCCCAACGAGAGTTGGGCGCAGAGAATAGGTCCAGGCAACTGTTTAACAAAAACACAGGGCTGTGCTAAATTGAAAGATAACGTATACAGCCTGACACCTGCCCGGTGCTGGAAGGTTAAGAGGAGATGTCATCGCAAGAGAAGCATTGAATTGAAGCCCCAGTAAACGGCGGCCGTAACTATAACGGTCCTAAGGTAGCGAAATTCCTTGTCGGGTAAGTTCCGACCTGCACGAATGGTGTAATGATCTGGACACTGTCTCAACCGTGAGCTCAGTGAAATTGTAGTATCGGTGAAGATGCCGATTACCCGCGATGGGACGAAAAGACCCCGTGAACCTTTACTATAGCTTAACATTGAATTTGGGTAATTGATGTGTAGGATAGGCCGGAGACTTTGAAGCAGGTACGCCAGTATTTGTGGAGTCGCTGTTGAAATACGGCCCTTTGATTATTTGAGTTCTAACTCCAAAAATGGAGGACACTGTTTGGTGGGTAGTTTGACTGGGGTGGTCGCCTCCAAAAGTGTAACGGAGGCTTCTAAAGGTGCCCTCAGGACGATTGGTAACCGTCCGTAGAGTGTAATGGCATAAGGGCGCTTGACTGGGAGACAGACAAGTCGATCAGGTAGGAAACTAGAGCATAGTGATCCGGTGTTTCCGTATGGAAGGGACATCGCTCAAAGGATAAAAGGTACTCCGGGGATAACAGGCTGATCCCTCCCAAGAGCTCATATCGACGGAGGGGTTTGGCACCTCGATGTCGGCTCGTCACATCCTGGGGCTGGAGAAGGTCCCAAGGGTTGGGCTGTTCGCCCATTAAAGTGGCACGCGAGCTGGGTTCAGAACGTCGTGAGACAGTTCGGTCTCTATCTATCGTGGGCGTATGAAATTTGCGTGGCTCTGACACTAGTACGAGAGGACCGTGTTGGACTGACCGCTGGTTTACCAGTTGTGCCGCCAGGTGCATTGCTGGGTATCTAAGTCGGGATTGGATAAGTGCTGAAAGCATCTAAGTACGAAGCCAGCCACAAGATTAGATTTCTTAGGGTCGTCAAAGACGATGACGTTGATAGGATGCAGGTGTAAAGGTGGTAACATCAAAGCCGAGCATTACTAATTGCCCGTTCACTTTCTTTCGAACATGTACCGGTTGGGTATATACGTTTAGCTTGCTATACACTGAAGTTTTACTTTTCATCATGTCATAACCTTATTCAGGTGGTTATAGCACGAGGGTTCCACCTCTTCCCATTCCGAACAGAGAAGTTAAGCCTCGTCACGCCGATGGTACTGCGTAACAGTGGGAGAGTAGGTAGCCGCCGTTTTTATAGAAGCCCCTTGATTCATTTTGAATCAAGGGGCTTTCTGTGTTTTATCACTTCTGAATCAGGGCGTTCTCTAAGGCCGGATAAAAGATAACCTCTTCTCTTCTTCTGCAAATAAGATAGCTGTATTTACTAATGCCAGATGTGAATATGCCTGCGGGAAGTTGCCCAACTGTTCTTTGGTTTCGAAATCAATATCTTCACTAAACAATCCGAGATGATTGGAGTATTTCAGAACTTCGTCAAACAGGCAGCGTGCTTCTTCTTTATGGCCAGTTACAAACAATGCCCGTATAAGCCAGAATGTACAAATCGTAAAAGCAGAAGTAGGCAACCCGAAATCATCTTTGCTGTTATAGCGATACATAAGTCCTTTATGGAAAAGGGCTTTCTTGACAGCTTCCACTGTTTTATGATAGCGTATATCATCTGCTTCTATAAATCCATAGGGTTCCATCAATAGTAATGAAGAATCCATTGCTTGATTATTATATGTCTGTGTGAAGCTTTGAAGTTCCTTATTCCAGCCATATTTCATCACGTCTTTCTTTATTTTTTCGGCTTCCAGTTGCCAACGTTCGCTATAATTATATTTGTTAAGCATTTGAGCGATTTTAGCTCCGCGATCTAAAGCTACCCAACACATCACTTTGGAAGAAACAAAGTGTTGTCCTTCTCCCCGGATCTCCCAGATTCCCTTATCGGGCTTTCTCCAGTTTTCTACTACTTTTGCTAAAATGGTCTTTACCATTTCCCACATGTCTTCAATTTCATCCAGTGTGCCGGGCATGAGGCGATAATATTGGTAAATCAGGTCCATCAGGTAACCAAAAGAGTCGTTTTGTTTCTGATGGTATGCATCATTTCCTATTCGTACAGGTTTGGAGTTCTTATAACCGGATAGATGGTCGAGTATCACTTCGGTTAGTTGGTGCTCACCCCGGATGCCATACATAATTTGATAGTCATGTTTGGAAACGAATGTGGATTGGATAAATTTCATAAAGCGTTTGGCTGCACCGGTATGTCCGATTTGAAACATGGTTTCGATGGACATGGAAGCATCCCGAAGCCAGCAAAAGCGATAATCCCAGTTGCGCACTTCTCCCACAGCTTCCGGAAGGCTTGTAGTTAGTGCTGCCAGCACAGCTCCGTTGTGGTAGGACATTAGTTTCAGAACCAATAAACTCCGTTCGATTACGTCATTATATAGAGTGTATTTCTTGCTTCTGTCTGTCCAGTTCAGCCAATATACCAGCGTACGACAGTATTCTATTTTCTCCCTTTCTATGTCGATTGGGATCACTTTCTCGTTATAGGAGAGCAGGAGAAATTCGTCTTTCTCAAGAATGATTTCTTTTTTCTCTTTGATGTCCTGAAGAGACAGGGAAGCATATAAATATTGTCTGTCCTTGTTGTCGAAGGAGCAGTAGGATTCTATATACTGTGGAGTGATATTAAGGATCACTTGTCCCTGTGCATAGTTTGGCGCCGGGTGGTAGTTGATCTTGAAACGCGGTTTTCCTTTTATCCAATGTATGTAGCGGTATAATTCGGCAGGTAAATAATGCCCTGTTTCGTCTTGGGAACGATAGCAGGGCATATAGTCGAGCACTACGAATTCTCCTTCATCGGAGGAGAATTGAGTAGAAAGAATATTGGTGTGGGGGACATAACTTTGTGTGATGCAATAGTCTCCGGAAACTTCGAATCCGAAAGCTCCTCCTTTCTCCCGGTCGAGCAGACTGGCAAAAATAGAAGGAGAATCGAAATCGGGAAAACAGAGCCATTCGATATTTCCGTTCTGCGAAATGAGAGCTGCGGTTCGGCAGTTACCTATCACTCCATAATTTAAATTATTCATATTGATTGCTTTTTATTGAGTTTTTAATAGATCTTTGAGAAAGTCGAAAGCGAAAGTCAGGCGATTCTTAATACTTCCTTCTTTTGTGGCAGTTTTTTGTTTGCCTAGTAAAGACCGTAAGAAAGGAAGTACGTCAGATTGGGCAGACAGGTGATAGTGGGCGGCTTCGGATACGCTACCTATTTTAATGGTGATAGCGCTCATCGGCAATGCCTGAAACATATCTTCATCTGTAGTGTCGTCTCCCATCGCTATAACAAAATCATAACGTCTGTTGGCTAGCAGACGCCCCACCTCCGAACCTTTATTGCAATCCGGTGATTTGATTTCGATCACTTTATTTCCTTGCAGAATTTGTAGTTTCTGCCGGGTACAGAGCGAAATCAGCGTGTTGACGAGTTGCTGGGCTCTTAATGTGCCGAGCCATGCGTCACTTTCACGATAATGCCAGGCCAGGGCAGTTTCCTTCACTTCCAGATGGGAACGGGGAGTACGGTCTACAAACATTTGAAGGATAGAGAGAATACCTGCTCCCCATTCTATCTTCTTTATGTTTTTATGCCAGACTCCGTTTTCTTTATAGAAAGCCCCATGTTCGGCAGCCATAGAAATAGGAAGGGTGCCAAGCCATTTTTCTAATGTAAAGTGATCCCGCCCGCTATTGATAACAATATGATTGGCGGGATCGCTAGCCAGTTGTTGTAGAATAGAAATGAGTTCCGGTGTAGGTTGTGCATCCTCAGGACGTGGTTTGAGAGCCGTCAGTGTACCATCATAGTCCAGCAGAATCAGGCGTTGTTTGGCATGGTTATACTTGAGTTTGATTTGTGCAATGCTAGCGGCTACGATACGTTTTTTTCGTAACATATCGTTTTTCATACATGTCGCGTTCAGTTCATTGACAAAGTCGGCTGCCCATTTGTTGACTGTCTGTACGGACAGAATGCTTTGCATACGTTGCAGGCGTTGTTTTTGTTCCTCTTCGGGCATTTCAAGTGCCTGGCAAATAGCATTTTCTATTTGTTCCGTATCGTTCGGGTTGATTTGGATAGCGTCCGTCAATTCTACGGCGGCACCTGCCATTTCGCTAAGGATAAGTACACCGGGATTGTCACATTTGGTAGCTACGTATTCTTTGGCTACCAGATTCATTCCGTCCCGAAGTGGAGTGACGAGGGCTATGTCGGCCACATAGTACATGGCAGTCAGTTCTTCCAGTGAAAAGCCATGATAGAAATAACATACGGGAGTCCAGTTCATTGTGGAGTAACGTCCGTTGATAGAGCCGATTTCTTCGTCAATTTTTGTTTTTAGTTCCGCATAGCTGCCTACATGATCGCGTGAAGGGACAATGACCATTGCCAATGTAACTTTACCGTGATATTCGGCATGATGTTCGAGGAAGGTGGCAAAGCCACGAAGACGGTGCAATATGCCTTTGCTGTAATCCAGCCTGTCTACTGACAGGATCAGTTTATGCTCGCCGAAAAGTTTCCGGGTTCGTTCAATGGCCTGGTGTACTTCTTTATTTTCTGAAGCCTGATGATAGGATTCATAGTTGATTCCCATCGGCAATGCTTCTACTCTGACCATCCGGTTGTTGATCTGTACTTCATCCAGTTTGAAGTCGAGATGCAGCACACGTTCTACGGCACTGATGAAGTGACGCATATAGTCATGAGTATGGAAAGCTATGAAGTCTGCTCCCAGCAGACCCTTCAGAATCTCGGCACGCTCCGGAAGAATACGGAAGAGTTCGTAAGAAGGGAACGGGATATGATGGAAATAACCGATACTTAGTTCCGGATATATTTTCCTCAACATTCCGGGAAGTAGCATCAGTTGATAATCCTGTATCCATACCTTATCGCCGGGACGTATCAGCCGGAAAATCTCCTCACAGAAGAGTCGGTTGACTTGTTGATAGGATTGCCAGAAACAGTTCTTATATAAGGTATAAGCATAAAAGTAATGGCACAAAGGCCAGATAGTACTGTTACTGTATCCTTCGTAGTAGTTTTCAATTTGCTTTTCCGACAAGAAAACCGGATGAAAATTCATTTCCTGTAGTTTCTCGTTAATCTCCTGCTGGTCCTTCTCTTCATTTGTACATATTCCGGGCCAACCTATCCAGTGCTTCTCATAAGAAGTCTGGAGAGAATCTAAACCTGTTGCCAGTCCGCCTTCGCTACGCGAAAATACGAATTTGCCGTTTGTGCCGGCTACTTTGACAGGTAATCTGTTTGCAATAATATAAAGTTTCATATCTATTTCTTCGCAAAGCATGTACCAATTGACTTATGTTGATGCTTAGCCGTTTATTATCAACTGATTATGAAAATGTAGTATCCTCCTTTTGTCTTTTCAAAATGGAATCCTTTTTTCAAAATGGAAGGGTATGTCGGATGGAAAGAAAGTAACAGCTTGTTTGTATCTATTTGAATGTTAGCTCATTATGTATTCTTTGTTTTTTGTGGCACGCATTTGGCATGAAGAATGGCAAGTAAAAATTTATAGTAATCATTTAAAAGGTAAAAACATGGGAATAACACTATCATTTATTTTCTGCCTGTTGAGCGGTTTCGCTTGTTTCTGGCTGTTCTGGAAATGTGTAGACTGGTTTGAGAATATTTAAAGAAAAAAGGAGAATTGATTATGTACACAGCATTATTCGTATTAGGTATTGCAATCTTCGGTTATTTGATGTATGTGCTCATCAAACCCGAGAAGTTTTAAAGTAACACACACAGTTTAAGGTAAAAAGTATATGAATACAGAAATTTTAGGCGTGGTTGTTCAGATAGCCTTGATGGTGATTCTGGCTTATCCACTGGGAAAATACATTGCCAAGGTCTACAGAGGAGAAAAGACTTGGTCTGATTTTATGGCTCCTATCGAAAGAGTCATTTATAAAGTTTGTGGAATCGACCCCAATGAAGAAATGAACTGGAAACAATTCCTGAAAGCATTGTTGATTTTGAATGCTTTCTGGTTTTTCTGGGGAATGGTACTCTTGGTTTCACAAGGATGGTTGCCTTTAAACCCGGACGGCAACGGACCGCAGACTCCGGATCAGGCATTCAATACCTGTATTAGTTTTATGGTGAACTGTAACTTGCAGCACTATAGCGGTGAAAGCGGACTGACTTATTTTACTCAATTGTTCGTCATCATGCTTTTCCAGTTTATTACCGCAGCAACAGGTATGGCTGCTATGGCAGGTATTATGAAGAGTATTGCTGCAAAAACAACCCAAACGATTGGTAACTTCTGGCAATTTTTGGTAATAAGTTGTACGCGTATCTTATTACCTCTTTCTCTGATTGTAGGTTTTATCCTGATTCTGCAGGGAACTCCGATGGGATTTGACGGTAAGATGAAAGTCACTACTCTTGAAGGTCAGGAACAGATGGTTTCTCAAGGTCCTACGGCCGCAATTGTTCCTATTAAACAGTTGGGTACGAATGGCGGTGGATATTTTGGCGTGAACTCCTCTCATCCATTGGAAAATCCGACTTATCTTTCTAACATGGTAGAATGTTGGTCTATCTTGATTATCCCGATGGCGATGGTATTTGCACTGGGTTTCTATACCCGCAGAAAGAAGTTGGCTTACAGTATATTCGGAGTAATGCTTTTCGCTTTTCTGGTCGGTGTGTGCATTAATGTCAGTCAGGAAATGGGGGGTAATCCGCGCATCGATGAGCTGGGAATTGCACAGGACAATGGTGCGATGGAAGGTAAGGAAGTGCGTTTGGGAGCCGGAGCAACCGCGTTGTGGAGTATTGTAACGACCGTAACTTCCAATGGTTCTGTGAATGGTATGCATGATTCTACCATGCCTCTGTCCGGTATGATGGAAATGCTGAATATGCAGATTAATACCTGGTTTGGCGGTGTAGGTGTAGGGTGGATGAACTACTATACATTCATTATCATTGCAGTGTTTATCAGCGGTTTGATGGTGGGACGTACTCCGGAATTCCTCGGTAAGAAAGTGGAAGCCCGCGAAATGAAAATCGCTACGATTGTAGCTCTGCTTCATCCGTTTGTAATCTTGGTGTTTACGGCAATCTCAAGTTATATTTATGTACACCATCCAGATTTTGTGGAAAGTGAAGGTGGGTGGTTGAACAACTTAGGATTCCACGGTTTGAGTGAACAGCTTTACGAGTACACTTCCTGTGCCGCCAATAACGGTTCCGGTTTCGAAGGCTTGGGTGATAATACTTATTTCTGGAACTGGACATGTGGTATCGTTTTGATTCTGAGTCGCTTCCTTCCTATTATCGGACAGGTTGCCATTGCCGGGCTGCTGGCGCAGAAGAAATTCATACCGGAAAGTGCCGGTACGTTGAAGACGGATACATTGACTTTCGGAGTAATGACATTTGTAGTTATCTTCATTATTGCCGCTCTGTCATTCTTCCCGGTACATGCATTGAGCACGATTGCTGAACATTTAAGTTTGTAATACTGAATTAGAGAAGATATGAAAGATAATAAATCAGCTTCTTTGTTTCCAAAGGAGCAAGTTATAGAAAGTTTGAAACAATCATTCGTGAAACTGAACCCACGAATGATGATAAAGAATCCGATTATGTTTACGGTAGAGGTGGCTACGGTAGTCATGCTGCTTGTGACGCTCTACTCCATTGTTAATTCTTCACAGGGTTCGTTTGCTTACAACATTGCCGTGTTTATCATTCTGTTTATCACTTTGCTGTTTGCCAATTTTGCCGAAGCTATTGCAGAGGCACGTGGTAAAGCACAGGCCGACAGTTTGCGTAAGACTCGTGAAGAGACACCGGCAAAGAAAGTGGAAGGCAATAAAATCGTTACTGTCAGTTCTTCACAGTTGAAGAAAGGGGATGTGTTTGTCTGCGAGGCAGGAGACGTGATTCCTTCCGACGGTGAGATTATTGAAGGGTTGGCTTCTATTGATGAAAGTGCCATTACCGGTGAGTCTGCTCCGGTCATTCGTGAGGCAGGTGGCGACAAGAGTTCGGTAACAGGAGGCACGAAAGTACTGTCCGATCATATAAAGGTAATGGTGACTACCCAACCGGGAGAAAGTTTTCTTGATAAGATGATCGCATTGGTGGAAGGTGCTTCCCGCCAGAAAACCCCGAATGAGATTGCATTGACTATTTTGCTGGCAGGTTTTACGCTTGTTTTCGTCATTGTGTGTGTGACTTTGAAACCGTTTGCCGATTATAGTAATACGGTCATCACTATTGCTTCGCTTATTTCTTTGTTTGTGTGTCTGATCCCGACAACTATCGGTGGACTTCTCTCTGCCATCGGTATTGCCGGTATGGACCGTGCACTTCGCGCCAACGTGATTACTAAATCCGGTAAAGCGGTTGAAACTGCGGGCGATATTGATACATTACTGCTGGATAAAACGGGTACTATCACCATTGGTAATCGTAAAGCAACTCATTTCCATACAGCTCCGGGTGTCGATCTGCACGATTTTGTGGAAACTTGTCTGTTGTCTTCCTTATCCGATGAAACGCCGGAAGGTAAGTCTATCGTAGAATTGGGACGTGAGTCGGGCATTCGTATGCGTAATCTGAATACAACTGGAGCACGTATGATTAAGTTTACGGCTGAAACCAAATGTTCGGGAGTAGACCTGGCAGATGGAACGCAGATTCGTAAAGGTGCTTTTGATGCCATCCGTAAGATGGTGGAAGGTGACGGGAATGAATTTCCGAAAGAAGTGGAAGAGATTATTTCTTCTATCTCAAGCAATGGTGGTACACCGCTGGTAGTATGTGTAAACAGAAAGGTGACTGGTGTTATTGAACTGCAGGATATTATCAAACCGGGTATTCAGGAACGTTTCGAACGTCTGCGTAAGATGGGAGTGAAGACGGTAATGGTGACAGGTGACAACCCGTTAACTGCAAAATATATTGCTGAAAAAGCTGGTGTGGATGATTTTATCGCCGAAGCGAAACCGGAAGATAAGATGGAATATATCAAGAAGGAACAGCAGGCTGGTAAATTGGTTGCAATGATGGGAGACGGAACGAACGATGCTCCTGCTTTGGCACAGGCCAATGTGGGCGTAGCCATGAATAGCGGTACACAGGCAGCGAAGGAAGCTGGTAATATGGTCGACTTGGATAACGACCCGACGAAGTTGATCGAGATTGTGGAAATCGGTAAACAATTGCTGATGACACGTGGTACGCTGACTACTTTCTCTATCGCCAATGACGTAGCGAAGTATTTTGCTATCGTTCCGGCCTTGTTTATGATCGCCATTCCCGAACTGGCTGCTCTGAATATCATGCATCTGCATAGTCCTGAAAGTGCTATTCTTTCGGCAGTCATTTTTAATGCGATTATTATTCCGATTCTGATTCCGTTAGCTTTGCGTGGTGTGCAATACAAGCCGATAGGTGCGAGTGCTTTGCTTCGCCGTAATCTGCTGATCTATGGTGTGGGTGGTGTGATTGCTCCTTTCGTGGGAATCAAATTGATAGATTTAGTAGTAGGTTTATTCTTTTAATTAAAAAACAATAGCAATGAAAACTTTATTGAAGTCATTAAAAATAACACTTGCTTTTTGTGTCTTTTTTTCCGTGTTCTATATCCTTATCCTGTGGGTGTTCGCACAGGTAGCGGGTCCTAATAAAGGAAATGCCGAAGTAGCTACGCTGGATGGGAAAGTAGTGGGAGCGGCTAATGTAGGTCAGATGTTTACAAAAGATATTTATTTCTGGGGACGTCCATCTTCTGCCGGAGACGGATATGATGCTACGAGTTCCGCAGGTAGTAATAAAGGGCCTACGAATCAAGAATATCTGGATGAAGTGAAAGCGCGTATTGATACTTTCCTTGTACATCATCCTTATTTGAATCGTGCGGATGTGCCAGCCGAAATGGTTACGGCCAGTGGTTCGGGACTGGATCCTAATATTACTCCTCAATGTGCGTATGTGCAAGTGAAAAGAGTAGCACAAGCACGTGGATTGAGAGAGGAACAGGTGAGAGCAATTGTTGATAAAAGCATAGAAAAACCGTTTTTGGGGTTGTTGGGAACAGAAAAGGTGAATGTATTGAAATTGAATATCGCTTTAGAGGAAAGCAATAAGTAGATGAAGATTGAGCAGCGTTCCTGTCCGGACCGTTTGGGTTATGCCGCGGTTCAAATTAACAGGGTTGGATAGGGCGCTGCTTTTTTACGGAAACATAAAATAGAATAAGATAAGAAGTATGAAAAGTTTTTTTAGTAAAAAGAGTTTTTTAGGAACAATGGCTGTAGCAGCCGTTTGTATGTTGGGAACAGTTAATGCACAAGCACAAGAGTTTACTATACAAGGTGATTTGGTAAGTTCGTATGTATGGCGTGGTATTTATCAGGGGGGAGCTGCTTCCTTTCAGCCGACTTTGGGATTTAGCGTAGGTAATTTCTCGCTTACTGCATGGGGCTCAACCAGTTTGAGTGAGAGTAATAAAGAAATTGACCTGACCGCAGCTTATAAGTTCGGTGAAGCAGGACCGACGCTTTCTGTAGCCACTCTTTGGTGGGACGGACAAGCTGATGTGGCCAATGGAGAACTTACCAATAATTATTTTCATTTTAAAAGTGGAGACACCGGACATCATTTTGAAGCAGGGTTAGCTTATACGCTTCCTATTGAAAAGTTCCCGTTATCTATCGCATGGTATACCATGTTTGCCGGTGCTGACAGAAAAACGACTGATGAGGGGGAAGAAAAGCAGGCATACTCTTCTTACGTAGAACTGAATTATCCGTTCAGTGTGAAAGGAGTTGATCTGAATGCTACTTGTGGAGTGGTTCCTTATAAGACTCCGCAGTATAATGTGAATGGGTTTGCAGTGACGAACCTAGCTTTGAAAGCAACGAAAGCAATAAATTTTAATGATAAGTTTTCATTGCCTATATTTGTACAGGCTATATGGAATCCACGTTTGGAGGACGCCCATTTAGTATTTGGCGTAACTTTAAGGCCATAAAATAAACTCATGAATTTTTGTGAAACCCGTGGTGATCGTGATGATTACTACGGGTTAGGATGTTTAAAATAACAGATTGACGTAATGGATGATAGAGAACATAGTGTACAGTATTTTTTGGATCTGATAAAGAAGTCCCACCGGGGCAAATTCAAGGTCTATATCGGTATGATAGCCGGTGTGGGAAAGTCATATCGTATGCTTCAGGAGGCACATGAACTGCTGGAGAACGGTGTGAACGTGCAAATCGGCTATATCGAAACTCATGGACGCGCCGGAACGGAAGCATTGTTGCAAGGGCTCCCTGTCATTCCGCGTCGTAAAATCTTCTATAAGGGGAAAGAATTGGAAGAAATGGATCTGGATACGATTATCCGTGTCCATCCGGAAATTGTAATTGTGGATGAACTGGCTCATACCAATGTAGAAGGTAGTTTGAACGAGAAACGTTGGCAGGATGTGATAACTTTGCTGGATGAGGGAATCAATGTGATTTCGGCAATCAATATTCAGCACATTGAAAGCGTGAATGAAGAAGTGCAGGAGATTACGGGTATTGAAGTGAAAGAACGGGTGCCCGACAGTGTTCTTCAGGAAGCGGATGAGGTGGTGAATATTGACTTGACGGCAGAGGAGCTGATTGCACGTTTGAAAGCGGGTAAGATATATCGTCCGGAAAAGATTCAGACGGCATTGGATAATTTCTTTCGGACAGAGAATATTCTTCAGTTACGTGAGTTGGCTTTGAAGGAGGTAGCGTTGCGGGTAGAAAAAAAGGTGGAGAATGAGGTGGTGATGGGAGTAGCCGTCGGACTCCGGCATGAGAAGTTTATGGCTTGTATCAGTAGTCACGAGAAAACACCCCGGCGGATTATCAGAAAGGCGGCAAAGTTGGCAACCCGGTATAACACCACTTTTATAGCCCTGTATGTTCAGACTCCGAAAGAGAGTATGGATAGAATCGATTTAGCCAGTCAACGGTATCTGTTGAACCATTTTAAGCTCGTGGCGGAACTTGGGGGAGAGGTGGTACAGGTGCAGTCGAAGGATATTTTGGGGAGTATCGTCAAGGTTTGTAAAGAGAAACAGATATCGACAGTTTGCATGGGAACTCCTAATTTAAGGTTGCCATACGCTATTTGTTCTATACTGGGATATAGAAAGTTTTTGAATAATTTGTCACAAGCTAATGTAGATTTGATTATACTTGCATAATATTAATCGTATGAACGTTATGAATATTAAAACGAAACTGATTCTTGGTATCGGAATGCTGGCCGGAATGATTATTTTGTTGGTTACACTTTCAGTAGTGAATCTTCAAATCCTGACAGCGACAGAACCTGATAGTCCTGCTGCTATGCCCGGATTGGAACGTGCTTTGTTATGGATTTCCGTAACGGGAGGAATCTGTATCTTGACCGGACTGATATTGCTTTATTGGTTGCCCCGTACTATCAGCAAGCCTATTAAAGAGCTGAAAGAGGGAATTCTTGAAATAGCCAATCATAATTATGAGAAGCGTCTGCAGATGAATAATAATGAAGAATTCCGGGATGTGGCGGATAGTTTTAACCGGATGGCGGAGTGTTTGACCGAATATCGTGCCAGTACTTTGTCGGATATTCTTTCTGCAAAGAAATTTATTGAAGCAATTGTAAACAGTATCGATGATCCGGTGATCGGACTGAATATGGAGCGTGAGATTTTGTTTATCAATGAGGAAGCACTCAATATCTTGAATCTGAAACGGGAGAAGGTGATTCGTCAATCGGCGGAGGAACTGGCTTTGAAGAATGACCTGTTGCGGCGGTTGATCCGTGAATTGGTGACGCCAAGTGAGCAGAAGGAACCGTTGAAAATATATGCTGACGATAAAGAGAGTTACTTTAAGGCCTCTTATGTCCCTATCATTAATACGGAGGCTGAAAAAGGGGAACCCCGCAAACTGGGTGATGTTATTTTATTGAAGAATATCACGGAATTTAAGGAACTGGATTCTGCCAAGACTACATTTATTTCGACGATATCTCATGAACTGAAGACTCCGATTGCCGCTATTATGATGAGTCTCCAACTGTTGGAAGATAAGCGTGTCGGTGCATTGAATGATGAACAGGAGCAGTTGTCTAAGAGTATCAAGGAGAACAGTGAGCGTTTGTTGAGTATCACCGGAGAGTTGCTTAACATGACGCAGGTGGAAGCTGGGAAGCTACAACTGATGCCGAAGATTACCAAACCGATTGAGTTGATCGAATATGCGATCAAGGCTAATCAGGTGCAAGCGGATAAGTTTAATATCCAGATAGAAGTGGAATATCCGGAAGAGAAAATAGGCAAGCTCTTTGTCGACAGTGAAAAGATTGCTTGGGTATTGACGAATCTGCTAAGTAATGCTATCCGTTATTCTAAAGAAAACGGACGTGTGATTATCGGTGCCAAACAGGATGAAAATAGGATCGAACTGTACGTTCAGGATTTTGGAAAGGGTATCGACCCGCGTTATCACAAAAGTATCTTCGACCGTTATTTCCGTGTGCCCGGAACGAAAGTGCAAGGCAGTGGATTGGGATTATCTATTTCCAAGGATTTTGTGGAAGCTCATGGCGGTACGTTGACGGTAGAGAGTGAATTGGGTAAGGGCAGCCGGTTTGTGATGCGGTTGAAAGCGTAGATTTGAAGGGTTGTATGGAAGAATCAGGTTATTGCTATCCATCTGCATACTATGTTGTTCCAGTTCTTTAGTTGCAAGAAAAACGTTACTCTGTTCTGAAACTTTAGAGAATCAATGCATTATAGTCTCTCTAAAAATCTTTATATTTGCAGACCGTTTGAAAATGATAGTGAATAATAACAATACAATAACTTAAAAACAACCAAAATCAGATGAAGCAGGATATGATTGTTATCCTTGACTTGGGTAGTCATGAGAATACGGTATTGGCTCGCGCCATCCGTGCATTAGGAGTTTATAGTGAGATTTATCCTCACGATATCACAGTAGAAGAACTGAAAGCATTGCCCAATGTAAAGGGTATTATTATCAATGGTGGCCCGAATAATGTAATCGATGGCGTTGCTATTGATATAAATCCGGCTATCTATACTTTGGGAATTCCTGTCATGGCTGCAGGACATGATAAAGCGACTTGTGAAGTGAAGTTAGCAGAGTTTACAGATGATATCGAGGCTATAAAGGCTGCAGTAAAGTCTTTTGTTTTCGATACTTGTAAAGCCGAAGCTAACTGGAACATGAAGAACTTTGTCAATGACCAGATAGAATTGATTAAGCGTCAGGTGGGTGATAAGAAGGTATTGTTGGCTTTGTCGGGTGGAGTTGATAGTTCTGTGGTAGCTGCTTTACTTCTGAAAGCTATTGGTAACAATCTAGTATGCGTACATGTTAATCATGGTTTGATGCGTAAGGGAGAGTCTGAAGATGTGGTTGAGGTATTCAGTAACCAGTTGAAGGCAAATCTTATTTATGTAGATGTAACCGATCGTTTCCTGAATAAGCTGGCTGGTGTAGAAGATCCGGAGCAGAAACGTAAGATTATTGGTGGCGAGTTTATTCGTGTGTTCGAAGAAGAAGCGCGTAAGCTGAATGGTATTGATTTCTTAGGTCAAGGTACTATTTATCCGGATATTGTGGAAAGTGGAACGAAAACTGCTAAAATGGTGAAATCTCACCATAATGTAGGTGGTTTGCCCGAAGATTTAAAATTCCAACTTGTAGAACCATTGCGCCAATTATTTAAAGATGAAGTTCGTGCTTGTGGTTTGGAGCTAGGTTTACCTTATGAAATGGTTTACCGTCAACCGTTCCCTGGACCTGGTTTGGGCGTACGTTGTTTGGGTGCTATTACACGTGAACGTTTGGAGGCAGTACGTGAATCCGATGCCATTCTGCGTGAAGAGTTCCAACTTGCCGGACTGGATAAAAAAGTATGGCAATACTTTACCGTAGTGCCTGATTTTAAATCCGTGGGGGTACGTGACAATGCTCGTTCTTTTGATTGGCCGGTTATTATTCGTGCTGTCAATACGGTAGATGCTATGACGGCTACTATTGAGCCGATTGATTGGCCTATCCTGATGAAGATAACAGACCGCATTCTGAAAGAAGTGAAGAATGTAAATCGCGTTTGTTATGATATGTCGCCGAAACCTAATGCGACTATAGAGTGGGAATAAAATAAAATTGAATAGCTCCGAAAGTTGGATGGATAACTTTCGGAGTATTTGTTATATTTTGCCCAGAAGGATAGAAGTCACCAATAAATATATGTTTTTCTCCTTTCCTTTATTTCATTTTGATATTGTTAAGATATTGGATAACCTTTTCTCGTATTGTTACTTATTTTGATTATAAACATTGTCTTTACATTATCTCTTCATATGGTTGCTATGGTTTATAGGATAAGTAGGAATCTTTGTTGGTGAATTAATTCTTTCTATTCTATAGGATGGTGATAGTTGGTATGCCGTATAATTCTGAGTATATCACGTCACTATTTTTTTTCTATGCTAGTCAGAATTCTTACGTTTATTCATTAGTTTATCTTACCCTAAATTGTGTGCGATGATAGTAAAGTACTGGATAGGTTATTTCTCTTACAAGCCGTATTCAAAAAAATAGGTGCTGAGGTGGATTTGAAATATCATAACTATTTTGTTAGATAAAGCCGAAATGTTTGAAAATATTTAATTGGAAATTGGTACTGTTCGCAAGAATAATGATCCTATAAGAGGAGAATGAATATATAAATCTGTATTTGAATTAAGAAAGCATATATTAATAGTGGGTTGTGTATGATAGTAAAAGGAAATACTATTTATATCCCTTTCTGCTTGTTGGAGGAGAAGGAATGTAAAATATATGTTTTGGCCAAATAATGCCGAATAATCTAATATGGCTCTTTACGAGAATATAATATTCACATTTTTTCTTCTTATTTTCTCTATACTTTCATTTGAAATTTTATTGTCTGTGATAATTGTTTGTATAAGTGATATTGATCCTAGGTTTGCTAATGAACTAATTCCTATTTTAGAAGAATCTGCAACTAAATATGCTTGGTCGGCAGATTTAATCATGGCAGATTTAACGATTAAATCACTCAAACTAGGATATGTAAGACGCATATCTGAGGAAATTCCAGCAGTAGCTAGGAAATAATTTATTAGCATGAATATCTTTAAAAGAATCTGCTGCCATTTTTCCTGTTAGGGACAGTGTTGGTGCCTTAAATTCTCCTCCTGTTACGATAAGGCTAATTCCAGGATTCTCACCGAGTATTAATGCAATGTTTAACGCATTTGTTATAACAGTAAGTTTTTTGTAGTTTATGAGAAGCTTGGCTATTTCAGTGGTGGTTGAGCCAGAGTCTAAAATAATACTGTCTTCTTCATTTATTAATTCTAAAACTTTTAATGCTATTTCTCCTTTTTTCTTCTATATGGCTTTGATTAAGTAGTTGTCCTGTTTTTGCAAATGAACCAACATCTTTCAGAAACGCTCCTCCGTGCTCTCTTTGGATATATCCCATGTTTTCTAAGACTTCCAAATCCTGTCGTATAGTTACATCTGTGACTTTAAAGATTTTGCTTAAATCTTGAACTTTTGCATGTCCGTCTTCGCGAATTAAATTTAGTATTTTTACTCTCCTTTGATTTAGTGCCATATTACTTATAGATTATTTTTTATGCGGTATTCTTGAATGCTTTTTATCGATATTATTTTAAGTTGATATTTTTGAGCTAATGCGTATAATTCAGGTAAGCGGGCCATTGAACCATCTTTGTTTAATATTTCAATAAGGGCTCCACCTGCTTTTAGCCCTGCTAATCTTGTCATATCTAGCAATGCTTCTGTATGACCGTTACGTTCTAATACGCCATTTTTCACTCCATAAAGAGGAAAAATGTGTCCAGGGCGTGCTAAATCTGTAGGAGCTATATCTTCTGATACTAATGCGCGTATAGTAGCAGAACGATCGAAGGCAGAGACTCCTGTTGTACATCCATGACCACGTAAGTCAACCGACATTGTAAATGGTGTACCTAAAAGAGAGGTATTTTGAGAAGCCATGGGATATAGTTCTAATTCCTCACAGCGAGTGCGAGGTAATGGAGCACAAAGTAAACCTCTGCCGTTGGTTATCATGAAGTTGACTATTTCTGGTGTTATTTTTTCTCCTGCAACGACAAAGTCTCCCTCATTTTCTCTGTCTTCGTCATCTACAATAATTATAATTTTTCCTTGACGAATCATTTCTAATCCTTCTTCAACAGTATTCAGCATGTCTTTTCAATTATTTATTTTTGCAAAATTAATTAAAATCGAAAATAAACGAAAAATTCAATATGCTTTTTAATAATTAATAACCTTGCAATATTCATAATAGTAAACTTCGTATAATAGGATTATCTTATTTTATATTGTTTGGTTCTCTTTTGTTTTCAAGTTAATAAATGTGAATAAAATTACGAATGCTTTCGAATTGCTTTGTTTTATTCTTTTTTATTCTTTTCTTTGTCGAGGAAATAATCTAAAATAGATAATAATATGAAGATAAAAGAACTAAAGTTGCAATCGGAGGAGAATCGAAGACGGTTGATGGAGGTTGTTTATAAGGCAAAGGCAGGACATATTGGAGGTGACCTTTCTTGCTTAAATGTTCTTACAGTTCTCTATTTTGATACGATGAATATTGATTCTAAGACTCCTAAAGCGATTATGAGGGATCGTTTTATTATGAGTAAAGGTCATTGTGTTGAAGCCTTATATGTGACTCTTGAAGCAAAAGGTTTTATATCTCATGATTTGGTAAACTCTCTAGGGAAATTTGGCTCTGTACTTTCGGGGCATCCTACTATAGAAGTTTCTGGTATTGAGGTTAATACTGGAGCTTTGGGACATGGGTTATCTATTGGAGTTGGTATGGCTATTGCGGCAAAAATGGATGGTCATCCCTACAGAACCTTTGTCTTGATGGGGGATGGTGAGCAAGGAGAGGGTTCTATTTATGAAGCTGCTATGGCTGCTAAACAGTATCACTTGGATAATTTGGTGGCAATAATTGATCGTAATGGTTTGCAAATAAGTGGAACTACGGAAGAAGTCATGTCTTTGGAAAGTATTTATCAGCGTTGGAGTGCTTTGGGATGGGATGTAAAAGAAATGAATGGGGATGATATTGGTGATATAGTGGATACGTTTGAAAAGATTGATTATTCAAATCATCAGCCTCACTTACTTATATCTCATACTACTAAAGGAAAAGGTGTGTCCTATATGGAGGGAATTGCTAAATGGCATCATGCAGTGCCTTCAAAAGAACAATACGAAGAGGCTATTCGGGAAATTTCAGATAGAATTGTTGTTTTAGAAAAAGAAATAATATGTTAGCTTGCAGAAAGATATTTACTGAAACCTTACTAGAATTAGCACATCTAGACAAGGATATAGTGGCGGTTACAACTGATGCTCGTGGCTCTGTGACATTAGGGGATTTTGCAAAGGAGTTACCTCAACAATTTGTTGAATGCGGGATAGCAGAGCAAAATGCAGTCGGTATTTCTGCTGGGTTGGCCCATAGCGGAAAAAAAGTATTTGTTTGTGGTCCAGCTTGCTTTTACATAGCTCGTAGTCTTGAACAGGTTAAAGTGGATTTAGCTTATAGTCGTAATAATGTGAAAATATTTGGGGTGAGTGGTGGAGTTGCTTATGGAGCATTAGGTGCTAGTCATCATAGTTTGCATGATATTGCTGTAATGCGTACTTTTCCAGGAATGAATATGGTTCTGCCATGTGATGCACGACAAACTAAGAAACTTGTGAAATTATTAGTTGATTATCCTGAGCCTGTATATATACGAGTTGGACGTGCTGCAGTTCCAGATGTTTATGAAAATGATGATTTTGAATTAACTTTTGGGAAAGCGAATACTTTACTTGAAGGTTCTGATCTGACAATCATCGCAGCAGGTGAGACTGTATATCATGCCTATCAAGCTGGTCTTATGCTACATCAAAAAGGTATACAAGCACGGGTTCTTGACATGGCTTTTATTAAACCCTATGATAGAAATGCTATTTTAAAAGCAGCTGTTGAAACTGGAAGAATTATAACAGTTGAGGAACATAGTCGGTTTGGAGGATTGGGAAGTATTGTCACCGAAACTATTTCGGAAATGCCAGTTCCTGTCCGTATTATAGGAATACCAGATGAGAATGTTATTCATGGACAATCATCGGAAATATTTACTTATTATGGCTTAGATAAAGAAAGCATCTTTAAAACGGCTTTGGATTTTTTAAACGTGCAGTCAAGTATTCTTGATAGACCTATAATATCTGATATTTATGAATCACAAAATAATTGCAATTGATCAAAGTACATCTGCAACGAAGGCAATGCTCTTTAATGAAAAATGTGAGTTGTTGCGGAGGGTGAACATTAGTCATCAACAATATTATCCGAAAGTAGGATGGGTAGAGCATGATCCAGAAGAGATCTATCAAAATGTATTGAGATCAATAACAGAACTAATAAAACAAGAAAAAGAAATATGTAATTATTCTTTAGCTATTACAAATCAGCGTGAAACAGTTGTTGTTTGGAATAAAAAGACTGGTAGACCTATATATAACGCAATAGTTTGGCAATGTTTGCGAGGTACTTCTATCTGTAAAGAATTAAAAGAAAAAGGATATGATAAGCTGGTGCAATATAAAAGCGGTTTGTTATTAGATCCTTATTTCTCTGCGAGTGGTGTTAAATGGATTCTTGATAATGTGGAGAATGCTCGTGAGATGTCAGATAAAGGTGAATTATTATTGGGAACGATTGATTCTTGGTTGATTTGGAAATTAACAGAAGGTCGGGAGCATGTAACAGATTACACCAATGCTTCTAGGACACTGCTTTTTAATATTCATACCTTAAAATGGGATGATGATTTACTTGAACTATTTACAATTCCTCGTAATATGATGCCACGTGTATGCTCCTGTGATTCTATATTTGGAGAGACGACAATAGGAAATCTATTCAATGTCCCCATTCTTATAGCTGGCGTTTTAGGAGATTCTCATGGTGCATTGACTGGTCAGATGTGCTTTGAGGCCGGCTTGGGAAAAGTTACTTATGGAACAGGATCCTCTGTTATGTTAAATATTGGAGAAAAGTTTATCACAGCTCCTAGGGGAGTGGTAACCTCAATAGGTTTTTCTGCTTTAGATAAAATATTTTATGCTTTTGAGGGAAATGTTCATTGTACAGGAGCTACTATAAATTGGTTAGTGGAGGGGTTGAGATTGATAGATTCGCCGGCTGAAATAGAAGAATTTGCATCTATGATGGAAGATACAGCTGGTGTTTATTTGGTTCCTGCATTTGCAGGATTAGGGGCACCTTGGTGGCAGCCTAAAGCTAAAGCCGTTATTTTAGGTATGACTTTAGGAACGGGTAAAGCACAAATTTTACGTGCTGCACTTGAATCAATAGCTTATCAGATAAAAGATTTGGTAGATATGATGTCTCAAAAGGCGGGCATATCTTTACAAGAATTGCGAGTAGATGGTGGTCCAACTAAAAATCAATTTTTGATGCAATTTCAGGCTGATATGTTGCAGGCTACAATAAGTCGTTCTAATATAGAGGAGGCATCGGCATTAGGGGCTGTTATAATGAACGGCTTAGCTCGTAAAGTTTGGAATAACTTTCAAGAAGTAGCTAACTTGTGTGCTGCTAAAAAATATATATATCCACATATGGATAAAGCAAGAGCTAGAAGTTTCCATAATGGTTGGTGTGAAGCTGTAAAAAATGTTATTTCTATATATAAATAATTTAAATTTGATGCTGTATGAAAATGAAAAACAAAAAGAAAATGTGTTTTGGTGTTATTATTGGAACCCGAGCTTATTTTAATGCAGAATTGGCAAAAGATGTTCGTAAACAATTGTTGACGGTACTTACAAATGAAGGTTATGATTATGTTATTTTACCAGAGGATGCGACTCCTACAGGGAGTAGTAGTATCGAAACACGAGAAGATGGTTTGAAAAGTGCTGCTTTATTTCGTGAAAATCGTGAACGCATTGATGGGATCATAGTTTCATTACCGAATTTTGGCTTTGAAATCGGTATAATTAATGCTATTAGTATAGCAGAATTGAATGTTCCAATTTTAGTACAGGCATGTGATGATGAAAATAATAAAGTCGATTTGGATAGCCGTCGTGATGCCTTTTGTGGAAAAATATCAGTTTGTAACAACTTGTATCAATATGGTATACCTTTTACGGATACAACTTTACACACTTACTCTATTTTCTCTGATTTATTAGCTAAAGATATTAATAAATTTGCTGCAATTTGTCGTGTTGTTAATGGACTTCGACATGCTCGTATTGGAGCTATAGGTGCCCGTCCTGCGGGTTTTCAAACAGTTCGTGCAAGGAAAAAATTCTTCAAGCTACCGGAATTACTGTTGTTCCAGTTGATTTATCGGAAATATTGGCAGTTGCTAGCAAAATAGAGAATGACAATTCTGCTTTATTGCAAAAAGTAGAAGATATTAAAAAATATGCGTTAGTTCCGCAAGAATATGATGGGAAACTTATACTTCAGGCAAAATTTGGTTTGGCTGTGGAGCAATGGATGGAAGCAAATGCAATCGATGCTGTAGCTATCCAATGTTGGGACTCTTTGGAACAGAATTATGGTTGTGCAGCTTGCGTAACAATGAGTATGCTAGGAGAAAAACTTATTCCGGCAGCTTGTGAAGTCGATATTGCTGGTGCCGTTTCAATGTATGCGTTAACTTTGGCTTCTGGTCGTCAGTCGGCTTTATTAGATTGGAATAATAATTTTGCAGAAGATCGTAATAAATGTGTTTGTACCCATTGTGGTAATTTTCCCAAATCCTTTGTTATGGATAACATTACACTAGGCACTTTAGGTGTATTAGGAAGGACACTTGGAAAAGTAAATACATTTGGAGCTGTTTATGGGAAGGTTAAACAAGGAGAATTTACGTTTTTTCGTATCTCTACTGATGACACTAGAGGATGTATTAAATCATATTTGGGAGAAGGAAAAATTACTGATGATCCTTACGGAATGGATGGGTGTATTGCAGTAACTAAAGTGAATAATTTGCAGACCTTGATGAAATATATTTGCAAGAACGGCTTTGAACATCATGTAGCGATGTGTCGCGGTAATGTAAAGGATATTTTGGAAGAAGCTATTAATAACTATTTGGGATGGGAACTATATATTCATGTATAATAAATGTGATAATCCATGATATTAATTAATAATTATATATTGGCGATTCTCTGTTGTGTTGTTTGTTGTGTCTGTTGGGGGTCGTGGGCGAATACACAGAAAATGGTTGCTACTGATAATAAGTGGAGTTTTGAGTTGTTCTATTGGGACTTAACTATTGGCTTGTTTTTGACAGCCTCGTTAGCTGCACTTACTTTAGGATCTATGGGAAATGAAGGTCGTACTTTCTTACAAGACTTAGAAGTTTTTGATTGGAAAAGTATTAAATATGCATTTTTAGGAGGTGTTGTTTGGAATTTTGGTAATATTTTTCTGACAGCTGCTATTTCTGTAGCAGGTATGTCTGTGGGATTTCCCATTGGTGGTGGTCTTGCATGGATTGGTGGTATTATTTTCAACTATTTGTTAATAGTTTTTGCAGGTCAAATGTACCCTGGTAATCAAGTATTGTTATGGTTAGGTGTAATAGTTATAATTATAGCTATCTTTATTTGTGGTAAAGCATATGCTAAATTGCCTACAAGCAAAACTAATACACCTAAAATGGGTATATTGCTTGCGATTATAGCTGGTATTGCTATTATGTTCTTTTATGGGTTAGTAGTAAAATCATTGGATCCATTTTATGTTGCAGGAGGCTCTGGTACCCTAACTCCCTACACAGGTATATTTTGTTTTGCAGTTGGTATTTTAGTTACTACACCTATTTTTAATAGCATTGCTATGCGGAATCCTGTAAAAGGTGAAAAAGTAACTATGAAGGAATATTTTGCAGGTAGCGTCAGAACACATTTTATTGGTATATTAGGTGGATTTATTTGGATGGGAGGTATGGTTGTTAGTTTTATGGGAGCTGGAGCTGCCAATCCCGCTATTTCATATGCGTTGAGTAACGCTGCTCCGGTAGTAGCTATGGTATGGGGGGTATTTGTGTGGAAAGAATTCAAGGAAGCACCAAGTGAAATTAACAAGTTGATAGCTGCCATGTTTCTCTTGTTCATTGCAGGATTGATACTTATTACTTTGTCTAACTAAAACATAGGTTGAAACATTTTCGAGATTAATAGAAAAGGAGGAACGAAAAAATCTTTCCTAAGCAGATGAATTTATCTGATATTCTCGGAAATTAAAATATGATTTTATTATGAAAAACAGTTTGAAACATTTTAAAGCGTTTGTATTTATACTATTCTGCTTAAATATACTTTCTTCTGCATTTGCTGTGGAATATATAAATTTTGTAGGAGAAGTATCATCAGTAAATGAGAAAATAAAGGGACAGGTGGTGAGTGACTTGGGAGAACCTTTGATTGGTGCCACAATAGTTCTTAAGAAAACAGGAAAGGGTACAATAACTGACCTTGAAGGTAATTTTTTTATTGATATACCTAAAGGTGAAATTGAATTAGAAGTTTCATATATTGGTTATAAAACCCAAATAGTCAAGGTCAAAGATAGGAAAAACATAGTTGTCAGGTTACAAGAAGATAATGCGTCTTTGGATGAAGTTGTTGTTATTGGTTATGGAAATATCCGTAGAGAGGCTCTAACAGGCTCTGTTTCTTCCATCAGTGGAAAGACTATATCACAAGTTCCTGTAAGTTCTGTCGCTGAAGCGATGGTTGGTAAACTCGCAGGTGTCCAAATTACTACAGCTGATGGTTCTCCTGATGCTGATATTATGATTAGAGTTCGTGGCGGTGGTTCTATAACTCAAGATAACTCACCATTATATATTGTAGATGGCTTTCCCGTAGATAATTTGAAAGATATTGCTCCTACTGATATTGAATCTATTGATGTGTTGAAGGATGCTTCTTCTACCGCAGTTTATGGTGCTCGAGGAGCTAATGGTGTAGTAAATATAACAACAAAACGAGCAAAAGAAGGGAGGACGTCTATTTCTTTTAATTCTTATGTGACTTTAAGAACACTTTCTAAGAAGTTAGATGTGCTTGACCCTTACGAATTTGTATTACTTCAATATGAATATGCACGTTCCAGATCCTCAGAACCTACTTCTTTTATTGACAGATATGGTGATCCTTCAGAATTTTATATCTATAAGAACTATAGTGGTGACGATTGGCAAGATGAAGTTATGGGAGGTACTTCTTTATCTCAATATTATAATGTTACTATCAGTGGTGCGAGTCCTAAAAATCAATATAACTTGAGTTTTACTCATCAAAATTCACCCGGAATTTTGGCTGGTAATGGTTTGCAAAAAACATTTTTAAATTTTAAGTTGAAGAGCCAATTGTTCAGCTTTTTGTCTTTCGAATATAATACTCGTTTTGTTAATACGAAAACTGATGGTGCAGGAACTGATGGAGTTAGCGTTCTTTCAGCTCTTGAATATGCACCTACACAAGGTTTAACAGATTTTATGCAACTTCCACCTGCTAGTGATGATTATACACCTGAAGAGGAAGAGTATGTAACAAGATATAATCCCCGTGAAAATGTTTATCAAAATTGGAAACAAAAAGGAGGTACTTTGTTTAATACAACAGCTGCGTTGAACTTGACTATTTTAAAAGGACTAACGTTTAGAACGGAATTTGGCATAGATTTTAACAATAGTTATCAGAAACGTTTTTATGGATCTAAGAATTCGAATGCTGATAGATATAGTAATGGTATGCCTTATGTTGAACTGACTAAAGTAGAGTCTCCGAAATATAGGCTTGCTAATATATTAACGTATCAATTTGATTTAAAAAAACAACATCATTTTAATTTAATGTTAGGACAAGAACTTAATAATAGTCAGAGTCTAACAAATTTTATGAGTGCTCGTTACCTCCCTATGAGTATTACGCCTGAAAAAGCGTTTGACAATATGACTTTGGGTGAGGCCTATCAGACAAATAGTTCTAAAAGTACTCCTGAAAGATTAGCTTCATTCTTCGGACGACTTATGTATGATTTTAATAGAAGGTTCTATGCAACTTTTACGATACGCGCTGACGGTTCAACGAAGTTTGCCCCAGGTAATCAATGGGGATATTTTCCTGCTGCTTCATTAGCATGGAGAGTCTCTGAAGAAAGATTTCTGAAAAATACATTTGTTTCCAATCTAAAGGTCAGATTAAGTTCTGGTATTTCAGGAAATAACAGAATAGCGAATGATCTTTGGAAATCAACTTATAAATTAAGTTCCTCGAAAGGTCCAGGATGGAATGAAGCTATAAATTCGTATTATACATATGGTTCAGATTATTTACCAAACCCTTCCTTGAAATGGGAAAAAACAATCACGAATAATTTAGGTTTTGATTTTGGTTTTTTTAATGAAAAATTAAGTGGTACATTAGATTTATATGTAAATAATACAAAAGATTTGCTTGTGCCATCATCTATTCCTCAGACAACAGGCTTTTCGCAGCAACAGACGAATGTGGGCGAGACTCAAAATAAGGGTATTGAATTGACATTAAATGCCTCATTAGTCAGGACTCGGAATTTTACGTTAGATGCAAATTTTAACGTCGGAATAAATAAAAACAAAATAGTCAAGTTGGCATCTGGAGAAACTTTATGGAAGAAGTCATCAGGTTGGGCTAGTACAGATCAAACTCCATATGAAGATTATTTAGTGGAAGTTGGTAATTCTGTTGGTTTAATGTATGGTTATACAAATGATGGATTTTATCAAGTTGATGATTTTGATTATAATGAAGTCACAAAAGAGTATGTTTTAAAGGAGGGAGTTGTAGATGGTTCGTCATTAGTTACTCCATATCCCGGAGCACCTAAATTTAAAGATGTATATGAAGATGGTACAATAGATGAAAAGGATTTGTCTGTTATAGGCAAGGCTATGCCTAAATTATCAGGAGGATTTGGCTTGAATGCAACATGTAAAGGATTTGATTTTTCTATGTTTTTTAATTATACTATAGGAAATGATGTTTATAATGGAAATAAAATGCATCTAGTTTCTTGGTGGAGAAATAGTTATAATAATTTATCGACGTTAGTTGACAGCAAACATCGTTTCCGATATTTTGATGATGAAGGTAATGATCTGCGAACTAACCCACAGTTACTTAAAGAGTTTAACAAAAATGCAACGATATGGAATCCTACAAAAATGGGATCTGCATATATGATGTCTTATAATGTTGAAGATGGTTCATTTTTAAGATTAAATACATTAACATTAGGATATACTCTGCCAGTTTATTTTACTAAAAAAATAGGTATCAGTAATCTAAGATTCTATTTTACGGGCTATAATCTTTGGACTCTAACTTCTTATTCTGGTTATGATCCGGAAGTTAATATGATGAATGGTTTAACCCCTGGAATTGATTCCAATAAATATCCAAGAAGTAGAACTTATACATTTGGTGTTAATTTAACATTCTAAAAAAGTAAAAGATATGAATGCAATGAAATATTTATTATTGTTATGTATGGTATCATTATTTGCATGTGATGACTATCTAAATGTGGACTCACCCTCAAATTTTGATAATAATTATGTATTTAATTCTGAAGAAGAGATTTTCAGAGCAGTATCAGGTATTTATCCTCCACTAGTGAATGTTTATAGTGGACGTTGGATTACTTTATTTTTACCTAATACAGATGTTGAATTTAAGGATGTAAGTGAGAGCCCAAGTGCGCGTGGAGAGGATTATCCTTGTTTTGCTCCCACTTCTATTGATTCCAATTTGTCTAGTGTTATGGCTGAATTGTATAAAGCTGTAAATCTTGCAAATGCTATAATTGATGGTATTGAGAATTCTCCTTTATATGCACAAGCTGATCTAGGAAAGGCTTCTAATCTTTTACAATTGTATGGTGAGGCGAAAGTGCTACGTGCAATGATTTATCATGATTTAGTCCGTTCTTGGGGGGATGTGCCATTTTTGCTCAAACCTTCTTCTTCTGATGATGAGATGCAAGTTCCTCCTACAGATAGAGATGTGATATTAACTACATTAATTGAAGATTTGAAGAGTGTAGAACCAGTTATGCAGTATGCAAAAGATATTACTTATGGTGTGGAGCGAGCTTCTAAAGAATTTTGTCAGGGTTTGATTGCGCAAATAGCCTTGACGCGCGGCGGATGGACGCTCCGGCCTAATAAAGAAAATCCGAATGAGGTGGGTACAATGGAACGCAGTGAAGATTGGCAAGAGTATTATCAGATAGCGGAGAAATATTCAGGTAAAGTAATTTTTGAAGGACACCATAATTTAAATGTGGGATATGAAGAATTCTGGCGTCTCGTATGTAACTGGAAAACACTAAATAATGATGATTTTATATTTGATATTCCTGTCTTGAAAGGTGGTGGTAGTGGCGAGTTTTGTTACTATGTTGGTGTTCCAATGGATGAAGGTGATAATAACCCATATGGGAAATCGAGTGGAAGTTATAGTTTATCAACTTTGTATATGCTTTCTTTTGATAAAAATGATTTGCGTAGAGATGTTACCTGTGTAAACTATAAGTATGATTCAAATCTTAATCAGACTGGGCCTACAATGGGAAGTAACCAGTTGGCGGGCATTAAAGATGGAAAATATAGAAGAATCTGGATGGATACCCCTTTGGGTTCTACAACATCAAAAAGTACTGGAGTTAATGCTTCATACATGCGTTATGCAGATGTTTTATTAATGTATGCTGAAGCTGTAAATGAAAACAATAATGGGCCGACTGATGCTGCAAAGGAAGCACTTAAAAAGGTAAGGAGAAGAGCTTTTCCCGAAAAGATTTGGAATGAAAAAGTGGAAAATTATGTAAATTCAAAATCTGATAAAGAAAGTTTTTTTCAAGCTATTGTTGATGAGCGTAAATGGGAATTTGGCGGTGAGAATAAAAGAAAATATGATTTAGCCAGATGGAATTTATATGGAAAAGTCATAGTGAATTTCTATAAAGAAGCCATTGCTATGGGGAAAAATGCAAACGGGCTGGAAGCGAATAAATATTATGACGTTCCTGATGTATTTTATTACAAACAAATAGATGACCCTGATAGGCCGGGTAAGAAAAAGATAGAATATTTAGGATTGTATGAACGTTTGTCTGTTGCACCTGTGGGGTATTCTTCTAAACCTTTCGCTAAAGCGTTTATGACACAAAATGCTGTAACACTTGAATGGGAACCATGTGCAACATTAAAAAGATGTTTTCGTGGATATTTTACACCGGAAACAGTAGAGGCTATTGATCCGGAGAAAGATCCTGTTCCGTATTTGATGCCATATGGAACACTTTTCTTGTCTTCAAATTCAAATCTGAAAAATTATTATGGGTTCAAATAATTTAAAATGAATAATTATGAATAAAACATCTACTTTCTTTAGAAAGCTATTAAGTATTCTGCCGATAATCATTTTATGTTTTGCATGTAGTGATAGTGAACGGCAGTTTCAAGAGGGCATATTTAGACCGAAGTTAGTAGCAGGATATCCTATTGTGGAAGCAAATACATTTAAATTATTATGGTATCAGGTAGATAATGCAGAGTCATATACGGTACAGGTATTTAAAGATGATTTATATACAGACTTGATTGACGAGGTGACCATATCTGAAACTTCTTATAAAAGTCCTAAATTGCCTTATTCTACACTTTTTTATGTAAGATTGAAAACTAATACTGCAAATGATATTTCTTCGATATGGTGTGAGGTCAAAATAGCTACGGATGATAGAGCTATACCTTCTATCTTGAATGAAGTGGCAGATAAGAATATTTCGGAAAATGGAGTAGTAATAACATGGAATGTTAATGATGAGTATCCTGTTGACAGTATAACTGTTTCTAAATTAGAGGTAAATGAGGATGGAACCTATTCTAAACCAATTGAAATAGAGTTGACAGAAGAGCAATATTTACGTGGCTCATATAATATTTTAGGATTAAAGGAAGCTACAACTTATGTGGTGACTGTCTATAATTCAAGGATTGAGGATGTGTATGAAAGGCCATATAATTCTATAAAATTTAAAACAGCCGGTCCACCGGAAGGTTCAATTGTAGTGAATCCAGATGATGATTTGAATGCTATCTTGAAGGCAAATGAGGCGAGGGAAGATATACCGGATGGGCAAGCATATTATATAAAAGGAGGAGCATCTTTTGATCTCGAGGGATACTCATTTACGAAAGGATTTCAATTAATTGGTGTTGTAGGAACTACTACTACAATTAATGTTAAGTCTCCATTTACTCCAAATGGAAATTCTGCCGGGAAAATTATCTTTACCAATATTAGCTTACAAGGTGAAGTGGCATTGATTATTAATGAATTGTCAGATGGATTGAATTATATTTGGCAAGGTCTCAAAATAGAAAAATGCTCTATTTCAGCATTCCCATCTGGATTTGTTATGGTTAATTCATCAGTTGGGAACAATAAAAGAATTATAGATATTACTATAGATGATTGTGTTTTTCATGATATGGAGGGGGGAGCTTTAGTTGCAACTGACAAGTTCAGCGATTTGAATGGTGTCATTGCAATTGATAAAATTTCAATCACTAATTCTACATTTATGAATTCGCCCAAAATGACCCTATTGTTTTTACCGGATGCTTATGGTAATTCAAAAACTGATATTGAATTGTTTATGCAAAATGTTACAGTTTTTGAGGCTTTAGGTCAACCTGGTTCTGGGGCACGTGTTATACAAGCTAATAAACTTCAGAAGACATCCCAAATAACTATCTTGAAATGTTTATTTAGCAATGTGGAAAATGCTTATAATGATACGTATGCTTTTTATGAACTGTGTCTTTCTGGAAGTGCAGTGACTACATATAAGGACAATTATCGTACAGGTAGTGCATCTGAATCCTCAAGAAATAGTAAAGAAATAACGACCAACTTGAACGTTCCTCAAGAAGATTTATTTGTAGATTATAGCAAGGGGATCCTACAGATAAAAGACCCGTCTTCTGTAATATATTTAAATAATATTGGTGATCCAAGGTGGATTGAATAAAAAGTAAAAAGGGGTAGTGAAATATTGTGTCTCTCTACCCCATACACACATATTTTATTAAATAATCATGAGGATAAAAGCTTTTTTGATAGTATGTTTATTTGTTAGTATTTTGTTTGCTTGTACCAATAAGGAGCAGTTTGTAAAAGCACGTATATTGGTAAGTACAGATATTGGTGGGACAGACCCGGATGATAATCAATCAATGGTTCATTTATTAATGTATAGTGATCTTTTTGATTTGGAAGGATTAATCTCTTCTCCCTCTTTTGGCGATGGCTCTAAGGAGGAAATATTGCGTATGATTAGTTTATATGAGAAGGATTTTTTTAAATTGCAGAAGCATGCTGAGAATTTAGTAGAACCTGAAATATTGCGTAAATTATGTAAACAGGGGAGAAAGGGAAGAGCACCATTAAAAGGTTTCTCGGACGCGACAGAAGGTTCAGAATGGATTATTCACTGTGCTCGTGAAAAAAGTGAACGGCCTCTTTGGGTGTTAGTATGGGGAGGACTTGATGATTTAGCTCAGGCTTTACATGATGCTCCAGATATTGTACCGAATATCCGAGTTTATTGGATTGGTGGTCCTAATAAGAAGTGGAGTGTCAATGCATATACATATATTGTAGAAAACTTTCCTAATCTTTGGATGATTGAAAACAATGCTTCTTATCGTGGATTTATAGGGAATAATAAGAAAGATAAGTTTAATGAACTATATTATGAAGAATGTATAAATGGCGCAGGAAATTTAGGTACAGACTTTAAAAATTACTATAATGGCAATGTGAAAATGGGAGATACTCCTTCTTTATTGTATATAATGGATGGGGATCCTAGTGATCCTTTGGGTGAATCATGGGGAGGAAGTTTTGAGAGAATTTCTTATAGTCCGCGAAAGATCTTTCATCGTAATACTACATTGAGAGATACAGTTTCTGTTTATTCAGTTATCGAGTTTCATTTTAAGGGACCAAAGATTGATAACAATATTGAAACACCTTGTTTTACATTTCGTATTGACAAGCAAGATTGGGATGGTTATTATTTGGGTGATGGTAAATATTGTGTTAAATATGTGCCTAAAGCACCTGCTGTTTTGGAATATCAGATCATGTCAGAAATTAAGGAACTTGATGGAATGAAGGGTGAATTTGTCGTTGATAAAATGTGGCCGGGGTATATAACAAAAGATGCATATCAACTAGGCGAAAACTGGTATACAGATAAAGCTGAACTATCTCTCTTTGAGGGACCATGGCAAGGCTTTAAAACTGTAGCAAAATGGAAAACTACGGTTCTTTTGGATTGGGAGAAGAGATGGAACTGGTTAAAATAAATTTTGCTTTTATTTTTCTGGATAAATTGTAATAACCTTTATTGTTCGAATTATGAATAAAATAATGCGTTTTAACAATTGAGGGTATAATTCTATCTATGGTGGAGAGAAATCTATTAAGGGAGTAAAATTTTGCTTTATTTAGTGCGAGTTTTGCTTCTAATCGCAATAAAAACTCCTAAGGTGGGTATATATCGAAATCTATTTTGAATAATATATAATGAAAATTATTGTAATAATAATGCGTAAAATGAATTTAATAAAGGATTGTATGTTTTTATCTTTTGTTGGCATATTGATGACATGCAGCTGTTCTTCGTCTTCGGATGCAGAGAATTCTATGACTGATGAGGTCGAAGATGGGGAAGTAACTGAAGTTTTAGCTTTTCCTACAGCGGAGGGATATGGTAAAAACACTGTAGGTGGTCGTGGAGGTGTCGTTTATGAAGTAACAAATTTGAAGGATGATGGAAATGGCAGTTTGCGTGCCGCTGTCGAAGCTTCAGGACCTAGAACTGTTGTGTTTCGTGTTTCTGGTATAATTGAATTGAAAAGTCCATTGAGAATTCGGAATCCGTATATTACAATTGCAGGTCAGACTGCTCCAGGTGATGGCATTTGCTTGAAGAATTATCAAATTACAATTGACGCTAGTGAGGTTATTATACGTTATATAAGAATACGTTTAGGCGATAATATAGACTCTGCACAAGATGCTATATTCTGCCGTTATTATAAAAATATTATAATAGACCATGTTTCTGCTAGTTGGAGTATTGACGAGTGTATTTCTATTTATCGTTGTGATAATGTGACTATCCAATGGAGTATTATTGCCGAAAGTTTGTATAAATCAAAACATGAAAAAGGCAATCATGGCTTTGGTGGTATATGGGGATCCAACAACAGTACCTATCATCATAATTTATTGGCTCATCATACTAGTCGTAATCCGCGTTTTTCAGATGGATCCGGATATAATGATTTTCGTAATAATGTGATTTACAATTGGGCTTACAACAGTTGTTATGGTGGAGCTGGATTTGATTCTAGCATGCCTGAATATAATAGTTTTACAGTAAATATAGTTGCTAATTATTATAAACCTGGACCTGCTACACGTCCAGATTGGACAAGTTATCGTATTGCTAATCCTACCACATTGGATTCTAATGGTAATCCGTGTTATGGTAAATGGTATATAGCTGATAACTATATGGCAGGTAATGCAAAAGTTACAGCCAATAATTGGGATGGAGGTGTACAAATTAGTAATGGGGACCTGTTGCAGTTGAAATTGAATAAACCTTGGAATTCCATGCCTATAAATCAGGAAACACCTGCGGAAGCTTTCGAATCAGTCATGTCTAATGCTGGTTCTATATTGCCTAAGCGTGATTTGGTTGATGAAAGAATTATAGCTGAGGTACGGGGTGGATATGCTACTTATGAAGGTAGTGGTTATAAGACTGATGGAAAGCCTATTCCGGATATCACTAAGAAATGTGGCATTATTGATACTCAAGAGGATGTTGGCGGGTGGCCTGAATATAAAAGTTTACCTGCGCCTGTTGATACAGACCATGATGGTATGCCAGATGAATGGGAAAAGGAGAAAGGACTGAACCCCAATGATCCTTCTGATCGTAATAAGATTGCCAAAAATGGATACACATATCTCGAAGTTTATTTAAATAGTATACAATGAGTGATATATAACTGCATATCAATTATTGTGCAAAGGTGATGTTTAAGTAAAAATCTAATGGCTTTATGTGGTATTATAATTGAATAGAATATATAAATATCTGAATATGAAAGTGTATAGTAATATTTGTATGTATTTGTTTTTGGGGATATTATTGATCCCGTTTACATCTGTTTATGCTTCATTTAAGCAAAAGCCTAGAGTTATTGTACTAACGGATATAGAGAACGAACCGGATGATGCAATGTCACTAGTTCGTTTCCTTACATATTCTAATCAATGGGAGGTAGAAGGTATTGTAGCGACGACATCCATTCATCAAAAAAAGAAAATAGCTGCTTGGAGACTTCGAGAAATTGTAGAAGCATATGGAAAGGTTCAGCCTAATCTTTTGAAACATGAACTTGGGTATCCAACTGTTGATCATCTGCTCTCTGTGATTAAAGAAGGACGAGCAGATTACGGTATGTATGCTGTTGGAAAGGATATGGATTCTACGGGATCAGAATTAATAATAGAATCTGTTGATCGAGAGGATGAACGTCCGGTTTGGATATTAATATGGGGAGGACCTAACTGTTTGGCACAGGCCTTATGGAAAATTAAAGAAACCCGTCCTACTAAAGATGTAGAAGCTTTTGTTAAGAAACTTAGAGTGTATTCCATTTCCGATCAGGATGATAGTGGTGTTTGGATTAGAAAAACATTTAAAGACTTATTTTATATAGTGAGTCCTGGTTATCATCGTTTTGGAGGTTATCATTATGGAACTTGGAGTGGAATCAGTGGTGATAAATTTCATGGACGTTTTACTGGAGCTGACTATGCTATCGTAGATAATCCTTGGATGGATAAGCATATTCGTTGTAAGGGACCTCTGGGAGCACAATATCCTTCTATGAAATTTCTGATGGAAGGCGATACGCCTACATTTTTATATTTGATAGATAATGGTCTTGGTAATCCAGAGCACCCGGATTGGGGGAGTTGGGGAGGACGCTATGAGTTTTATTTACCTAGGACTGAACGATGGTTCATTGAACCTGAAACTCGTCCTATTTGGACAGACGTACAAGATGAAGTTATGGGGAATGATGGCTTTTGGCATACTAGTAACAAGGCTACTATATGGCGCTGGAGAGAAGCTTTTCAGAATGACTTCTCAGCCCGTATGGATTGGACGATCAAAGATTACAAAAATGCTAACCATCCTCCTATTGTTCGTATGACTTGTCCCAAAGAGATAATAGCTAAAATAGGAGATCGCATAGAATTGAATGCAGAGAAAAGTATTGATCCTGATGGTGATAAATTGTCTTATCATTGGTTTTATTATCCAGAAGTAGGCACTTTCAATATTGCAGCAGCACGTACAGGCAATCCTCTTGAGATAGAAGATTCGGATAAGGGTAAAGCTTGGTTTGTGGTGCCAAAGAGTGAAAGGTTGGGGACAATACATATAATCGTAGCTGTTACTGACAATGGAACTCCTGCGTTAACAAGATATGGACGAGTAATTATAGATGTAAAATGAAAAAGGAGCTATTAATAACTGTTGGGTTGTGTTTATGCTTTGTCATATTGAATGCACAACAGAATTTGGATGGATTATCATGGCGCAAAGTTGCTTGTAGTATGCCAGAGACTTGGTACGGTACAGAACAAGCGAAGCATATTGCAGATAAAGTCTTGCTTTATCAAACAGAAATAGGTGGGTGGCCTAAAAATACAAATTTTCACACGAATGTTAATAGTGAAGAGATGAGTAAAATACGAACATCAGGAATTGGAGCTACATTTGATAATGAAGCAACGATAATGGAAATGCGTTTTTTAGCCAAAATTTATACTCATAGAAAAGAAGAAAAGTATCGCAACTCTTTTCTTAAGGCCTTTAATTACATATTATATGCGCAATATGATAATGGTGGTTGGCCACAGTTTTGTCCTGTTCGAAAAGGAAAAAGTGTAGCTTATTCAGGTCATATAACCTACAATGATGGTGCTTATGTGAATATAATGAATCTTTTAAAAGATATTTATGAGGATGCTCCTTCCTTGAGTCCTCTTGAGCTAGAGGAAAAAATAAAAAAACGAGCAAGACAGGCTTTCGACAAGGGGGTAGAATGTATTTTGAAAACACAGATCCAAGTGAATGGATTGCCTACAGTTTGGTGTGCGCAACATGATGAGCAGACTCTTAAGCCTGCTAAAGCACGTGCCTATGAATTGCCATCTTTTAGTGGAGTCGAATCTGTAGGAATTGTATTACTTTTGATGAAAATACCTAATCCTTCACCTGAAATTATTGCTTCGATAAAGGGAGCGGTCAAATGGTTTGATGAGCATAAAATTGTTGACATGAAATTTGAACGATACCGTGATGAGCAAGGAGAAAGAAATGCTAGGCTTGTTCCATCTAAAGGTGAAAGGGTGTGGGGCAGATTTTACGATTTGGAAACAGAAAAACCTTTTGTTTGTGATCGTGACGGAGTAAAGAAAGATAATCTAAATGAGATTGGTAAAGAACGTCGTGGAGGATATACATGGTATGATTCTGCACCCGATAAAGTGCTTGACGCATACCCGGAATGGCTCATGAAAATAACTAGTAAAGAATGATAAATACCTATCCGAAAATGTTGTTTGTATAAAAAGCGAAAACGATTGTCGTTATTTGTAGGGTTTGTTTTATAACTCTGAATGTAGTCCATTATAGATTGTGTTTTGGTTCATAAGTAGCTATGATTACTATCTCTATATTGGTGATGGAATATGTGTTAGAATATGTTGGTAAGAATACTATGATGAAAGGGTTAGGTGATTGGGGGCTGGGTTGATGGTTCTCTTTATGAAAGAAGTGAGCTTGCCTTCGTATAAATCTTGTTTTGTAAGAGTCTTGAAACCATACTTTTCTACTTGAGAATAGTCGGAGATAGTGTTAAGTTGACGAATATGCTTTGTTGGAATGGGGTGAAAGGAAAATTGGACTCCATTTCTGAATGAAGATATGAAAGCTATCGTACAAAGTAGAGTGAATGGTAAGTAGAGTAAGATTGTGGCACGCTATAGAGATGTTTATTTGTATTTATTAATCTATAATCTGTATTTATTATGAAGATGAAGGGTGTTTTATACCAAGTATTTGTACTGATTTTGTTGATGGTATTTGTGGGAAATGGAGCCATTGCACAAGAAAAAATGTATTTGCGAATGGCTGATTCTGAAATGAAACGTTTTCCGGAAGCATGGCGGATAGATAGTGTAAAACGCCCTGTTTTCGGATATTGTCATGGTGTTGTGACGCTTGCTATGCTTAAAGCATGGAAACAGGCTAATAATAAAAAATACTATCAATATGTGGAGCAATATGCCGACATGATGATAAATGATGAGGGAAAGATCATGAATTATGATTATATCAATGGTAGGCATAATATTGATATGATTAATGCAGGTAAAATATTGTTTGATGTGTATGAGCAAACAAATAACCCCAAGTACAAAAAGGCAATGGATATGCTTTATAATACTATGCTGAGTCATCCACGTAACTCATTAGGTGGTTTTTGGCATAAGGAGATATATCCTTGGCAAATGTGGCTTGATGGTTTGTATATGGGTTCTCCTTATTTGGCACAGTACGCGGTTGTTAATAATAAACCCGAACTGTTAAATGATGTAATTATGCAATTTGTTATAGTAGAGAATTTTATGCATGATTCTATTACTGGATTGTATTTTCACGCTTGGGATGAAAAGAAAATACAAAAGTGGTGTGATCCTGAAACTGGATTATCTTATCATTTTTGGGGGCGTAGCATCGGATGGTGGTTTATGGCTTTGGTTGATGTTTTGGATTTTGTTCCCCAGAATCACCCATTACGTGAAAATCTACTTTTTATGGTGGAAGGGCTGGCCGATTCTCTGTCTAAATATCAGCATGATGGACTTTGGTATCAGATAGTAAATCTAGGAGATCGTGAAGGTAATTATGAGGAAGCTTCGGCTACTGCTATGTTTATGTATTCTATAGCCAAAGCTGTAAACAAAGGGTACCTTGCTAAAAAATATATGAAGATTGCCGTCGATGCTTATGATGGCATAATGAAGAAACTGATTCGTATTGATGCCGATGGAACGGTTAATATTACTCAGTGTTGCATGGTTGCTGGTTTAGGAGGAAATCCTTATCGTGATGGCAGTTTTCAATATTATATAAATGAGCCGGTTCGTGATAATGATCCGAAAGCTATTGGACCTTTTATAATGGGCTGTATTGAATTAAATAAATAAGAAAATGAAGAACGTAAGTATATTAATTGCACTTTTTGTGATAAGTTGTAGTAATACTATAAATGCCGCGACTTCAAATTGGGGGATGGCTAATAAGATAATCAAGAGTATAAAGAAAACTTCCTTTCCAAATAGAGAATATAATATTTTAGATTTTGGAGCTGTGCCAAACTCCACTGAATTAGCTTCTGAAGCAATTAATAATGCTATTATTGCTTGTAATCAAAATGGGGGTGGTGTCGTAATTGTACCAAAAGGGGAATTTTTGACAGGTCCAATTACTCTTAAAAGTAATGTGAATTTCCATTTAGAGAGAGGTGCAGTTGTGAAATTCTCAACACGGCAGGAACTTTATTTTCCTCCAGTATTAACACGCTGGGAGGGGATTGATTGTTATACAACTCGCCCAATGATATATGCTTATGGAGAAACTAATATTGCGATTACTGGCTATGGAACTATTGACGGACAGGGCTCCAATGATAATTGGTGGCCATGGAATGGTAATCCGAAGTTTGGTTGGAAACCGGGCATTCCTTCACAAAAAAGTGGAAGCCGTGATAGACTGCAAATGTATTCAGAAGGAGCTGTTCCTGTGGCAGAACGTATATTTTCTTTAGAAGATGGATTAAGACCGCAATTGATTAATTTTTACTCTTGTAATTTAGTGTTGATTGAGGGAGTCAGACTTCAAAATTCGCCTTTCTGGGTGATACATCCTGTGTTTTGCAAGAATCTTATTGTACGTGGAGTACATATTAAAAGTTTAGGACCTAATGGTGACGGATGCGATCCGGAGTCATGTTATAATGTTCTGATAGATGATTGTTATTTTGATACAGGTGATGATTGTATTGCAATTAAGTCTGGGCGTAATGTTGATGGACGTAAGTGGAATATTCCAAGTGAAAATATTGTGATTAAAAATTGCACAATGAAAAATGGGCATGGTGGAGTCGTAGTTGGAAGTGAGATTTCCGGAGGGTTTAAGAATCTTTTTGTAGAGAACTGCAAAATGGATAGTCCTGAATTAGAGCGTGTTATTCGTGTTAAAACGAATAGTTGCCGTGGTGGTGTGATAGACGGTATTTATGTGCGAAATATTAAGGTTGGTCAATGTAAGGAAGCTGTGTTAAAAATCAATTTGGATTATCAGCATGATGAAATTTGTAGTCGAGATTTCCCTCCTTCAGTAAAAAATGTCTTTTTAGATAATGTTCAATGTGATAGGAGCCGCTATGGAATACTGATTATAGGTTTAAGAGATACTTTGAATATAAATAACATACAACTTTCTAACTGTCGGTTTAATAATGTAGAACGAAAATATGATATCAAAGGTGCTTCCAATGTTAGGTTTCATAATTTATTTATAAATGGTGAGAATGTGGGGAATAAAGATTGAAACTGCATTGTGAGAAAAGTTGTTATTCTTAATAGAAACAGGTTACAAATTATAGACAACAGTGAGAAATAAATGCATAATGAAAAAGATTCTACTTATAATTTACTCATTAGGAATTCTTCTATTACCAATACAAGCAAAGTTTAATGTTGATCTGCCTTGGAGTAATGGAAAGTTAATAGTCTCCGATGAAGGCAGATATTTGAGGCATGAGAATGGAGTACCTTTTTTTTGGTTGGGAGAAACGGGATGGTTGATGCCGGAACGTTTAAATCGTGATGAGGTTCGTTTTTATCTACAGAAATGCAAACAGGCTGGATATAATGTAGTGCAAGTACAAACAATAAATGCTGTGCCTGCCATGAATGTGTATGGGAAGTATTCTATGGTAGACGGATTTGTTTGTAACAAGGCAGATCATTCTAATGAATATGGATATTGGGAGCATATGGACTATATAATTAAAATAGCAGAGGAAAATGGTATCTATGTTGGGTTGGTTTGCATTTGGGGGGGCTGGTAAAAGGAGGGCTTATGAATGTAGAACAAGCTAAATCCTATGGTAAGTTTTTAGCTGAACGGTATAAAAATGCTCCTAATATAGTTTGGATAATTGGAGGAGATATACGTGGAGATATAAAAACTGAAGTTTGGGAAACCTTGGCACATGCTATTAAATCAATTGACAGGAATCATTTAATGACATTTCATCCATTTGGGCGTACTGTTTCGACTACATGGTTCAACAATGCTGATTGGCTGGACTTTAATATGTTTCAGAGTGGACATCGCCGTTATGGGCAACGTAAAGGGGATGGGGATTATACAATTCAAGATAATACGGAGGAAGATAACTGGCGCTTTGTGGAATATAGCTTGTCTCAAAAACCATTAAAACCCGTACTTGATGCTGAACCGAGTTATGAAGACATTCCGCAAGGGTTACATGATATACGAGAGCCTCGTTGGATGGCTACTGACGTGCGTCGATATGCTTATTGGTCTGTTTTTGCGGGGGCTTGCGGGCATACTTATGGAAATAATAATATTATGCAGTTTTATCGTCCGGGGCTAGTTCCTTCTTATGGAGCGAATAGGGCTTGGTGGCACGCGTTGGAGGATGCGGGCTTTAATCAAATGCAGTATTTGAAAAATCTGATTCTTGCATTTCCTTATTTTGAACGTATTCCTGACCAGACTATAATTTCAGGTCAAAATGGGGAACGTTATGATCGTGTAATAGCTACCCGGGGGGAAGATTATCTGTTGGTATATAATCATACGGGATGTCCTATGGAAATAGATTTGGACAAGATTAGTGGAGAGAAGAAAAATGTATGGTGGTATTCTCCGAAAAATGGTAGCTTAAAATATGTGGGAGAATATGATAGTAAAATTACTCGTTTTTATAGTGATACTAGTTATGCAAGGGATAGTGACAGAGTATTAATTGCCGTGGATATAAATAAAGAATATATTAGCAAATATTGGAATGAAATATTGGTTAAATAAAAATGGATAAAATGAATATAAAGAATAAAATATTTGTGATGTTGATAGTATTAATTTTATCTTCATTTACAACAGAAAAAAAAGTGATAACAGTCTTCATGGTTGGTGATTCTACTATGTCCAATAAGCCGCTGATTGGTGGAAATCAAGAGAGAGGATGGGGGCATATGTTAGGAGGCTTTTTCACAGAGGAAGTTTATGTGGAAAATCATGCACGCAATGGAAGAAGTAGTAAAAGTTTTATATCAGAGGGACATTGGGATGAGGTTCTGAAGCGTTTGTCGCCAGGAGATTATGTTATTATACAGTTTGGACATAATGATGAGAAAGCGGATAGAGCGCGGCATACAGAACCGGGAACGACATTTGACGAAAATTTGCGTCGTTTTGTACGTGATACGAGGGCTCGTGGGGCAACTCCTATATTGTTAAATGCTATTGTACGACGAAATTTTGTATCACAAATGGACTCTTCTTTTGTTAGAGATGTTCGTAAAATTCCTGATAATAAAGAGTCTGTAGTTGAAGGAAATATTTTATTTGATACTCATGGTGCTTATTTAGAGTCACCTCGTAATGTCGCACATGAAATGAAAGTGCCGTTTGTCGATGCAAATCGAATTACACATGATTTGATAAGTAGTATGGGGCCGGAAAAGAGTAAGGAATTGTATATGTGGATAGAGCCAAATGCTATTGTTGCCTGCCCGCAAGGCCGGCAGGATAATACCCATTTGTCGGTTTATGGTGCTCGTATAATAGCGAAGTTGCTTATAGATGCAATTGCGAGAGAGGTTCCGGCATTGGGTAAATATGTACGGTATTATGATTTTGTGGTAGCAAAAGATGGAAGTGGGGATTTTTTTACTCTTCAAGAGGCTATAAATTCTGTTCCTGATTTCCGTTTGGATAAACGTACAAATATATTGATACGGCCGGGGATTTATGATGAAAAACTTATTGTTCCAACATCAAAGGTTAATGTCAGTTTATTGGGACAGTCAGACGTAGTTATTTCTCATAGTAATCATACTGAAAGAAATGATTGTTGGAATGTAAGGGAGATTAATTGGGGCACTGCTATCTGTTATGTATTTGCTCCAGGTTTTTGTGTTGAGAATGTGACGTTTCACAATGACTCACAATCTGATATCTCGGCAATAACTTGCTTTATTGCTGGCGATAATGTAAAATTTGAAGATTGCTTTTTTAAAGGGAAAAAGAATGTGCTTTATTGCATAGGAAGTGGGATCAAATATTTTAAGCGATGTAAGATAGAGGGTATTCCCAGTTTTATTCATGGAGGGAAGAAAACTGTACTGAATGAATGTGTCATTATTGATAAAGAGAACACTCCTGAATCGGCGGAGATGAAAAATATGCTAAAAAAGATAAGTAAAATATCTTACAGATGTACCTTGCAAAGAAACACTAAAAACGAAAAGATTGATAGTCAATTGAGAAAGAGTGATGTGATCAAATACGATGAGTTTGATTTTATGTGGAATCCAATAGATATGGAAAAGGGATTTGATGTTTCTAATTAAATATATAGGGTCGTTAATTAGCGTCACCTGTACCAATTGAGCTAAAAAAGAAAAAGGCACCCAGAAGTGGAAGCCTCCCAAATGCCTTATTCTTATCAAGTAGCGGGACCCGGGATTGAACCGGGGACCTCATGATTATGAATCACATAGAAGCGTTTTTTCTTGATTTTTCTTGTTTTAAATGAAATATTTATTTTGGATAATTGTCTGATAATCAGTGATTGTGTATTGAAATGTTTTTTGTATATTTGTATCGTTTCCCGATTGTGATTTCACAATGATTTCACTTACCTTGAAAATGATATAAAACACATGAATATGAAAGAAGAAAAAGGCTTAGGACATTTGAAGCAGGAACGACACCTTAATATTGTTGCCACATTGACAATTGATACAAGGAAGAAGACGAATAAGATTGATGAGAGATTACCAGTTTGCGTTCGTATCTCTCAAAATCGGAAATCTATTTATTTTAGAACCGGATTTTTAGTAACTGTTGGCGAGTGGGATGAGCTGCGTCATGCGACAGGTCGTGGAGTTATTGATAAAGAAGAAAGTACTTGGGGGAAAAAGCAAAAACAAATAAACCTATTCGATAATATTTGGAAAAAGGTGGTGGAATTGTCTAATGATGGTTGCTTTTCCTTTGATGCATTGAAGAAGAGAGTTAAGAATAAGCAGGATGATAAGACTTTCTTAAAATTATGGGAATCTGTAGCTTCAGCTAAAAAGTTAGGAACAGCTGAAAGTTATAGGATTGCGGCAAAATGTTTTGAAAAGCTTGTTGGAGATATTGGATTTGAAGATGTTACAGAAGAGACATTTGAAAGATGGAGAGGTGCAATGTTGAACGAATCTTATTCTCTTACTACCGTTGGTATATATATGCGTGCTTGTAGAGCTGTTGTAAATGAAGCTGTTAGAAGAAAATTAATTGATGTAAGAAATTACCCTTTTGGTAAGGGGAAAATAGAAATAAAGAGAGGTGCTACGAGGAAGGAAGAATATTTATCTGTGTCTGACATAATACGATTGTATAATTTTTTGGAGCAAGATATGCCTGCACATTGGAAAGCGGGTTATAAATTTGTAGTACTTCGTAGTGTTGCCACATTTTTGGCTGCTTATTTGGGAAATGGTATGAATTTGGCAGATTTAGCTCGCTTAGAATATAATGATTATTATTTTTCTACTGGTAAATCATGCTTCCGTTTTTTACGAACTAAAACTAAAGATAAATCAGATAATCAAAGTGAGGTGATAGTTCCTATTATACCGGAATTGCGATCTATTATAGATAAATATGCTAATGAAGAAAAATACGGTGAGAGAGTGTTTGATTATATTTTAGAAGATATAGTAGATGAAGAACTGATACGAAAACGAATTGCTCAAGAGAATAGTAATATCAAAGATAGATTAGAAGTTGTTTGTAAGTTGCTTGAAATGCCTCAACGACCGAGTATGACGTGGGCAAGACATTCTTTTGCAACGAATTTAGCTCATGCGGGAGTGCCGGAAAGATATATATCACAAGCAATGGGACATAGTACAAGTAAAAATGTGACAGCGCTTTATATTAGTGAGTTTCCTCATGAGAAGATGATGCTGTTTAACTCGTTTTTGTTGAAAGAGGAAGGTGATGGTGAAAAGGTGTTGCAATCAGAAAGAAATATTTTAGATGAACTTAAAAATATCCCTAAAGAAGAATTACTATTAATGTTTGCTAAATTAATGCAGTAAGATATGGAGAATCATAATAAAATGAAATTATGGGAGGACTTATCTCAAGAAGAAAAAGATTCCTATTATTACAATGAAAATAATACTTTATCAAGACTAGCTCCTTTATTAAAAGCTAATCCTGTTTTTTCAGAGATAAATATGGATGAGCACTTTAAACGAATAGTGACTTTGGCAACAGATGAGACTTTATATAAGAAAATACAAGAGGGTAAGGCTAAAAAATGGTACTATTCCAGTTGGAATAAAACAGAAGTGGAAGTTTTTTATGATGCATATTTTGATAATTTGTTACTATCAATAGATCATACTCAAGAACTCGCTTGTTTAAGTGCTGAAGGCGAGATAAGAGCTAATGGAGACAAACAGGAATATATTAAATATTTAGAAGGGGAATTGAAAAATAGACAAGCACTGACTATAAGAAGATATAAACAATTAGGTATTGAATGGTATCAAAAAGGTATGCCTGATATTGATAGGAAAAGCGTTCTGTTTGGATTGTTTGATATTGATAATCTGGAACAGTTTCGATGTTTTGTATCAGATTTGATGTTTATCAAGCGAGTAAAAGATTTGATTGAAAAAGTACGCTGTCCTCTTATTGAAGAAGGAGTAATTCAGACTTATTGTGAAGATAATAAAAAAAGAGATAAAGCCAAGGAGGAAAAAATAGAAAATGATATTGTTACATGGTTTTATAAGTGTTTTGCATCGTATATAGAAAAGCCACATATCACATATCTTGAGGAAATTTTGCTTTGTTTTTTAAAAACCGGAGTAGTACCAGAGAATATATCGGAAATACATATGGATGAGAGAATAAAGAGAGGGGACATATACTCGTTTATGTGGTATGTTTGGCATTTATGGAATAATAGATCAAATAGAATAACCAGAGAACAATGTGCTTTGTTTTTATTGAAGGTTTTTCCTAAGCTATGTTGTTATTGGAATAAGGGTGGCAATCGTTATACTCCTTTAGAGATTACAACTATAAAGAAGCATTTGAAAGCTGATGAGGGTAAATTTATCAAGCTTCCCAAACAATTTAAATAGTAGAAAAACAAAATAGTTAGAGCTTTTTCAGTGCCGTTTGGGCACCAATCGGGCACTAAGTTACTTGCAACCATAATTTTAAAGATACAAAGTTATGACAAAAAGTAATGAAAGCCCTGTTGGAATAGCAGGCATGGAAGCAGGAGTTATTATTTCTCTTTCAAAAGAAGGGTTATATAAGTTAGTAAATGATGCAGTAAACAATGCTGTTGAAAAGTTGGCTATCCAGAAGCCTCAACCCTCTAAAACAAAGTTGAAAGGATTCCGTCATGCGAGTAAGGCTGTAGGCGTAGGCGTTAATACCTTGATGAAGCTTCGAGATGAAGAAAGAATTAGATGCTATAGCGTTGGCAGAAATTTCTTCTTTTACAAAGAGGAGTTATTGGAAGATTTAGAAAAGCTAGGGAAAGGAGGTACGGCTGTATGAAACAAAAGAAAAATCTCCCTGCGTCTCCGCAAACAGGCGCAGGGGAAATCCTCCAAGCAGAAAAGCCTATTAATACTGAAACAAAGATAGTTAATTCTAGCGAAAAATGCAATAACATAGATGTATTGAATACAACTTCTTTGCAGGACGACAAAGCGTCACATTTGGCAGAAGACAAAAACAAGTCAAGCAATGATAAAGAACTAGAATTTCCTATTTATGGATTACCCTCATTGATTCAAGAAATGACGATGCAGGGCGCAGAGGTGTATCAAGTACCAAAAGAACTTTTCGCTGTTAGCTTAATTTCCGCAATGTGTGCTGCAATTAAAAAGAAAGCGAAGTTAATAGATAAATATATAAATTACCCCCAATTATGGATCATTATAATTGCAAAAAGTGGCGTGGGAAAGTCTGCTCCCTTATCAATCGCTTTTAAACCATTAGAAGAAAAAGAGCATAATGAATATTTACTTTATTTAAAAGAGTTGGAAAAGTGGCAAGAGGCGGAGAAAAAAAAACTCCACAAACTCTGCTCGACCGACCTTTGAATGTTATCTAAACAATGATGCTACTCCCGAAGCTTTACTAAGCACTATTGGGGAAAGTAATGGAATTACTATTTATAGAGATGAGTTGGTCGGTTGGTTTAATGACTTCGGACGGTATGCAAAAAGTGGAGAAGTGGAAAATTATCTATCAATATATAACAATACCAGTATAAGAGTAAACCGTAAAGGAGAAAACATTACGATTATTAATGATCCGTTTTTATCAGTAATCGGCACAACCCAACCTGATGCTCTGAAAAGGTTTCTGAAAAATGAAACAATGATAGACAATGGATTCATGCAACGCTTTCTATTTGTGTTTCCACCGGATTTCCCAAAGCCATATTACAAGGATCAAACGATGGATAAGACACTGTTGGCTAATTATGATTCTTTTATAAACGATTTGTGCATCATGCCGGAATCTGAAACTTCTTTTTCAGATGAGGCTAAAAAGGCATTTATAAAATATGCCAATGAATTAACAGATAAGATAAACCAAACAGAAAACAACTTTTTACGTGCGGTATATTCTAAAATGGAAATTGCGCTCTCTCGTTTATCCTTAGTTGTTTATATTGCAAAAGTGAAAACAAAAGAAACGCACACCAATACTATTGAGGTTTCGATTGTTGAGTATTGTATTCAGATTTGTCGCTATTTTACCGCAATGGCAGAAAGGGTTAATACACATTTATTAAATGATACAGAAATCTTACGACTATCAAATGCTGATATTTTCAAAGAACTATCCAAGAGATATGAGAAGCTAAATCAATCCAAATTAGCGGAAGCGATAGGTATTACTCAACAAGCCGTAAACAAACTTTTGAATAAATAACATTATGGTTGTATGGTTGTAGGTTGTAATGTCATTAAAATACTATAAATAAAGACATTTGCGAATAATCAACCTACAACCTAACAACCTCTTATATTTTAAAACTAATAAGAATATGAAAGCTAAAGATATCAGTATTGAAAGCTATATTAATAGAAAACCTGTGAAAAGAAAAAATGGTTATGGATTATACATATCTCCGTTTAGGGATGAACGCAACCCAAGTTTTAAAATTAACTATGATAAAAACTTATGGTACGACTACGGAACCGGTGAAGGTGGTTCAGTTATAGACTTAGTAATGAAGCTAGAGCAATGCAATTTTTGTACGGCATGTAAGATCTTAGAAAATGGTGATTTTTCTTTTCACCGGGAAAGTCTAAATTCTTCTCCGATTCAGTCTTATTCTGAAACGATGATAAAGAGCATAACCGTACCACATTCATCGGGATCCCTCATGCAATATTGTATTAGCAGGGGAATAAGTAGTAATATTGTGGGTGCATACTTAAAACAAATATACTATGTCAATAATAATAGAGAATATTATAGTTTAGGAATGCAGAATGTACTAGAAGGATGGGAAATAGTCGGACTCAACCATTTTAAAATGGTTATCGGTAACAAAGCGTATTCGATCATCAAAGGGGAACGCAGCAATGAACTTTGTATCTTTGAGGGCATTTTTGATTTTCTAAGTTTACTGATGATAGGAGATAGAATAGTTCCCAAAACTGATTGTGTAATACTACATAGCGTTACTACTTTAAAACAGACAAAAGACATTTTAAACCAATATGATGTTATTCATAGTTTTTTAGATAACGATGAAGCGGGCAAGAAATGCTATACGGAACTATTGGCGATGGCAGGAAAGAACAAGGTTGTCACTTATGATTTTTATCAAGATTATAAAGATGTTAACGACTATCTGTCAGATAAGAAAAGAACTGCGTTAAAAAAATAAATTAATCGAGAGCGAAAGCAGGTTTAATTATTCTATGAATTATGTACTATATATATTATTATTAATATATTATATACTAGTTATATAATAATGTATTGAACATTTATTCTTTTATCAAAAACTTTTCATATTTTTGCATCGTATACAACAGTCGTGTTGAATTACTATTTATGAAAACATAGCGTTTTGCTATTATCGTTGCTTCGAGAAACTACCACAATCAAAAAGCATACAAGGATAATAGGCACAGAACGCCTGCGCATAGGCGTGGGATGTGCTTATCTTGTATGCAGGTATGTGGTAGTACCTTCGAAGCGTGATATGTACATACTCACGCTCTTTTTATGCTTAGACGTGAGGTAAGTATTGATTTAATTCACTTTATGTTTAACTATAAAAAGAAAAAAATGGAAAGTCAGAACGAACAGGAAAGTTTCAATAATGGAACTGTCGAGCAACAAAAAACGGTCAATCTCAATTTTATTAAAATCTTTGAGATTATATTCTATGTGTTAGGTGTTATATTTATAACGTTTGGTTTTAAATATTATGCTAAAGATTTAAACTTTGGCGATAATCCTTTGAAATTTTATGAAGAACAGTATGTTGGTGGCGATGCTTATAATTACATCATTTCAGCGTCACGTTCTTCTGCGGTAATGGTAAAAAGTCTGATTTGGATGGTACTGGGATGTTCATCAGTGATAATAGGTAGAACGTTATCTTGTAAAAAATGATATTACTATGCAAATAAAAAGACGTACATTAGCTATAATCTGTTCTATACTAACCTTAGTGATAGTATTTGGATGGGTGTGTTATAAAAAATATGACCGCCAAAGAAAAGAGGAGTTGGCATTCTCTAAATTGATGGAGGATTTTGATAGAGCAATAGAGCGGGAATATAAAAATCTTCTTCGAGAATATGAGTCTATTGTGGAAACTATAAACGATAATAGTTATTCTTATGGTTTTAGATATAGGTATGTTGTTAAACTCAATAAGTTGTTAGATTGTCGACAATATGATTATATAGGTTCTGAATATTCTACAGTAGCAAACTGTATTGATGAACAACCTCGTAAAAAAGAAGAGGACCTTAAAATTCTTAAACAAAAAGCTCAACTAAAAGCGTTTGAAAATTGAATATCATAAAATCGTAATATTATTATGGCAAGAAAAGGTAAATGGGATTATAAACCCGAATCATGGAAACATATGAGCAAGAGGAATGATTATGGCTGCATGGTTATAATCATGATATTTTGTTGTTTGATAGGAATTACTTCTTGTTGTGTTGGTTGTTCTAAAGAAGATGAAGGCTATGATTCCCCTAACTCTAATGAAACCAATGAGTCTGAAAATACTATTGATAAAATAGCAGGAGTATGGGAATCTTTAAATAATGATTTATTTTTTATATCAATTTCTCCACAAGGAAGGGTTTCATATTGTTTTAGTCAATATACAATGGGAATAGGATATGGTACATTGAAGAATGGAGAGCTTGTAATTGAAAATGACTATTCAGGTTATTCCGACAAACTATACATGGATATCACAGGTGAGATAATGAATCTTAGAGGGTTAATCAAAAAGAAGAAAACTGATGAGAATGAAGGTATAAAACTTTCTTTTAAGAAAGTCAATGAAAAAAATGTGTATTCTTTTATAGGACAGTTTTGGAATCCTGGAGTAAGTATGGGTGGCGGATATACGAGTGAATCATTGAGTTTTGTCGGAGATTGTATTGCACAATATAAACGATACAAACGACAAAGTTGGGAGGTTTCATACGAAAGTCTATGGTATTGCGTGCCAAGAAATCATCATAGCAAAGGTCAGATAGTGTATTTTACTCCCTCAAACAGTAGCGATTCTTATATTGGAGTACGTAATAAAAGTTTATTTACTCTTTATTTTTAAACAATAAAATAGATAATACTTTTTATATTTTCTTTTAAAAGCAGTATAAGCTTAACTATATTATATACAAATTAACCTATGAAGAACCTTTCATAATCTAAAATACACTACGAGTTGGATTACTTACAATCACTTTTATTTAGTATTAACCAATGAACATATAAATATATGAAAACTACAATAATGCTATTTATTTCTTTTCTCTTTGCAACTTCCTTTATTAGTTGCGAACAAACTACAGAAGACCGAATAAAACATGAGTTTAAAATTTATGTAAAGGAAAACTTCGGAGAACCAAGAGATTTGAAAGAAGTAACGTCTATCAAACTAACTGATACTATCAGCTATAAAGAATTAGATTTGATATTGGGAAACGCCCAAAATGTTCTTAATGGGATCAAAATTTTGCAAGACAAGTTTATTAATATCAACAAAAAGAAATTAGCTCATACATATCAAAAGGCTAGCCGTGAAGAGAGATCGGACATGAATAAAAAATTACATGATTTAATGGATATATCAGATACCTACGAATCTGAATATCTAGCAATGGCAGTTGAAATAGACAGTATGAAGATTGATAAGGATAGAATTATTTCCTTTCATTATGAAATTAAAGCAAGAATCAAAAAAGGAGATGAAAAAAAGGTGGAAATATACCATGCTTATATGAATAATAATGGTGATATTAAAATTAGAGACTATGAATTAAAAATGGACGAGATGCCTAAAGAATATCAAGAGATATTTAAGAAGCTAGAAGATTTTCTTCCGATTGCCGAAAAAATGCAAAAATCATATATAGACTTTTTCAATACAGTCAAAAAATATGAGTGATAGATATTTTGCTTGAAAAATATTTTGAGACAGAAGTGAAAAATGCAAAATAATTGTTGTTTTATTCAGTCAAATTAAAGAAACGGACTCTTCCTAGTTATAGTCGAACAGGAAGAGTCTGCTGATATAATTATAACTAAAGGTTTTGAAACAAAGCTAGCAGTAAAAAATATATTTTAGTTCAGATAAAAAATCAGAAAAATTAAAATTTGTAATTTAGCGGCTATATTTAGAGCACCCTGATTTACCCCCTCCCCTATGCCTTTCTCTATTTTAGACCATTTTATATATGAGGAATATAATGTGTTACCCAAATAGAGAAAGTTGCTAAAATGCCAATATGGGTATGCTTAAAATGAATTTTGAGAAGCTGTTCTATCTGTGTGGTAGGTAGCTTTTCTTTGTTTATGAAAGGGTAAGATATATGTTTGTGAGCTTGGCTTTGAAAATTTGTGATTTCACTATGATTTCACCGGTTAGTAAAATAAAAAAAGACAACCAAGAGTGGAAGCCTCCTAATTGCCTAATTTACAAGCCTTTCGACTTAGTAGCGGGACCCGGGATTGAACCGGGGACCTCATGATTATGAATCATGCGCTCTAACCAGCTGAGCTATCCCGCCATCGTTTCTCGATTGCGGGTGCAAAGATAGATGATTTTTTATAATCTCCAAAACAATTCATAACTTTTTTGTGTTTTTTCTTTAAGAAAGCTCTTTATTTTCCCTATGAATAGGGAGTTTGGGGCTCGATAATGAAAGAATAAATAATAAAGTGTCTGATTTATGCGATGTATTTAGAAAAAAGTATTTATCTTGGCACACGTAAAAACAATTCGAAATTGCTATGAAAAAGGAAAAGATTCATTTGGAGTATTTGTTGAATGCAACGTCTAAAAATATTCTTTGGGGAGCTATTAGTACACCGACCGGGTTGGAGGACTGGTTTGCAGACAAAGTTATTTCTGACGATAAAATAGTAGAGTTTCATTGGGGCAAGACAGAACAGAGGAAAGCAGAGATTATTGCCATCCGCTCTTTCTCTTTTATCCGCTTCCGTTGGCTGGATGATGAAAACGAACGCGATTATTTTGAAATCAAGATGACTTATAATGAGCTGACTAGTGACTATGTGTTGGAAATTACCGATTTCGCAGAGCCGGATGAAGTAGGCGATATGAAAGAATTGTGGGAGTCACAAGTAGCTAAATTAAGAAGAACTTGTGGTTTTTAGTTAACTTTCAACTAAAAATTTTCGATGCTCCTTTTTTTGTGCTAATTTTGCATCCTAATTGCACGAACCTATTAAGATGCTACGCATAAAGAAATTAGATATATTCATCGTAAAGAGCTTTTTGATGCTCTTTATTGGTACATTCTTCATCTGTCTGTTCATATTCATGATGCAGTTCCTGTGGAGATATGTAGACGAATTGGTCGGGAAGGGATTGGAGATGAGCGTAATGGCTCAATTCTTCTTTTATTCCGCATTAACACTAGTGCCAGTATCGTTGCCATTGGCGGTGTTACTGGCTTCTTTGATTACTTTCGGTAACTTTGGCGAGCGTTATGAATTGCTTGCGATGAAAGCTGCAGGTATTTCCCTCCTTAAAATCATGCGTCCGCTTGCTTTCTTCGTTTGTGGGCTTGTCGGTGTCTCATTCTATTTCCAAAATGTAGTAGGTCCTATCGCCCAGGCTAAGCTGGGAACCCTGATTCTTTCGATGAAACAGAAATCTCCGGAGTTGGATATTCCGGAAGGAGTTTTCTATTCTGAAATAAAGGATTATAATTTAAAGGTAGCTAAGAAGAACCGGAAGACCGGTATGCTATATGATGTGTTGATTTATAGCATGAAAGATGGGTTTGAGAAAGCACGTATTATATATGCTGATTCCGGACGTTTAGAGATGACAGCGGATAAGCAGCATCTTTGGTTACATTTGTATAGCGGAGATTTATTTGAGAATTTGAGGGCACAAAGTATGAAATCGGAGAATGTACCTTATCGACGCGAGGAATTCCGGGAAAAACATACCATTATTGAGTTTAATTCCGATTTCAATATGGTTGACGGTGAGATCATGGGTAAGCAGTCCAGTGCTAAGGATATGGCACAGTTGCAGAGTTCCATAGATTCAATGACGGTAGTGGGCGACAGTATCGGGCGACAGTATTACAGGGAAGTGGCAGAAGGAAACTTCCGTCCTTCTTATGGATTGACAAAGGAAGATACGATCAAAATAGAAAAGGCGGATATTCATGAATATAATGTAGACAGTCTTTACGAAGTAGCCTCTTTAACGCAGAAACAGAAGGTGATTTCTTCTGCTGTCAGTCGTGCGGAGAACGTGGCCAACGATCTTGGGTTCAAGAAATTCACGATGGAGAACAATGATTATAATATTCGTAAGCATAAGACCGAATGGCATAAGAAGATAACGATTTCACTCTCTTGTCTGCTGTTCTTCTTTATCGGAGCTCCATTGGGCGGAATTATCCGCAAAGGAGGTCTCGGAATGCCGGTAATTGTATCTGTGTTGGTATTTATCATTTACTATATCATTGATAATACAGGATATAAAATGGCCCGTGACGGTAAGTGGATAGTATGGATGGGAATGTGGACAAGTAGTGCGGTCCTTGCCCCGTTAGGAGTTTTCCTTACCTATAAATCGAATAAGGATTCTGTGGTGCTTAATGCAGATGCCTATATTAACTGGTTCAAGAAGATTGCGGGAATCCGTAGTGTACGCCATATATTTAAGAAAGAAGTGATTATCCATGATCCTGATTACACACGTCTGAACGGTGATTTGGAACAACTTACTGCAGAGTGCAGAGCGTATGCTGCCAGGAAACGATTGGAAAAAGCACCGAATTATTTTAAATTGTGGATGTCGAGCGAGGATGACAACGAAGTAATGGCTATCAATGAAAAGCTGGAAGCGTTGGTTGAAGAAATGTCCAATACGAAATCGGCCACTTTGATCGGTGCATTAAACAATTATCCGGTTATTTCCGTTTCTGCTCATGTGCGCCCGTTCCATATATATTGGTTGAATTTGGTAGCCGGAGTCATTTTCCCTATCGGTTTATTTTTCTATTTCCGCATCTGGGCGTTCCGCGTTCGTCTGGCTAAGGATATGGAACGGATTATAAAGAACAATGAACAAATTCAATTCATCATACAGAAAATCAATAAATAAGTGTTATGAAAGAGACTATTAAAATGGACAGAATAGAAGATGCGATTGCCGACTTCAAAGAAGGCAAGTTTGTCATAGTAGTGGATGATGAAGACCGCGAAAATGAAGGCGACTTGATTATTGCAGCTGAAAAGATAACTCCCGAGAAAGTGAATTTCATGTTGAAACATGCGCGTGGGGTGCTTTGTGCGCCTGTCACGGTGTCTCGTTGCAAGGAGTTGGATTTGCCGCATCAGGTAAGTGACAATACTTCCGTGTTGGGAACTCCTTTTACGGTTACCATTGACAAACTGGAAGGCTGTACAACAGGTGTTTCTGCTTCCGACCGTGCCGCTACTATTCAGGCGTTGGCCGATCCTGCATCTACACCGGCAACCTTCGGTCGTCCCGGACACATCAATCCGTTATATGCACAAGAAAAAGGAGTGCTTCGCCGCGCCGGACATACGGAAGCTACGATTGACATGGCTCGTCTGGCAGGACTTTACCCGGCAGGTGCTTTGATGGAAATCATGAGCGAAGATGGAACAATGGCACGTTTGCCCGAACTCCGCCAGATGGCAGATGAACACGGACTGAAACTGATTTCTATTCATGACCTGATTGTTTATCGTTTGAAACAGGAATCCATTGTAGAAAAAGGAGTGGAAGTAAATATGCCTACCGAATACGGAAAGTTCCGTCTGATACCTTTCCGCCAGAAATCAAACGGATTGGAGCATATGGCTATATTTAAAGGTACATGGAGTGAAGACGAGCCTATCCTGGTGCGTGTCCATTCATCTTGTGCTACAGGAGATATCCTTGGTTCGCAGCGCTGTGACTGTGGCGAACAGTTGCATAAAGCGATGGAAATGATCGAAAAAGAAGGAAAAGGTGTGGTGGTTTACCTCAATCAGGAAGGACGCGGCATCGGTCTGATGGAAAAGATGAAAGCATATAAACTTCAGGAAGACGGAATGGACACCGTTGACGCAAATATTTGTCTGGGACACCTTGCCGACGAACGTGATTATGGAGTAGGTGCACAGATTCTTCGTGAACTGGGCGTACACAAAATGAGACTTTTGACAAACAATCCGGTAAAACGTGTTGGTTTGGAAGCCTATGGATTGGAGATTGTAGAAAATGTACCTGTTGAAACAGTTCCTAATCCGTATAATGAGCGATACTTGAGAACGAAGAAAGAAAGAATGGGGCATACTTTACATTTTAATAAGTAAATTGCCAATTTGTTTCCATATATCAAATATTATCGTTTATTTTGCAACGATTTTCACTCAACAACAATAAAATAGATACAAAATGAATCAATTATCAGATCGTTTGAACAGCTTGTCGCCGTCGGCGACGCTTGCCATGTCTCAAAAGAGTAACGAGCTCAAGGCACAGGGTGTTGATGTTATTAACTTAAGTGTAGGAGAACCTGATTTTAATACTCCTGACCACATCAAAGAAGCTGCGAAAAAAGCCATAGATGATAACTTTTCCCGTTACTCTCCGGTACCGGGCTATCCGGCTTTGCGCAATGCTATTGTTGAGAAACTGAAAAAAGAAAACGGTCTTGAATATACAGCCGCCCAGATTTCATGTGCAAATGGTGCAAAACAATCAGTTTGTAATACAATCCTTGTATTGGTAAATCCGGGTGACGAAGTAATCGTTCCGGCTCCTTACTGGGTAAGCTACCCGGAAATGGTGAAAATGGCAGAAGGTACTCCTGTAATCGTTTCGGCAGGTATCGAACAAGATTTCAAGATTACTCCGGAACAGCTGGAAGCTGCTATTACTCCGAAAACGAAAGCTTTGATTCTTTGTTCTCCGTCCAACCCGACAGGTTCGGTATATACAAAAGAAGAATTGGCCGGACTGTCTGCTGTATTGGCTAAACATCCGCAGGTGATCGTAATTGCTGACGAGATTTACGAACATATCAATTACATCGGCGCACATCAAAGTATCGCTCAATTCCCTGAAATGAAGGAACGTACAGTGATTGTAAACGGTGTTTCCAAAGCTTACGCTATGACAGGATGGAGAATCGGTTTTATTGCCGGTCCGGAATGGATTGTAAAAGCGTGCAACAAATTGCAAGGTCAGTACACTTCAGGTCCTTGTTCCGTTTCTCAAAAAGCAGCTGAAGTTGCATATACAGGAACACAGGAACCGGTAAAAGAGATGCAGAAAGCATTCGAACGCCGTCGTGACCTGATTGTGAAATTGGCTAAGGAAGTTCCGGGATTTGAAGTAAACGTTCCGCAGGGCGCTTTCTACTTGTTCCCGAAATGTGATGCTTTCTTTGGAAAGAGCAACGGCGAACGTAAGATTGCAGATTCTGATGATTTGGCAATGTACTTGCTGGAAGAAGCTCACGTGGCTTGTGTAGGTGGTGCTTCTTTTGGTGCTCCTGAATGTATCCGCATGAGTTATGCTACAAGCGATGAAAATATCGTAGAGGCTATCCGTCGTATCAAGGAAGCATTAGCTAAATTGAAATAAGAGTTCACCACAGAGGGCTCAGAGGACACAGAGAAGAAACAATGAAAGGATGTGTCATCACCTATATAAATTAGAAATCCCCCTTGCCACAAATGCTTTGTAGCAAGGGGGATTTCACTAAAAGGAGAGTTGTGACACATCCCCAAACTATTTTACTCTGTGTCCTCTGCGTCCTCTGTGGTGAAAAAAAAGGCTGCCTTCCGTAGAAAGCAGCCTGTACATTTTTTGTAGCTTGTATTATTCAGCCGGGTGAATTGCTTCAGACGGACAAACGTCTGCGCAAGTACCACAGTCAGTACATACATCTGGGTTGATAGAATAGATATCACCTTCAGAGATAGCTTCTACCGGACACTCGTCAATACAAGTACCGCAAGCAATACAATCGTCACTAATTACGTAAGCCATTTTTCTAAGATTTAAATTATTAGTACTAATTTCTTCGGCAAAAATAAGGCTTTTATTGATTAGTTGTTATGCTTCTATGATTAAATTGACTTAATTTGTACGTCTTCTAAATAAGCAACCTCCCTATTATCTGCTATATTTTTCGTATTTTTGCATTCAAATTACTAATATATAGCGATTATGCCTTTAAATTTACCCGATAAACTACCTGCGATAGAGCTTTTGAAGGAAGAAAATATTTTCGTGATCGACACTTCCCGCGCTACGCAGCAGGATATTCGTCCGCTACGGATTGTGATTCTGAACCTGATGCCGTTGAAGATTACAACGGAAACAGACTTGGTGCGCTTACTTTCGAATACCCCTCTTCAGGTGGAGATTTCGTTTATGAAGATCAAGAGCCACACGTCGAAGAATACGCCGATAGAACACATGAAAACGTTCTATACGGATTTCGACCAGATGCGTCATGAGAAGTATGATGGTATGATTATCACCGGAGCCCCTGTAGAACAGATGGACTTCGAGGAGGTGACCTATTGGGATGAAATTACGGAAATCTTTGATTGGGCACGCACGCACGTCACTTCTACCTTATATATATGTTGGGCTGCACAGGCCGGATTGTATCATCATTATGGAGTTCCAAAATATCCGTTGGAAAAGAAGATGTTCGGCATCTTTGAACATCGCGTACTGGAACCTTTCCATTCCATCTTCCGTGGTTTTGACGATTGTTTCTATGTGCCGCATAGCCGTCATACGGAAGTGCGCAGGGAAGACATTCTGAAAGTTCCGGAACTGACGTTGCTTTCCGAATCGAAAGAAGCCGGTGTCTATATGGCAATGGCACGGGGCGGACGTGAGTTCTTTGTCACGGGACACTCTGAATATTCTCCGCTGACACTGGATGCGGAATACCGCCGTGACTTGGATAAAGGCCTGCCAATAGAGATCCCTCGCAATTATTATATAGACGATGATCCTGAAAAAGGCCCGTTGGTACGTTGGCGTGCCCATGCCAATTTGTTGTTCTCCAATTGGTTGAACTACTTTGTTTATCAGGAAACACCTTACAACATCAATGATATTAAATGATAAAGCAGCGTAAAATAGAACTTCTCGCTCCGGCGAAAAACCTGGAATGTGGTATTGAGGCTATCAACCATGGTGCAGATGCTGTATATATCGGTGCTCCGAAATTCGGAGCCCGTGCGGCAGCTGTGAACTCATTGGAAGATATTGAAGCATTGGTGCAGCATGCTCATTTGTATAATGCACGTATTTATGTCACGGTCAATACGATTCTGAAAGAAGAGGAGTTGAAAGAGACGGAGGAGATGATTCATGCACTTTATCGGATTGGTGTCGATGCACTGATTGTACAGGATATGGGAATCACGAAACTGAACCTTCCTCCGATACCGCTTCATGCCAGTACGCAAATGGACAACCGTACGCCGGAAAAAGTGAAATTCCTTTGGGAAGCAGGTTTCCGTCAAGTGGTGTTGGCGCGGGAGTTATCGTTGCGTGAAATAAAGAAGATTCATAAAAGCTGTCCGGAAGTACCTTTAGAAGTATTTGTACATGGGGCGCTTTGTGTCAGCTATAGCGGGCAATGCTATGTCAGTCAGGCCTGTTTCGGTCGTAGTGCCAATCGTGGAGAGTGTGCACAATTCTGCCGTCTACCTTTTAGTCTGGTAGATGCGGACGGGAAAGTGATTGTTAAAGACAAACATCTGCTTTCCCTGAAAGATATGAATCAAAGCGACGAACTGGAGCAACTGTTGGATGTCGGAGCTTCTTCATTTAAAATAGAGGGACGGCTGAAAGACGTGTCTTATGTGAAGAATGTAACGGCCGCTTATCGCCAGAAACTGGATGCAATCTTTGCCCGTCGTCCGGAATATGTACGTGCTTCTTCGGGTACGTGTAGTTTCGAATTTAAACCACAACTCGACAAGAGTTTTAGTCGTGGATTTACTCATTATTTCTTGCACGGACGTGATAAAGAGATTTTCTCTTTCGACACTCCTAAGTCGTTGGGCGAAGAGATGGGAACCATGAAGGAGTCCCGTGGCAACTATCTGACAGTTGCCGGACTTAAATCCTTTAACAATGGAGACGGTGTCTGCTATATCGACGAACAGGGACGTTTGCAGGGTTTCCGCATCAACCGGGTGGACAGCAACAAACTCTATCCGCAGGAAATGCCCCGTATCAAACCCCGCACTACGCTATACCGTAATTTCGACCAGGAATTTGAGCGAATCCTTTCCCGCAAATCTGCAGAAAGGAAGATCGCAGTGAAAATCTTGCTTGCCGACAACAATTTCGGTTTCTCTCTGACATTGACTGACGAAGATGATAATAGCGTTACAATCACTCTCCCTCGTGAGAAAGAACTTGCCCGGACTCCACAGACGGACAATCTGAAAACGCAACTGTCCAAACTGGGGAATACACCTTTTGAAGCAAAAGAAATAGAAATATCCTTTACCGGGAACTGGTTTTTGCCGGCTTCAGTGTTAGCTGATTTCCGCAGACAGGCAATCGACCGGTTAATAACTGCCCGTCGAATCAATTATCGTCAGGAATTGGCAGTATGGAAGCCAACGAGTCATGCTTTCCCGCAAACGACATTAACATATCTGGGGAATGTAATGAATACTCGTGCAGCTTCTTTCTATCAGGAGCATGGGGTACAACAGGTAGCCGCAGCGTACGAAAAAGAAGCAGTGGAAGATGCGGTACTGATGTTCTGCAAACATTGTTTGCGTTATAGCATGGGCTGGTGTCCTATCCATCAACGGGTACGTTCACCTTATAAAGAGCCTTACTATCTGGTATCGAATGACGGCAAACGTTTTCGTCTGGAATTTGATTGTAAGAATTGTCAAATGAAAGTAAAGGCTGCGCAATGAGAATCATTTTTCACCACAGAGGACGCAGAGGACACAGAGGATATAGTGAAGGTAACATCTTCACTCATTCTTCTGATACAGACTGTTTGCGTGTTTTTGGGAAAAAGTGTAGAAAGTTTCTCTCTTTCCCTTTTTTCCCCCTTTTACCCTCTGTGTCCTCTGCGTCCTCTGTGGTGAAAACTGTGATGAAAACTGTGATGAACTTACTACTATGTTTATTTTTGCTCTCATCCTGTTATTATAAAGCCCCGGCTCTGGATTCGGAAGAACTGTCGAAGAAGACGAAAGACTCGTTGACCTACTTGTACGAGCGGCATTATACCTGGAATACAAATCTGGAAGTAGTCGATGATTCCATCTCTTTGGAATGTCTTCCGATAAAAGATACTTTTATTCAGTTGAATAAAGGGGATAGGGTAGTGGTGGCAGAGTTTGCGGTTCATCCTGCCGATAGTGTAGACAGTATTTGGGTGAAGCTGGCTCATACACAGGATGAACAGGGCTGGATACGTGAAAAAGAACTCAAAACATCATTTGTGCCGACTGATAGTATTTCGCAGGCTATTCATCTTTTCAGTGATACACATGCTTCTTATTTTATTATTATCTTCGCTTTATTCGTTGGTGTATATCTGTTTCGTGCTTTTCGTCGAAAGCAGTTGCAGATGGTCTATTTTAATGATATAGATAGTGTTTATCCATTATTTCTCTGTTTGTTGATGGCTTTCAGTGCAACGATTTACGAATCAATGCAGGTCTTTGTGCCGGAAACGTGGGAGCATTTTTATTTCAATCCTACTTTGTCGCCATTCAAAGTTCCTTTTATTCTCTCTGTCTTCTTGTTGAGCATCTGGTTGTTTTTGATAGTCGCTTTGGCGGTGCTGGATGATTTGTTTCGACAGTTGACTCCCGCTGCGGCTATTTTTTATTTGCTAGGGTTGATGTCCTGCTGTATTTTCTGCTATTTCTTCTTTATCCTGATGACACATATTTATATCGGTTATCTGTTTCTTGCCTTTTTTATGCTGGTTTTTGCGAAGAAAGTCTGTCGGAACATTGGGTATAAGTATCGTTGTGGACGTTGCGGGGAAAAAATGAAGCAAAAAGGTATATGCCCCCATTGTGGAGCGATTAACGAGTGATTTTATTATCTGTTTTATTTCTGAATAACTTTTCAAATGATGAAAATCAGGTCTACTGAAATAAAAGAACTCCCTTTAGTGATGGAGATTTATGACTATGCCCGTGCTTTTATGCGTGCAACCGGGAACACGACCCAATGGATTGACGGCTATCCGTCTGAAGCATTGATTCGTCAGGAAATTGAAGAGAGCCATAGCTTTGTCTGTATCGGTGAACAAGGAGAAATCTTGGGAACTTTTTGTTTCATACTAGGTGAGGATCCTACTTACCAACAGATTTATGAAGGTGCATGGCTCAATGACGAACCTTATGGAGTAATTCACCGATTGGCAACGAACGGAAAGCAGAAAGGGGTGTCGGAAGCTTGTCTGGACTGGTGTTTTCAACGTTGGCCTAATGTCCGGGTAGATACTCATCGGGATAATAAGGTCATGCAACATATACTGACGAAGTATGGCTTTCAACGTTGCGGCATCATTTATGTTAAGAATGGGACGGAACGTATTGCTTATCAGATGAAGCGTTTGCATGGTGGGGTGGAGGAATCTGATCGTACTGAAGTATAGGTCAGGTACGTTGGATGATGAACGAAGCAGTCTTAGGTATAAGCAAACTGATAGCAAGCAGTAGGTAAACTAATGCCGAAGCATTGATAAAGTTCCGGTAAGGTGTCGGTATAGTTGTGGTAAGGTGCCGCTATCTTTACCTTCCCACGGCCGTGGTAACTTCTTCCCACAGTCGTGACGAGATCCTCCCACGGCCGTGGAGAGATGCGACCACGGCTGTGGAGAGTTAAGGATAGCGTAGGTCTGACAGAACAATACCGATTGGGTAAATTAAGTATAACGGCTTTATAATGCAAACTTCATAGGGACATACGTTCTTCTATCCCGTATTCTATGCTGTTAATCTACAAAGAGACAGGCTGACAATAAAAGTCCGAATCTTTTATTGTCAGCCTGTTTTTGGTTATTGTCAGCGCTTATTGTCAGCCGTTAATGTGCTGAAAATCATTGCTCTGTATGGATAAAAACCTTTGGCTGACAATAAAAAGACTAAATAATATCCTTATGAGTAAAAATGATTAGAAGCGGCAGCGAAGATCTACTCCAAATTGCATTGGGCGTCCTTTCTGCATGAAACCTTTGTTCATTGTTTCGAAATAGAAGGCCGCATAGTCTTTATTCAGGAAGTTGCGTGCCCAGAAACTAATCATTGCATCACCGATTTCCAGATTCGTTCTCCAGTTGAGCGTGCCATAGAAGGATTGGCTGACGTCGTTTTGTTCAGTCCAGTAGATACGTCCGGCAGCATTATAGTTCGCTTGGAGCACAACCCGGTCGAAGATAGAACGTGGGCTGCAGGTGATCGCATATTCTCCACCGATATTTAATGTATGCTTGGGAACGAAAGGGACATATTTGCCATTATAATCCGCAGTTACTTTGGAACTGCCATCTTTTTGTCCTTCTGTAATTACATAATCAGTAAAGGTGGCATAGGTATATCCGTAACTGGCATTCAGACTAAGTTCTTTAGTCACGCTGGCACGAAGAGATGCTTCTGCACCATAACTACGGCTTTTTCCCGCATTGATGGTAATACGTCCCAAACCGCTTTCTGCAAATTGAGAGAGTTGTTGGTCGCGGGTGTCCATATAAAATGCTGCAAGATCAGCCCAAAGCCTACCTTCCCACAACGTAAGATGACTGCCCACTTCGTAGTTCCACGAATATTCGGGTTTGTACGTAGTAGACGTTTTTACATTAATCTCTTTGGTTGGTACCATTTGGTCCATCATTTTTATGATGGTTGCCCCCCATGTGGCATCTTGCCCTATTGTCGGACTTTCTTTAATGGCATTCATCATCGAGTTGGTCAACTCTGTTTGTGATAAGTCAGAGAACATCTGGATATTATATCCTCCCGAACGATATCCCCGGGTAACGGTGGCATACACATTATTTTGGTTCTTCCATTCATATTGAATAGCGAATTTAGGGAGAAGTTGTACATAGTCAGTCGATAGCTTGCCTACGAAAGAGGCCGGAGCTTTCATATTCTGATCGGACAAGTTTATTGAGTTGGGACCCATAGCTAAGTGAAAATCAAAGCCAAAGTCTACAGGAGTACTAAGGGAATTGTACTTCATACTGATCTTTTCGTAATCGAGTCGGAGTCCCGCTGTAACGGACAGTCCTTCGATAAATAGGTTGTTGAAAGTAGACTGATGATAAAGTGCGCCGCTAAGAGTCGGGGTATCGAAGGTTCCTCCTACACTTAGTGTCGGGTTATGTACGGTCATTCCCATAGTAGGTGCACCGGGTTTGGAGGCAATCTCTTCAAAAGCGGAATTGGCGTTGTTTTCAATCATCGTTTTCACTCCTTCTTCTTTGAACAGAACGGGACCTGTGGTATGTAGCCATTGGTAGAATCCGAAAGCTCCCGTAGTCCATTGCCATCTCTTTCCGGGTTTGGCTTTCAAGACAATTTCTTCGGAAATGGTATTTGCCCTTTGCTTTTGCTCGATATTAAAGATATCTCTTTCTGTGAAGTCCTGATCGAGGAACATACGGTCATTCAGGTTCTGATAACCTGTCGCGGCACTCAATATAAAGTTACAGGCTTGATATTCGATGTTGACACCAGAATTGAGCAATCCACGGCGGTAACTGCTGCGGTCGTTATATGAAATTTTACCGATGTAGTCTGCCCGGTCCTCTGTAATTTCTTTACCCTTTTCTTTAGCTTTGGCTATGCCGTTTTGAGTAATCCCGGTATAGTAGTACGGATACCCGCCCTGGTCGCTATATTCATAGTTCACGGTCATGTCTATTTTCAGATTAGATGTCGGCAGGTAAATCCCACGAAAACGTCCGCCTCCGGCGTTGCTTTTGTCGACTTTTTCATTGTTCCGTGCAGAGTTTTCAAAGAAGCCGCCCGTGTGTTCGTAGAAACCTCCGGTAGAAAAAGCAAAGCGGTCGGATATACGGTGATAATGGGTGAGTGAAACGTTATAATTATTGTAAGTTGCTGCTCCCATGCGAATATCGGTACCTTGATAAGTGAAAGGCGATTTTGTGTGCACCTTGATAAGTCCTCCCATCGTGTTACGTCCGTAGAGGGTACCTTGTGGCCCGCGAAGAATATCAATACGTTCGATATCAGCATAGTTGAAGTCGAAAGCGGATTTGTCGATATAAGGGATATTGTCTACATAAAGTCCTACGGACGGAGTATTGATGCGTGAGCCGATTCCGCGGATATAAATCGAAGTAGTCAGTTTGGAACCGTAGTCAGGGATAAACAGATTGGGAACAATACCTGTCAGGTTCTTTACGGAATTTACCTGGTTGGCGCGCATATTCTCCTGTGATAAGACGGTGGCGGCTACCGGCAGATCACGCAGTTTACGGTTTTCTTTCGGAGTAGCAATCACTACCACCTCTTCGATGTCTACTATTTTTAGTGAGTCTTTGGGGAAATCTTCAGCCCATGCTGTCCCTGTCGTCAGGAGCATGAGGGCAATCATAATCTTCTTTGTCTTCATCTGCTGTTAATTTATCTGGTGCAAAGTAACGGCAAATATAGATGACGGTCAATCCTCATTTATTAGGATTTGATTCACCACAGAGGACGCAGAGGACACGAAGGTATGATTCTTAAATTTTATATCCTCTGTGTCCTCTGCGTCCTCTGTGGTGAATCAGATTCGGTCGGCTTCGATATATCCGTTCATTACAGCATAAATAGTCAGCCCGGAGACGGACTTAATGCCTAATTTCTCCGTGATATTTTTTCGGTGAGTGATAACGGTAGTCAGGCTGATATTCAGTTTATCTGCTATTTCTTTGTTGATTAATCCTTTGGTTATCAGTACGAGCACTTCTATTTCACGGGCGGATAGAATTTCCTGATGAGGCTGCATCGGAGGCATGGGCGGCATATCTTTTACCGGATAACCGTCGTGGTGAGCATGTTGGTGAAGTTTCAATATATTTTTTACCAGCTCTTCTTCGGATTCGTGAATGTTGAGTACAGGTACGCCGGACAGTTGGAATTGCGGACTGTCGCTTGCCAATACAATCGTTTTTCGTTTCCGGGGGAGAAAGAAAGCATTGTGCTCCACGTAAATCTGTGCGGAAATGAAATAGTGGGCATACATATCCGGAGTATCGTCCATCAGTTCGCTGAAGTGATGGAAAGTCCGTATGGTCGCCATAGGAATCATTTCCTCCAAGATTCCTTTCAGACCGAGAGAGGTCAATGTGTTTGCTTCTATAATTGCTATTTCGGGTTGATAATTCATTTTAGTCTAGTTTTTATTAATGATTGAAATAGTTGGCTACTGCTTCTGCACATCGTTCGCCGTCTACCCCGGCAGACACAATTCCTCCGGCATAGCCTGCGCCTTCTCCGCAAGGAAATAATCCGCGAACGGTGACATGTTGCAGAGTATCCTTATCGCGTATGATACGAACGGGAGAAGAAGTTCGTGTCTCCACACCAATCATTACTGCCTCATTTGTCAGGAACCCGTGACTGCTGCGTCCGAATTGTTGGAAACCAAGAGATAGCCTTTTATTAATAAATGATGGCATCCAGAAATGAAGTGGAGACGAAATCAATCCCGGACTATAGGATGACTCGGGCAGATCGTAACTCAATTTCTTGCGGGTAAAATCCAGCATGCGTTGTGCCGGAGCAGTCTGTCGTCTGCCTCCCTGCAACCAGCATTGACGTTCCAATTCCTCTTGAAAGTGAAGAACAGATAGTAACTGTGAATTAATCTCTGAAAGTTGTGAACTTTTCAAATTCGGATTCAGTGCCATTAGCTGCTCATCTTGTTTCGCAGCCAACTCTTCATTCCTCATTTTTAATTCTTCATTTTCCAAATCTTCCGGTTGGATTTCCACTACCATTCCCGAATTGCTCCACCGTGACCCACGGTTGGCAGGAGACATTCCGTTTACTACCACTTGTTCCGGTCCGCTGGCGGCAGGAACGATGAAACCTCCGGGACACATACAGAAACTATATACTCCTCTGCCTTCTGCCTGTGTTACAAAGCTGTATTCTGCAGCGGGCAGGTATTTGCCCCGTCCATTCTTATTATGGTATTGTATTTGATCGATCAACATTGCCGGATGTTCCAGACGTACTCCGACAGCGATTCCTTTCGCCTCAATCGTCACATTATTGGCAGCCAGCCAACGATATACATCTCTTGCCGAATGTCCGGTTGCCAGTATCACAGGTCCGAGAAAGGTCTTTCCTGTATTTGTTTCGATACCTTTGACTTCACCGTTCTCAATAATCAATGCATCCATTCGTGTCTGGAAATGTACTTCTCCGCCACATTCGATAATGGTATTCCGCATATTTTCAATGACACGTGGCAATTTGTCTGTTCCGATATGCGGATGCGCATCCACCAATATCGAAGTCGAAGCTCCATGCTGGCAAAATACATTCAGAATCTTATCTACATTTCCTCTCTTCTTGCTCCGGGTATAGAGTTTCCCATCCGAATAAGCTCCTGCACCTCCTTCTCCGAAACTGTAATTCGATTCCGGATCAACAGTGTGTTCCCTGCTGATTTGTGCCAGATCTTTCTTACGTTCGCGCACGTCTTTTCCACGTTCGATGACAATAGGACGTAATCCGAGTTCAACGAGGCGTAAGGCAGCGAATAGCCCGCCGGGACCTGCGCCAACGACAATCACTTGCGGTTTTCCCTCTACATTATTATATATAGTATGTTCGTACTCATCTTCTTGCGGCATTTCCTTGATGTATGCCCTCACCTTCAGATTGACGAAGATAGTCCGCTGGCGTGCGTCAATACTCCGTTTCAAAATTCGGGTAGCGGTGATGTCACGCAGATTCAGACCTTTTTCTTTAGAAAGATATTCCTTTAATTTCTGTTCGTTTGCAGCAATTTCGGGAAGTATACGGAGTTGGTATTCTTGTATCATATATTTTTTACCACAGAGGACACAGAGGTCACAGAGTTTAATTTTTTAGATAATAAAACGTTTGATTCCTTGTTTTAAATGGGGTACATTGAAATTTAGTAATAATCCATATTTCAGGTTACTAAGTTTCATGTACGTTAGTAATTGGGCAGAATGTACCGGTTGCAGTGTTTCCACGCTTTTCAGTTCTATAATGAGTTGATTATCTATCAACAAATCTATTCTGTAATCTGTATCTAATTGGGTTCCTTTATAGATTATAGGTAATTTCTTTTGCCTTTCTACATCTATGGAGTTTGCTCTCAATTCATAAAATAAGCAGCTCTCGTATGTACTTTCAAGCAAACCTGCTCCCAATTGAGTATGCACCTCAAAAGCTAATCCCAGCACTCTACTCGTTAAATTATTAATATCTTCTATCATCATTTACTTACTTGATTAATCACTCCTCTGTGTCCTCAGTGTCCTCTGTGGTGAATCTAACCGAATAAAGCCCTGAACGCCTCTTCCACTTTCCTCACCGGCACTAATTCAATCTTAAGCTTTTGAGTATCAATCCCCTGCAGATTATATTTCGGCAACAAGAAACGTTTGAAACCTAACTTTTCAGCCTCACCGATACGCTGCTCAATCCGATTCACAGGACGTATCTCTCCCGACAGACCGATTTCTCCCGCCATGCAAACTTCCGGTTCAATGGCTGCATCCATATTGGAAGAAAGGATCGCACTGATCACCGGCAGGTCGATAGCCGGATCATTCACTTTCAGTCCTCCGGCAATATTCAGAAACACATCTTTCTGTGCCAACTTAAATCCCACGCGCTTTTCGAGAACAGCCAGCAGCATATTCATTCTTCTCAAATCGAAACCGGTTGCCGAACGTTGCGGATTTCCGTAGACTGCAGAGCTTACCAAAGCCTGTGTCTCAATCAAGAACGGTCGAATCCCCTCAATGGCGGAAGCAATGGCTACCCCGCTCATCCCTTCATGATCCTGACTTAGCAAAAGTTCGGAAGGATTACTCACTTGGCGCAACCCATCCTGACGCATTTCATAAATACCTAATTCTGCCGTACTACCGAAACGATTCTTGATACTGCGTAGAATACGATACATATAATGTTGGTCGCCTTCAAATTGAAGAACGGTATCTACGATATGTTCCAGCACTTTAGGTCCTGCAATACTTCCTTCCTTATTAATGTGTCCGATCAGCAATACAGGCGTATGCGTTTCTTTCGCAAAACGAAGAATGGACGCCGAACACTCTCTGACTTGCGCTATACTTCCGGGAGACGATTCGATACTTTCGGTGGAAATAGTCTGTATAGAGTCGATAATCACTAAATCGGGATTCGTATTCTTGATATGCACATAAATCTGTTCGAGTGAAGTCTCGCAAACGATCAGGCAATCGCTGGAAGTGTCAGAGAGACGGTCGGCACGAAGTTTCAGCTGTCGTGCACTCTCTTCACCGGATACATAAAGAATCTTCTTTTCCGGCATGTGCAGTACGGTCTGCATGACGAGCGTCGATTTACCGATTCCCGGTTCGCCGCCTATCAAGACAAGAGAACCCTGTACAAGTCCGCCCCCCAATACACGATTCAGTTCATCATCGTGCATATTGATGCGTGGTTCATCGTCTGCCTCTATGTCGCTAAGCGCCAGTGGCTTGGGCTTCTGTGTTTCAATGCCCGACACCGGACGGCGGTTAGTGGGTTCTTTCCGTACGATTTCCTCAACATACGTATTCCATTCTCCACACGACGGACATTTACCCACCCATTTCGGTGAATCCTGTCCGCAATTACTGCATACATATACGGTTTTCTCTTTTGCCATATTCTTACTCCTTCAATATAAAAATCCGAATGTCCAAAGTGGAATCTTGTTTCCGGCGGAATATTCAATATCATCTGCAGCGATAAATCCCTGCTGACTATTGGCTATCTGTTTCCCGTCTTTACTTTTTCCTCCGACTTCTATCGTATATTTGCTGTCTATTGTATAGTCTGCACTGCGTGTGCAATATTCCACACGATGTTGATAGGAGAGTTGGTTTACCATGAACACTTCTCTCAATGTACTTTTGTTTACATCCTTAAAGGTCAATGCATAAAGCAGGTTGGTATTTTCCATATAAATCTTATCCGGCTTTTGTAGTTTCTTGATAGAATCATTATCCGAATAAAGAAGGTGGATTAATTTAGCCCTGTCCAGATATTGTAGATAAGCCAGAATAGTAGTCCGTGAAAGTTCCGCCATGGCGGAAAGTTTGGTGATATCCACCATAAAGGGCACTTCGGAGGAGAGGATTCCCAGCAGGCTTTTTAGTTTACGTACGTTACTGATATCCACTCCACATTGCTGTGGAAGTTCGATTTCAAGTATCAGGTTTGCTATATTTTCGATGCGTGTATAGTATTCCGCATTTCCTTCCAGATAAAAAGGATAGTATCCATGTTTCAAATAATCTTCAAAATAGGCAAGAGGGCGGCATTGGGAATTTACTGCATTACAGATTCCATCACTGTTGTCCAGTATCTCTTCCAGTGTATAAGGGCGGATTTGAATCTGATGGAATAAGTGCAGATATTCACGGTAGGATAGCCCCTGCATATTATATGATATGCATCGGCGGGATAAGTCGGCTTCCGCATTCAGAAGTTGTAGTAAGGATGAACCGGTAAATACTATTTTCAGTTCAGGAAACTCATCATATATGTTTTTGATTTCTTTGCTCCACGACGGATATTTGTGTACTTCGTCCAGAAAGAGGCACTTTCCTCCTTTCAGGTAAAACTGTTCGGCAAGTTCGCTAAGAGAATGTTGCGTGAAATATAGACTGTCCAAACTCGTATATAAGGCACTTTGGCTATCATTCGCATAATGAAGTTTTAAGTATTGAAGCATTAAAGTCGTTTTCCCGACTCCACGGGCTCCTCGGATAGCAATCAGGCGATTATCCCAGTTGATTGTATCCATCAAGCTCCTGATATATGCGGTAGAAGTAGCCGTTAATAGCCTTTTGTATCTTCTGATGAGTGTATCCATATCTTAATATGTTTTCTATGGAAGACAAAAATAGACATAATTTGTTCAACGTGCAAAACAAATTCAGATTAAATCTGTTCAACGCATAAAACAAATAGAAGATTTACAGCGTTATCTCTCCTGCTATCGAACGGTTCATCCGGTCGCGTACCTCATCCGGGGTATATCCATGTCCCAGTAAGAACATTAATTTGGTGACTGCCGATTCCGTTGTACTGTCATATCCGGAGACAACGCCTGCCTGCAACAACTGATATCCCGTTTCGTAACGTTCCATTTCTACCATTCCTGCGCTGCATTGTGTCACGTTGACAATCACAATTCCACGCTCACTCGCCTGACAGAGCCGGCGTATAAACCATTCCTTCCGGGGAGCATTCCCCGAGCCGTATGTTTCGAGCACCACCGCCTTTAAACCTTCAATCCCCAGAATGGTGGCAATTACATTTTCCTGGATGCCCGGAAAGAGCTTCAGTACCACTATATTGGTATCCAGCAAATAGTGCGGTTTCAATTCCCGCTCTTCCCCATTTCCGTGAATCTGCACATTATTATATTTAATATGGATTCCCGCTTCCGCCAATACCGGATAATTGAAAGAACGGAACGCGTTGAAGTTTTCCGCATTCATCTTTGTCGTACGGTTTCCCCGCATCAGGTGATTTTCAAAGAAGATGCATACTTCCGGCACTAGCGCCCTTCCTTCCTTGTTTTGTGCGATGGCAATCTCGATACTGGTCATCAGATTTTCCTTTCCGTCCGTGCGGAGTACGCCGATGGGAAGCTGTGAGCCTGTGAGGATAACAGGTTTATCCAATCCTTCCAGCATAAAACTTAGTGCGGAAGCGGTATAAGCCATCGTGTCCGTTCCGTGCAGGATGACGAAGCCGTGGTAACGATTGTAGTTGTCATGAATAATGCGTACCAGCTTCCGCCACATATCCGGTTCCATATCCGACGAATCCATCGGGGGATCAAACTGATAGGTGTCAATTGGGAAATTGAACTTTTGCAGTTCGGGGATATACTTTTGCAGTTGCTCGAAGTTAAAGTTCTCCAGAGCACCTGTCGCGGCATTCTCAATCATACCAATTGTTCCACCGGTGTATATTAACAATACGGAAGTATTTAATGGGTTCATAAGCTGATTTTGTGCGATTGTTTTCGCAAATATAAGAATAGATTTGATAAATAAGTAACAAAATGTCATAAAAGTAAAGGCGAATGACCGGATAAAGAAAAGGTGGAAGATTCTTTTTATCAGAAAAAAACCGAAAAAAGTGATAGATTGAACGTTTTTATTATTACTTTTGCGACACTTATCAAAAACAAGAGTAGAAACAAGGACTATGATGAAGTACTATCCGCATACAGTCACATCCATGTGTACCATGACCCTTAGGGGTTAATGGATAGTTTTTGTGTATCTACGTGATTCACGCTTGTATAAGCAGGCAAAATTCAAATTCAATTTTATTCGTAAACAACCAATCGTTCTGTAAAAAGCAAACTGCAGGACATTGCATTTAAATAAGTATCTTCATGAAAGTAATGAAATTCGGCGGAACATCCGTAGGTTCCGTGAACAGCATTTTAAGCGTAAAGAGAATTGTAGAGTCGGCAAATGAGCCGGTAATCGTAGTTGTTTCCGCATTGGGAGGCATCACTGACAAATTGATAAATACATCGAAGATGGCGGCAGTGGGAGATTCAGCCTATGAGGGTGAGTTCCGCGAAATCGTTTACCGTCATGTGGAGATGATTAAGGAGGTGATTCCTGCCGGAGAAAAGCAAGTATCGTTGCAACGTCAGGTTGGCGAGCTGCTGAACGAATTGAAGGATATCTTTCAGGGAATTTACCTGATTAAAGACCTTTCTCCGAAGACTTCGGATACAATCGTCAGCTATGGTGAACGCCTTTCATCGATCATCGTCACCGAACTGATTGAGGGAGCAAAATGGTTTGATTCGCGCACTTTTATCAAGACGGAAAGAAAACATAGCAAGCACACGTTGGATACAGAATTGACTAATAAATTGGTGAAAGAGGCTTTCCATTCTATTCCTAAAGTAGCACTGGTACCGGGATTCATCTCTTCGGATAAAACAACAGGGGATGTAACAAACCTCGGACGCGGTGGCTCGGACTATACGGCTGCCATTATTGCTGCGGCGCTGGATGCGGCAAGCCTGGAAATCTGGACAGACGTAGACGGATTTATGACGGCTGATCCGCGTGTCATTTCGACTGCTTATACCATTACGGAATTGAGTTACGTAGAAGCGACCGAACTTTGTAACTTCGGCGCAAAGGTGGTTTATCCGCCGACTATCTATCCCGTATGTCACAAGAATATCCCTATTCTAATAAAGAATACATTCAACCCGGATGGAGTGGGAACGGTTATCAAACAAGAAGTTTCCAACCCGCAGAGCAAGGCTATCAAGGGTATTTCCTCCATCAACGACACAAGCCTGATTACTGTTCAAGGGCTTGGCATGGTAGGTGTGATCGGTGTGAACTACCGTATCTTTAAAGCATTGGCAAAAAATGGAATCAGCGTATTCCTCGTGTCACAGGCTTCCTCGGAAAACAGTACTTCTATCGGTGTGCGTAATGCCGATGCCGACCTGGCTTGTGAAGTGCTGAACGAGGAATTTGCGAAAGAGATAGAGATGGGCGAGATTTCTCCGATTCTGGCGGAAAGAAATCTGGCAACAGTGGCTATCGTAGGTGAGAACATGAAACATACACCGGGTATCGCAGGTAAACTTTTCGGTACACTGGGACGTAATGGTATCAACGTTATCGCTTGCGCACAGGGAGCTTCGGAAACCAATATCTCTTTTGTTGTCGATTTCAAATCCTTGCGTAAATCATTGAACGTAATCCACGACTCTTTCTTCCTCTCCGAATATCAGGTATTGAACCTCTTTATTTGTGGTGTCGGTACGGTAGGTGGCAGCTTGGTAGAACAGATTCGTTGCCAGCAACAGAAGCTGATGATGGAAAACGGACTGAAACTTCATGTGGTAGGTATCATTGATGCCTCCAAGGCAATGTTCAGCCGTGAAGGTTTCGACCTTGCCAACTTCCGTGAAGAACTGCTGGAAAAGGGCAAGGACAGCAGCCTGCAAACCATCCGCGACGAGATTATCGGAATGAATATCTTTAATTCCGTATTTGTAGACTGTACGGCCAGTGCTGACATAGCATCGCTTTACAAAGATTTCCTGCAACACAATATCTCTGTGGTAGCAGCCAACAAGATTGCGGCTTCTTCCGCTTATGAAAACTACCGTGAACTGAAAACGATTGCCCGCCAACGTGGTGTGAAGTATCTGTTCGAAACCAACGTAGGTGCAGGTCTTCCGATCATCAATACAATTAATGACCTGATTCATAGCGGTGACAAGATTCTGAAGATTGAAGCGGTGCTTTCCGGTACGCTGAACTATATATTTAATAAAATCAGTGCCGATATTCCTTTCAGCCGTACCATCAAAATGGCACAGGAAGAACGCTACTCTGAACCGGACCCACGCATTGACTTGAGTGGAAAAGATGTGATCCGTAAATTAGTGATTCTGGCACGTGAAGCCGGATACCGTCTGGAACAGGAAGATGTTGAAAAGAACCTCTTTGTACCGAATGACTTCTTCGAAGGTTCTCTCGAAGATTTCTGGAAACGTGTTCCAAGTCTCGATGCAGACTTTGAAGCCCGTCGCCAGGTATTGGAAAAAGAAAACAAACACTGGCGCTTCGTTGCCAAACTGGAGAATGGAAAAGCCTCCGTCGGCCTGCAGGAAGTAGGAGCCAACCATCCGTTCTACGGCCTGGAAGGCAGTAACAATATTATCCTGCTCACTACGGAACGCTATAAAGAATATCCGATGATGATTCAAGGATACGGTGCCGGTGCCGGCGTAACGGCTGCCGGAGTATTTGCCGACATCATGAGCATCGCAAACGTTTAATAAATTAAAAATTGAGAATTAAAAATTGAGAAATACCATTCCGAAACGGATCTTAGGCTTTCTTTCATTTTTTAATTCTCAATTCTCAATTTTCAATTTATGAAGCATATCATCATATTGGGAGACGGAATGGCCGATTGGCCTGTGAAGTCATTAGGGGACAAGACGCTCCTGCAATATGCAAAGACGCCTTATATGGATAAGCTAGCCCGCATGGGACGTAACGGCCGCCTGATTACTGTGGCGGAAGGTTTCCATCCGGGTAGTGAAGTTGCCAATATGTCCGTGTTGGGATATAATTTGCCAAAGGTATATGAAGGTCGCGGACCGCTGGAAGCTGCCAGTATCGGTGTGGATCTGAAACCGGGCGAGATGGCAATGCGCTGTAATTTGATTTGTGTGGAAGGAGAAATTCTGAAGAATCACTCCTCCGGACATATATCTACGGAAGAAGCGGATGTATTGATTCAATATCTGCAAGAAAAACTGGGCAATGACCGCGTACGTTTCCACACAGGAGTTCAGTACCGCCATCTGTTGGTTATCAAGGGAGGTAATAAAGAACTGGATTGTACACCTCCGCATGATGTACCTTTGAAACCTTTCCGTCCGTTAATGGTAAAACCATTGGTTCCGGAAGCGCAAGAAACAGCAGATCTGATTAACGACCTGATTCTGAAATCACAGGAACTGCTGAAAGATCATCCGTTGAACCTGAAACGTATGGCAGAAGGTAAAGATCCTGCGAACAGTATTTGGCCTTGGAGCCCCGGTTACCGTCCGCAGATGCCTACTTTCTCCGAGACTTTCCCGCAGGTAAAGAAAGGAGCAGTCATCTCGGCTGTCGATCTGATAAACGGAATCGGTTACTATGCTGATTTACGTCGCATCGCAGTAGAGGGAGCCACCGGACTTTATAATACGAACTACGAAAACAAAGTGGCCGCTGCCTTGGAAGCATTGAAGACGGATGATTTTGTTTATCTGCATATCGAAGCCAGTGATGAAGCCGGACACGAGGGAGACATCGACTTGAAACTTCTCACTATCGAGAATCTCGATAAACGTGCCGTAGGTCCTATCTACGAAGCAGTGAAAGATTGGGACGAACCGGTAGCCATCGCTGTATTGCCCGATCATCCTACTCCCTGTGAGCTTCGTACCCATACATCCGATCCCATTCCGTTCCTTATCTGGTATCCGGGTATCGAGCCGGACGAAGTGCAGACGTATGATGAAGTAGCCGCTTGCAACGGTAGTTACGGACTTCTGAAAGAAGACGAGTTTATAAAAGAATTCATGAAATAAGTCACCACAGATTATGAAATATTATAGTACGAATAAACAAGCACCTGTTGCCTCACTGCAAGAAGCGGTGGTAAAAGGGCTTGCTGCCGACAAAGGGCTGTTTATGCCTATGTCTATCAAACCTCTTCCACAGGACTTTTACGATACGATTGATAGTTTATCCTTTCAGGAAATTGCTTATCGCGTAGCCGATGCTTTCTTCGGTGAGGATATTCCTGCCGATACGCTGAAACAGATTGTATATGATACATTAAGTTTCGATGTACCTTTGGTTAAGGTGGCAGATAACATCTACTCACTTGAACTATTCCACGGACCGACGTTAGCATTTAAAGATGTAGGCGGTCGTTTCATGGCACGTCTCTTGGGATACTTCATTAAGAAAGAAGGACAGAAGAATGTCAATGTATTGGTAGCTACTTCCGGTGATACGGGAAGTGCTGTTGCCAACGGCTTCCTCGGTGTGGAAGGTATTCATGTGTATGTGCTTTATCCGAAAGGAAAAGTGAGCGAAATACAGGAGAAGCAATTCACTACGCTCGGACAGAATATCACTGCGCTCGAAGTGGACGGAACGTTTGATGATTGCCAGGCATTGGTGAAATCTGCTTTCATGGATAAAGAATTGAATGAACACCTTTCATTGACTTCTGCCAACTCCATCAACGTAGCCCGTTTCCTGCCGCAGGCATTCTATTATTTCTATGCTTATGCACAGTTGAAACGTGCCGGAAAAGCCGATAATGCCGTGATCTGTGTGCCTAGTGGAAACTTCGGAAATATCACCGCCGGATTGTTTGGTAAGAAGATGGGATTGCCTGTGAAGCGTTTCATTGCTGCCAATAACCGCAACGATATTTTCTATCAATACCTGCAAACAGGTAAGTACAATCCCCGTCCGTCTGTCGCAACGATTGCTAATGCTATGGACGTAGGCGATCCGAGTAACTTTGCCCGCGTACTTGATTTATATAGCGGTTCACATGCTGATATCTCTGCCGAGATTTCAGGAACAACTTATACCGATGAGCAAATCCGTGAAACGGTGAAAGAAACTTGGAAAGAACATCATTATCTCCTTGATCCTCATGGTGCTTGTGGGTATCGTGCGTTGGTAGAAGGTTTGAAAGAGGGAGAAACAGGTGTATTCCTTGAAACGGCTCATCCTGCCAAATTCCTCGAAACAGTGGAAAGTATTATTGGAGAAGCGGTAGAAATCCCTGCCAAATTGCAGGAATTTATGAAAGGCGAGAAGAAAAGTTTGCAAATGACAAAAGACTTTGCGGACTTCAAGAAGTACTTGTTGACGCTTTAATCCTCTTCTTCCTATGAATGAATTTGTGCCACCTTGTTGGCACGGTTGTGCCATCGAAGTGTCACGGTCGTGCCAACAAGGTGGCACAGTTGTGACAATAGGGTGGCATAAACCGGGTAATTGCCATATCGTTTATATAGAAGCTAGGAACACTAAATATTCTCCCGTACAATGAACAGTAAACTCATTAGCTGTTGCTTCATTAAGCGTTCCTTGCCACCAATTCGTAAAATCACTAAGAGGATAAACCAGTCCCTCTCCTTGCAATCCTTTCGCTCCGAAATTGAAAATAGAAACTTGCTGTCCCGGATGAGAGGCGAAAGCTTGCGTGTCTTTGGCGGGAATAAACATACCATAATCGGTAACGGTTCGTACTTCCATACCGCTTTTCATATAATCTAGCAACAAACTGATATTTCCTAATGTGTGGTCTTCCCGTTTTCCGGTAGCACCGACGATAGCTATTTTCCGGTAGCCTTTTTCTTGTAAGAAGTGGACGGCCTTGGTTTGGTCATTCGTTTCCTGATCGGCTATATGGTGGATAATTTCTGAAAAGCGTGTTTTGTTTTCCGGCGAAAGAGAATCTCCGTCGCCAATAATAATATTGGGAGTATGTCCACGTAAGATATATTCATCGGCTGCTCCATCGCAGCAGATCACGAATTCTGCTTCTTCCAGTATTTGCAGGGGAAGAGGATGGCTGGGATATTCGCCATTGGCTAGTATCACGGCTTCGGGAGTATAGTGTTCGTATTTCATTGTATGCTCATTAATTTTTTCCACTTAAAGTAGCCAAAGATAGCTATAATGGAGTAAAGTCCGTACAAGGCGGAAGTAAAATAAAGGTCTTTGTAGATATAAAGTCCGCAGCAGACAATATCCACAAGAATCCAGGCAAACCATTGTTCGATGTATTTGCGCGCCAGCATCCACATGCCGACAATACTTAATGCAGTAGTAAAACTGTCCAGCCAGGGAACGTTGCTATCCGTATATGCTATCAGTATCCATGCAATACCGAGGAAAGAAACGACGAATACCAGAAAAAGAGGTAAGTAACATTTTCCCGGAGTATGTATGATAGGAAGATCTTTGGATTTTTCCCCTCCCCACATCCAGAATACCCAGCCGTAGATGGCAGCTATCAGGTAGTAGATATTGATGCCAAAGTCAGCATACAATCCGGCTTTGTAATATACGAAGATGTAGATGGCAGGCATCACGATGCCCGCTATCCAAAGGTAGATACTTGCCCGGTACTCTAACCAAAGGTAGACCAGTCCGACAATCGTACCGAATATTTCCAGAAAATTCAATTCCATAACTCTGTTTGATTAAAAGCGGAAAGAAACATGTCCCATAACATTTGTCCCTGCTTGTGCGGCATATCCGGCATAGTTTCCCCGATTTTCCAGCGTATCGGTGTAGTCACTTGACGCCCAGCCGTTGTTTTCATATTTTTCATTAAACAGATTGTATACAGTAAATCCTACCGTAACTTCTTTCAGTACTTTCTTGGGGTGGAAGCTGTACGCCAGATTGAGGTTGCTGACAAAATACTTATCAAGAGTCAGTTCTTCAACTTCTGCGTTTGTCATATATTGTTTGCTTACAAACTGTGATTGCAGGGCAGCTTCGAATCCCTTAGATTTGAATGAGAAACGATTGTTGAGTAGGAAGTCCGGTGAGAAAGCAATGCGAGTGTCTTTATGCTTTATCTGAATAGTCGGGAGAGAAGTAGAGCTACCGTCGTCATTATAGTGGTAGCCCGGCAGGCTCTCTACGAAATCCTGAATACGGTTTTTGCTCCATGTAGCGTTGATGTCCCATTGAAACCATTTGCACGGTTTGATTCCCAGCATGATTTCGATTCCCATGCGATAACTGTCCGGCACATTTTCGGTCAGTGCTTCACCTATATCGTTTAAGGCTCCAGTCAGAACCAGTTGGTCGGTATAGTCCATGTAGTAGAAGTTTGCACCTGCCGTCAGCCATTGGTTGGCGAAGGTATATCCCGCTTCATAGTCGAGCAGCTTTTCTGCTTTGGGGTACGAATCCGGATCACCATCCGTATAATTGTTTCTTGTCGGCTCTTTTTGAGCAACCGAGAAAGACGCATAGACACGATGGTTGGAAGTAATGTTCCAGTTTAATCCTACTTTCGGATTAAAGAAATCGAACTTTTTGTCTACTGCCAGTGGGCGCAGCGCATTCTTGCTCCAGTCATATTTATCATTGTTTCCGTCGATGGTATAGTTGATGTGGCGATACTGGAGATCGGCATAAGCACTTAGTCCTCTGGTAAGATCGTAATTTGCTTTCAGATAAATATTGCCATCGGTCTTCTTGGATTTGTTGCGGTAGTATTCATGGTCGGGCGATAGAGTACCCACGTAATTTTTCACCCAGGGGACTTTTCCGAAGTTATTGCCCCGGTATTGATTTAATCCGCCGCCTAGGGATGCACTTAGCCTGTTGGCTGCGTAATTGAGGGAAAAAACACCACCGCCAAATTTGTTGTCCATCTTCTTTTGACGGACTAGATCGCTTTTAGCTATTTCGGTTCCATCTATTGTAAATGGCTTTAAACCATATTCTATCAGGTATCTGTCATCTTTGTACTCTTCGTAATAACCGTCACCTTTGGTATAATGTAAGGCAACGTTTAGATTCCAATCCGTTGAGAAAGTATGGTTGAAGAGAAGTTGATAATTCTTTTGCAAGTAATTATCTGTTTGGTCGTCGTAATAATGTTTTTTGCCGTTGGCGTCGGTGTACATTTCCCCGCAAGGATTGTAGCGTCTGCCAAATTCTTCCATTTGCTCTTTTGTTGCGTATCCCCAAGCATGATATGTCTTTTCTTTTCCGGCAAATGCAATCAGTTTCACAGAGGTGTTTTCTGCAAAATAACCTCCTTGCAGGTAGTAAGAGTTCAAGTCCACCGAAGCACGGTCTATGTATCCGTCCGTACCGATATTGGAAAGGCGGGCATCAAACGTCCAGTGGTTATTGAGTAAGCCGGTTCCCACTTTCACTGTTTCCTTGTGCGTGTTGAACGAACCGTATGAACCATTGAATTCGGCGTATGGTTTCATAGATGCACCTTCGGTTTGCATATTGACACTGGCTCCGAAAGCACCTGCTCCATTTGTTGATGTACCTGCTCCGCGCTGCACCTGCATATCTTTTACGGAAGAAGAAAAGTCGGGCATATTCACCCAGAACAGGTTATGGCTTTCGGCATCGTTCATCGGTATGCCGTTTACCGTGATGTTGATTCGTGTGCCATCAGTTCCACGTACGCGAAGCGTCGTATAGCCAATACCGGCTCCTGCATCCGACGTGGTCAGTGTGGAAGGAGTCATACTTAGCAGATAGGGGATATCCTGTCCGAAGTTTACCTTTTTGAGTGCTGCTTTATCTATATTGGTGAATGCCACGGGAGTTTTGGCTGTGGCACGTGTGGATACTACCTGCACCTCTTGCAGGTTTACTACTCTCATACTGTCCTTTGCACTCGTCTGTGCATGAACAGTGATGCCTGCGCCCGATAAGGCGACGGCCATCCATACAATTCTTTTCATTTTGCTTATTAATTAGTTCTCTACGCCGGCATTACCCGGATCAGATTCTATGGGTATGTTCTCAGCCCGTCATGTTAAGGCACCCCTACCAGTGAATCGACTGCAAAAATACGGCTTTTGAAGGAGGAAAGCAAAAAAAACTTTTAGATTTACTAAAAACAATATAACTTTGTAGATTGTTGAAATACCAATACAACAGTTTATTCATTTAATATATAATTTAATTATGCTACTCTTACTTCAAGCAACACAAGCTGCGGATTCTGTGCAAGTGGCCGCAGATGAATTAATGAAAGAGGCGATTGCCAATGCCGACGGATTGGATAAGCTTTCGCTAATTACTCAACAACTGATAGATTTTGGTATTCGTGCCGGAGAACGTATACTGATTGCGGTCATTGTCTTCATCGTCGGACGTTTTTTGATTTCGCTACTTAATAAGTTTATAAGACGTCTGATGGATAAACGAAAAGTGGATGTAAGTATCAAAACTTTCGTTAAAAGTCTGGTAAATATCCTGTTGACGATCCTTTTGATCATTTCTGTTGTCGGCGCCTTGGGAGTTGAAACTACTTCGTTCGCAGCTTTACTGGCTTCTGCCGGTGTGGCTATCGGTATGGCTTTGTCCGGTAATTTGCAGAACTTTGCCGGAGGATTGGTTATTCTTTTGTTCAAACCTTATAAAGTGGGTGACTGGATAGAAACACAGCAAGGTTCATCCGGTACGGTAAAAGAAATCCAGATATTTCACACCATCCTTACGACTGCGGATAATAAATTGATTTATATCCCAAATGGTTCATTGAGCAGTGGAGTAGTGACCAATTACAGTCATCAGGAAACCCGCCGTGTAGAATGGATTATTGGTATAGATTATGGGGAAGATTACAATAAAGTTCAGCAGATAGTTCGTGATATTCTGGCCGCCGATAAACGTATCCTGAATGAACCAGCTCCGTTTATAGCTCTTCATGCCCTGGATGCCAGCAGTGTGAATGTAGTGGCACGTGTCTGGGTAAACAGCGGAGATTACTGGGGTGTCTATTTCGATACAAATAAAGCAATTTACGAAACCTTCAATGAAAAAGGTATCAACTTCCCTTTCCCACAGCTTACTGTGCATCAGGGAAATTGATTGTTATACTCTGATAATTCAAAAAATAAGGGAGTTGTACTTAACGTGCAACTCCCTTATTTTTTGGAAAACTTGTCTGGCGTGATTGAATAAATCTCTTTTTTATTTTATACCGAAATCTTCGGCTAATTCATATCTATCTTCTTTGATTCCCAGTACATGATTGATTTTTCTCCTTTTCTCGAGATCTTTAAAGTAGTTTTCCACAACCTGATAGAGATCGAAGTTAGTGGTTGATCCTGCGGCTAAATCGAGTGATTCCACCATCTTTTCTACGGCTTGATGGATTTTCTCTGCGTCTATCAGATGCAGTTCGTTGCTGTGTATTAAATATTTTTCCATGACTGCAATGTTTTAATGTTATATAGGTATAACATCTTGCAGTCATGGAAAGTTCAATGATTGAATGTTAGATTTTGGCAAGTGCCTGATCCAAATCCGCAATCAGGTCATCAATATGTTCCGTTCCAATCGATAAGCGTACAGTGCCCGGATAAATCTCTTGTTCGGCGAGTTCCTGTGCATTGAGTTGCGAGTGGGTAGTGCTTGCCGGGTGGATCACCAATGATTTCACATCGGCAACATTGGCAAGCAGGGAGAAAATCTCCAGGCTGTCGATGAAGCGGTGTGCTTCTTCTTGTCCGCCTTTGACTTCGAAAGTGAAAATAGAACCGGCGCCGTTCGGAAAATAACGCTGATACAGCGCATGATCGGGATGATCGGATAATGACGGATGGTTCACTTTCTTCACTTTCGGGTGATTGTTTAAGAAATTCACGACCTTCAACGCGTTTTCTACATGACGTTCTACGCGCAAGGAAAGAGTTTCCAATCCTTGTAACAGGATAAAAGCATTGAATGGACTGATGGTGGCACCTGTGTCGCGCAGCAAAATAGCCCGGATGCGGATGGCATAGGCAGCCGGACCTGCCGCATCAACAAAACGTACTCCGTGATAGCTTGGATCGGGTTCGGTCAGTTGTGGGAATTTGCCGGAAGCCACCCAGTCGAATTTGCCTGAATCTACAATGACTCCTCCTAATGAGGAACCGTGTCCGCCAATGAACTTTGTTGCGGAATGTACAACGATATCTGCTCCGTGTTCGATAGGGCGGATTAAATACGGAGTACCGAATGTGTTGTCAATAATCAAAGGAATTTTGTGGCGATGAGCTATTTCGGCTACTGCCTCTATATCAATGATATTTGAGTTCGGATTTCCCAGCGTCTCGATAAATACGGCTTTCGTATTTTCCTGAATGGCTTTTTCAAAGTTCGATAAATCACTGGGATCGACGAATGTGGTTGTGATGCCATAGCTGGGTAAGGTATGAGCCAGTAAGTTATAGCTTCCTCCATAAATCGTTTTGGCTGCTACAATATGATCGCCTGCACGAGTGATATTCTCGAAAGCATAAGTGATGGCAGCAGCACCCGAAGCAACTGCCAGTCCTGCTACTCCTCCTTCAAGAGCAGCTACGCGTTGCTCAAAAACTCCTTGAGTGGAGTTGGTCAGACGACCGTAGATGTTTCCCGGGTCCTGCAGGCCGAAACGTGCGGCTGCGTGAGCGGAGTTGTGAAATACATAAGAAGTAGTCTGGTAAATAGGTACTGCGCGGGCATCTGTTGCCGGATCTGCTTGTTCTTGTCCTACATGAACTTGTAAAGTCTCGAAATGTAAATTCTTTGTTGCCATAATCGTATATTTTTTAAGTTTAATATTCTTTCCTTATTTTCTTGCAAAGTTATGGGATGGAGATATATCGAACAAGATATAGATAAAATACAGAAAATAATGCTATTTTTGTACCGTTATATAGAATAATATAGTTGCGTTATTCCTAAAAATCACCTTTTAGAAGAATATTTTTCTTATGGATACTTTTGATAAACTGGATAGAGTCGATTTGCAAATACTCCGTACTTTGCAAGAAAACGCCCGATTGACAACCAAAGAGCTGGCCGCACGGGTGAGTCTTTCTTCAACTCCTGTTTTTGAACGTCTTAAACGGTTGGAGAGTGGAGGATATATAAAGAAGTATATTGCCGTGTTGGATGCGGAAAAGCTGAATCAGGGATTTGTCGTATTCTGCAGTGTGAAGCTTAGACGGCTGAACAGGGATATAGCAGCCGAGTTTACGCGGATCATACAGGATATTCCTGAAGTAACCGAATGTTATAACATATCAGGTAGTTATGATTACCTGTTGAAGATTCATGCTCCCAATATGAAATACTATCAGGAGTTTATTCTGAATGTGTTGGGGACGATTGATAGCTTGGGATCATTGGAAAGTACGTTTGTGATGGCGGAAGTGAAGCATCAATATGGGATACATATTTAGTTCGTTGTGTGATAGTCTGAAATTTATCTTGTATATTTGCTATGTAATATAAATCCAGTTCTGCTAACACAATGAAATGGCAACTTTGTAAATAGCTTCGCCCATACGGATTGTAACAATAGAAAGTTCTGCTGTTACAACTGTTTGTGATTTAACCTAAATCACAAGTTATTTTATTTATTCTATTCAATAAACCATATAAAAGTAGCTATTACAATGAATTCGAACATATATCCTCGTACCAATGATTTTCAGACTATTTACCTGAATACGGTGATTAAGAATCCTGCTATTATCGTAGGTGATTATACAATATACAATGATTTTGTAAATGATCCGGTTCTTTTTGAGAAGAACAATGTTTTATATCATTATCCGATTAATAAAGATCGCTTGATAATAGGAAAATTCTGCTCCATAGCCTGTGGAGCTAAGTTTCTTTTCAACAGTGCAAATCACACATTGAATTCTTTATCCAATTATACATTTCCTATCTTTTTTGAGGAATGGAATTTAGATAAGGGAGATGTAACTTCTGCCTGGGATAATAAAGGAGATATAGTAATAGGTAATGATGTCTGGATTGGATATGAAGCTGTTATCATGGCAGGAGTACATATTGGAAATGGGGCAGTCATTGCGTCGCGGGCAGTGGTTACTAAAGATGTTCCTCCTTATACGATAGTAGGTGGGACACCGGCCAAAGAAATCCGGAAGCGTTTTGATGAGAATACGATTGCCCAATTGCAGAAATTGCAATGGTGGGATTGGAGTATTGAGAAGATATCCGAATGTATACCTTATATTACAGGTGGAAAGATTGAAGAACTGATAAAAAGATAAATGTTACATCATAGACATGAAGAAACTAATTATTGTATTTGTTCTTTTATTATCAGCACTCTCTTGTTTCTCACAAACAGAATTTACAACTTGCCTTTTTGATACTTCAAGAAACAGGGCTCATGGAAACACGTATGCCAAATTGGGAAAGGGGAGTGGCAAATATTCTTTTCACTATTTCCTGATGTTTATCCATAAATAGAACTAATTACGTAACTGCTTACGTATTTTTACGAAAAATGTTTGTTCATATGATGAAAAGCTAATATATTTGCGTAATCAATTACGTATTTAGTAACGCAACTAATAAAAACATGGACTTTTTTAATCAGACGGGCAAATTAGCCATCGGTAGCAGATTACGCATGTTGACCGATAAAATAACAGTAGATGCGGCCGCCATCTATAAAATGTTTGGAGTAGACCTCAAACCGAAATGGTTTCCTGTATTTTTTGTATTATCGCGTGGGGAGGCAAAAACCATTACGTCCATAGCCAAAGAGATTGGTCATTCTCATCCTTCCGTGAGTAATATTATTAAAGAAATGGTAGCTAAAGGATTAGTGAAAGAGACAAAGGACAAATCCGACGGGAGAAGAAACATGGTCATGTTATCTGCCAAAGGAAAAAGAATGTCCGACTCTTTTTCGGAACAGTGCATAGATGTTACGGCAGCTATTGAGCAAATCACGCAGCAAACCCGGAATGATCTTTGGAAAGCTATCGAAGAATGGGAGAACCTTTTGTCGGATAAATCCCTGTTGGAGCGGGTGAAGGAAGCGAAAAAGGAACGAGAGAGTAAGGACATCAAAATAGTTCCTTATGAACCTTGCTATCAATCTGCTTTCCGGACTCTTAACGAAGAGTGGATAACTGCTTATTTTCGGATGGAAGAGGCCGATTACAAGGCTTTAGATCATCCAAAGGAATATATTCTGGATAAAGGAGGAGCTATTTTGGTGGCTCTTTATAAAGATGAACCGGTCGGTGTATGTGCTTTGTGTAAGATGGATCATCCGTTGTATGATTATGAGTTAGCCAAGTTGGCTGTTAGCCCCAAGATTCAAGGAAAAGGTATCGGAGTACTACTTTGCGAAGCAGTTGTAAATAAAGCGAAGGAGCTTGGGGGCAAAAGGCTCTTTATAGAGAGCAATACACGTCTGAAACCGGCTATCCATATTTATCATAAGTTAGGCTTCAAGGAACTTCCCGAATATCACACGACTTATGAAAGAGGAGACATACAGATGGAATTAATAATTGAAGAGTGAAAATGAAAAAGGTGGATGGTGAATTTATTAAGGGGCGCATTGCCCCTTGTGGACTGCATTGCGGAAAATGCTTTGCTTTTGCCGATGGAGATATTTCTTATCACAGCGGTGAACTCAAGAAGGCATTAGGCAATTTTGATGTCTATGCACAACGTTTTGTAGAGATGCTTGATGAGCCTGTCTTTGCAAAATACCCCGATTTTAAAGAGTTTTTAAATCATTTGTCCGTGGCGACTTGTCAGGGGTGCAGAAAAGAAAAATGCAAGTTGTTCAAAAACTGTAATGTTCGTGTATGCAGCGAAGAGAAGCAAGTGGATTATTGCTTCCAGTGTAGCTGTTTTCCTTGCGAGAATACAGGTTTTGATGAACATTTATATAAGAGATTTGTAGCCATCAACAAACGGATGCAAGAGATTGGAATAGAAAAATATTATGAAGAGGTAAGGGATTTACCTCGCTATTAATTTATGGCTTTCTCTCTGCTTCATTCCAGTTCCTGTGCATAAATGTTGATGGCGCGTAATGCCTTTAATATTTCAGTCGGGGTGATCCCCTGACATTCTATTCTCAACACTTTTTCCCAATCCTCCATATCTACATTCCATTTGTAGATTTGGGGACATAGGGTGAAAAGCGCTGCGATATGTTTGATATCCCGTACATTCTTTACCGAGGTGCGAAAAATTAGTATTTGCTCTTCCATAGTTACTATCGATTACTTTTGTTTTCTGTGCAAAGGTAAGTTTAAACAGGGTTCTGTATAGGATTATTCGACGAACGCCCTGATTTCTCATGACGAAATAAGTAATATGGGAGATTAACTTCATATAGCTATCCTTTGAAAACTCCCTCATCTGTACCTGTCAATATATAAAAAAGTGTATCTGTTCTCGTCTTTCTTTTTTGCTTTACTTTGCAGTGTTGTTTTAATCTCCTAATATACTTAAAGGTTATGAAGTTGAATTTTGCTAAAAGAATGTCTTATATAAAGGCTTCGGAAATAAGAGAGATATTAAAAGTGACTGAACAGGAAGATGTGATTTCGTTTGCCGGTGGTCTGCCTGCTCCGGAACTTTTCCCAATAGATGAAATCAATAAGATTAATCAGATTGTATTGAAAGAAGCAGGTACAAAAGCACTTCAATATACCACAACGGAAGGTTATGCTCCTTTGCGGGAATGGATTGCCAACCGGATGAACGGGCGTTTGGGCACGGCTTTCGATAAAGACAATATTTTGATAACCCATGGTTCGCAACAAGGATTGGACTTGTCTGGAAAAGTTTTTTTAGACGAAGGAGATGTCGTGCTTTGTGAAAGCCCGACCTATTTGGCTGCGATTAGCGCATTCAAAGCGTATGGGTGTAGCTTCATTGAAATTCCCACGGATGAGGAAGGGATGATGATGGACGTTTTGGAAGATGTTTTGAGTAACACTCCGCATATAAAACTGATATATGCGATACCTACCTTTCAGAATCCTACAGGAAAAACGTGGAGTCTGGAAAGACGCAGGAAATTGGCTGAATTATCTGCCAAATACAGTGTTGCAGTTATTGAGGATAATCCGTATGGCGAGTTAAGGTTTGAGGGAGAACCTTTGCCCTCTATAAAGTCTTTTGATGAGGCTGGAAATATCTTGTGTACAGGCAGTTTTTCGAAAATATTCTGTCCCGGCTTTCGGATTGGCTGGATTGCGGGGGATAAAGATATTATCCGCAAATATGTATTAGTCAAGCAAGGTACGGATTTACAATGTAACACTATTGCCCAGATGACCATTGCCGAATATCTGAAGCGGTATGATATTGATAAACATATTGCAAAAATAGTCGAAGTATATAGAAAGCGCAGGAATGTTGCGATTGAAAGTATAGAACGTTGTTTTCCGGATACAATAAAGTTTACTCGTCCCGAAGGCGGACTATTTACCTGGATAGAACTTCCTGTGGGGATTTCAGCACGCGATGTTTTAGTCAGAAGTCTGGAGAAAAAGATTGCTTTTGTTCCGGGAGGTTCTTTTTATCCGAATGGCAACAAGGAAAATACGCTTAGAATAAACTACTCCAATATGCCTGAAGAAAAAATAGAGAAAGGGCTGAAGACTCTCGGAGAGGTGGTAAAGGAGTATATCCGCCAATCAGAATGATTCTTTGATAATGTTTCCTAAAACCTGCAAGCGTTCTTCGATAAAAGGACTCCATTGCTGACCGAAACTCAAACGCATACAGTTTTTGTACTGGTCGTGCAGTGTAAACATGCGTCCGGGAGCAATGCTGATCTTGTGTTGCATGGCTTTGTAATATAATTCTGTGGTATCAATCTTTTTGTTTAGTTCCACCCAAAGCATGAAACCTCCCTGCGGAGTTATGATTTTAGTGTCTTCGGGGAAATAGTAGGTAATAGATTGTGCCAGATGAAGACTGTTGGAATGTAATTCATGGCGCAACCTGCGTAAATGATTCTCATACCTGCCGTTTTCCATAAAGTTGGCAATGGCCTCCTGATTGAGGGTAGGAGTGGATATTAAATGAATATGTTTTTGGCGAATAACAGCATCCTTAAATTTACCGGGGGCAATCCAGCCTACCCGGTAACCGGGAGCTAATGTCTTTGACACAGAGCCACACCATAACACAAGTCCCTTTTCATCGAAAGCTTTGCATGGCTTAGGGCGTGAATGTCCGAAGAATACATCACCGTATAAATCATCTTCAATCAGAGGAATATTATATTCAGCCAACATCTGCACTACCTCTTTTTTATGCTCATCGGGCATACAACTTCCCAGTGGATTACTGAAATTACTGATAAGCAGGCATAGATTAATCTGCGGTAATACTTTTCTTAAAGCATCGGGCTCAATACCTGTTACAGGGTTGGTGGGCAGTTCCAACACCCGGAGTCCCATGCTGTTGGCCAACTGCAATATGCCGAAATAAACAGGACTTTCAACAGCTATCGTATCTCCTTTTCGGGCAATAACAGATAATGCTAAAGAGATAGAATTGGTCACTCCCGTGGTAGTGACAATATCATCTTCAGTCAGATTTCCATTCCAGCTATATGCAAAACGGGCAATATAGTTTCTTAACCGAATATTTCCCTGCGGGTCTTCATACCTGGTACCGTTTCCCGGAAGTGAATACATTGCCTTGATTAATTCCTTATTGAGCTTTGCAATAGGCAATAGAACGTCTTCCGGTATTCCCAGTGAGAAACGGGTGATGGACAAATCTTCGATGGAATGATATACTTCCATGATTAAGTCGGCCTCTTCCTTTCCTAAAGATTGAGTTGCAGGTTGTGTTGTTGCCGGAGCAGACAAATTTAATGGTTTATAATTGACAATGTACCCTGATTTGGGGCGGGAGATGATAAATCCTTCCTTTTCCAGTTCATAATATACCTGGATTGCCGTGTTTAAACTCACGCCATATTCATTGCTGATAGTACGTAAAGAAGGTAATTTCTCGCCTGCTTTCCATATACCTGTTTTTATTTGCCAAGCGATAGTGCCGGCTATCTTTTGATATAGGATTTCTCTTTTCATGTTTATTCAGTCTCCGGCAAAGATACAAAAATGATGTCTGCATCTGTTGTGTTTGATCTATTTTGTGGGGTACTTCAGGGTATAAGAACTCATTTTTCGCTATGCTATTTTTAGTTGTTCTCCTTGAATACAATATCTTTTTCGTTGCCTAATGAGTTTTCGTTTGACTTAAGTTGAACGAAAACTGGAATGTATATTCGATAGTTATTGATAGTAAGGAAAGAAATAACTAGATGAAGTAAATATTCATAATAGTGGCATTTCTATTCTCGTCACCTGTTCTTCTTCGGGTATGTTGGGATTACTGTAATAATATTCTATGGATGTTCCCGAAGGTTTGTAACCGTTGTTTTTTATCCATTCCATCATTTCATTGTACAGGACAGCCAGTTCACTGTAAGTTCCTCTATGCAGACAGGAAGCTATTTTTCTTTCCGGTATCGTAATAGATCGTATATTCCCTTCACCCTGTAACTCTCTGGATGATTTTAGACCAATAATCATTTTTATATTGTGCTCAGTCAGGCTCTCAAAGTCGGGATACTCAACGTAAGGAATATCAGTAGTGACTTCGCCTTGTGCCTTAAATAAAGAGTCTATTTTTACGAAGTTCTTCCCGATAGCCTCCGACATTCCGTTCATATCCGTGTGTACTTCAACAGCCAAAGCGGATTGCTCCGGTTGTTTCAATAGCATGATTTCTGAAATCTTTCCCATAATACATTGTTTTTAGAGTGTTGATAATTTCTTATTTCTTTGTGACCGGAATATAAATGTCGGTCATTAATTCTGTTCTAAGAGTAGAATAGGGACGGTTCATATACATCTCAAAGCTAAAGGTACTTTGAGGGCGATATTTACTTTCCGGAAACCACTTTTCATAAATAGTCCGGTATAACTTATGCAACAAAGAGTAGTCTCCGATATGTCTGAATACAGCATAACGTCCACCGGGAACTTCCATCACTTCCGGTTGCGAATCATTTTCAGTGGCATCGATTGTCACCCCGAGATAGAAGCGGCATTTATTCATGGGAGTTATGGACGGGTCATCCATACTAAGGCTGACAAACTTATAATTCAACTTTTCTTCATTATGCTGCTTGGCGTAATTGGCCAGTCTGTTCCATATTAATTTGTATCGGAGCTCATCTTTGTATTTTTCACCAACCTCGATACAAAATACTTTCATTGGCAGAATCGACCGGATTTCAGGAGTGATAACCGCATGTTGCTCATCATACATCGGCTTGTACTTCTCTCTATATTGAGAGCTCGATACGCCAAAATGTTTTTTGAAGGCTTTGGCTAGACTAAATTTGGTCTGATAGTTTGTCTGTTCCGAAATCTGATTTAATGTAAACTCGGTGGATACTAACAAATGTGCTATTTGTTCGAGACGTAAACGCTGTATGTAGCTTCCGATATTTTCTCCGGCAACAGTTTGAAACACTCTTCTGAAGTGATATTTGGAAAGTCCGCTTATCGTGCTAAGCATGTCTGTATTCAAAGTCTCGAATAAATGATTATTGATATAAACGATTATATCCTGAATCTTCTGGTGATGGATATTACAGGTTTCCAGCTTCTGTTTCCACCGTTTCAGATGGGGTAACCGTTCGTTGAGGATGTGCCTAAGTTCCTCCGGCGAATAAGCAGTACCTGCATATTCATTGTACTTGTCGGTGTATTTTATCCAGATATTAATCATTTCCGACATCGGAATGTCAACGATATATTTTCCGTCTTTCAGACAGTAATAGCAATATTCATCACTTCGCGAACCGTCGGAGTTAGTACCCAGATATTTCTCTACATCAAAGCGGAGAGGCATCCCGCAACTTTGACAATATCTCTTATTTATTTCTGATTCAATCATCGGTTTGGTTTTCGTTTGATAGATAGGAGCCGCTCTATATCATTAAATAAAGAAGTATCTTTTAACTCGAACATAAGCCACTTCCCATCATGGAAAGTGGTCGTCTCATCATATATCTTTTGAGTCGCATTGGAGAACATTTCTCGCATGGATTCGAATTTAGTGCGTTCATCTTTACCTAAAATAACCATGAACCCAATCGTTTGCTCTTTGGCGTATAGGGCACATAGAGTTTTTCCGCCTCTGCGATATTTGTATTCGTAGGTCCATTTTTTTCCTCCATGATTCCACATTTGTTCCATATTGTACTTCTGTTCGATAAGTTGGCGAAGTGAAGTCCATAGATCATAAAGTTCCTTACCAGTCAAGGCTTCCAGAGTTTTGGGAGTTGGGATTTGAAAAGTTTTTTTCATGGCATTCCGTATTAACTTTTGATTATCTACATCACAAAGGTAGACTGAATTTCTAATAGATCGTTGTCCAATATAGGCATTTTAGGCAGTGCAACTGAACAAACTGTCCCGAAATTAATTTATTTTGTAGAAGTGGGATATTGATGTATTCCCTTTATCTTTGCATTAATTTAAAACAAAGCAAAATTTGAAGAAAATGAAAACAATGCTATTAGCGGTAGGCACTCTGTGCCTCATGGCAGGTTGCTCGTCGAAAGTGAGCAGTTCTAAAGGAATTGTAAGTGATGCAACCATGAATACGGTAACGATTGTCACGGATAAAAATGATACTCTTTCATTCAGTACGATGGATGCGAATAAAGAAGAAGTCGACGGTTTACTTCTGAATGATACGCTGGAAGTGTTTTATACAGGAAAATATACACCGGGGATGCCGGCTTCCAAACTAGTTCAGTATCCGCAATCTCCGCTTGTGGGAGGTGACCGGGATGAACATGGCTGTATCGGCTCTGCCGGATACGTATGGTGTGAAGTGCAAAAAGACTGTATCCGCTTATTTGAGAAAGGGATTCGTACAGAAGCGGTGGATGGCAGCGGCATTTCAGCTTTCATTGTCTTTGGTCCCGATTCTACACAGCTGGAACTTTTCTTCTCCAATAATCAGCCCAATGAAATATTGGAAAGGCGTGGACTGCTTTCTGGAGGTTATGCATGGAACGTGGAAGACGATGATACGAAAAATGTACGCTTGATAGATGGCTTGTGGACAATCAGCCAAAGAGATAAATTGATTTATAGCCAGAAGGCCGGGAGCTGATTTAAAAAGCTCCGGTATTCTGTAGATTTGTTTATAGTGTCATATTTCTGGCCGTCAATGTAGCATAGACATTTTCTGCGTATTGTCTTCCTATGGGGATTACAATCCGGCATCCGGTCAGGTTTATTTCCCGTTTAGAGAACCGTTCCACCTTATTAACCGGAATGATATAGGAGCGGTGCGTACGTAGAAAAGACTTTTCGGGTAACATCTCCTGAATACTTTTCAGACTTGTGCGCGATAATATATAGTTGCCGTTTATACGGAATATTTTCGTATAATTCTCCATTGCTTCGATATAAAGAATATCGGAGATAGGGATGGATATGTTATTGTATTCTTGTTTGATTATGATGTTTTCCGGTACTTTATGCTGGCGTGCTTCAATAAGGACAATCGCTTTCTCAACAGCTTTTTCAAATCGTTCATAAGCAAAGGGTTTATGCAGGAAATCCACGGCATCGAGGTCGAAGCCATCCAGTGCATACTGTGCATGGGCTGTCGTAAAAATAAGGCAACTTTCGGGAGGAAGCGCATGGGCAATATCCAGTCCGTTGGTACTGTTCATTTCAATATCCAGAAAGACCAGATCAGGTTTGCACCGGGCTATTTCTCGCAGTCCGGTCAGCGGTTCGCTGAAAGTAGTAAGTTCCAGTCCTCCTTTTCGTTCGCAAAACTGGCTGATGATGAGCAATGCAATCGGTTCGTCGTCAATAGCGATACAAGTAAGCTTTTTCATCGTAGTTGAATGTTAAGATAGGTTTTGAAACATCCGTTTTCTTCTTTTGTAATCAATGCAAAGCGGCTGGGATAAAGAAGCTCCAGTCGTTTACGGCAATTGTCTATTCCGATGGCATGAGGATTTTTGTGGTTCTTCTTCATAATCATATTCTCGGTTTCAAAGTTTAGCAGTCCCTCCTTTACAATGATACGAATAAGAATTGTACAGTCCGTGTCGGACGAAACGCCGTATTTGAAACTGTTCTCGACAAAAGTAATGAGAATCATCGGAGGAATCTGTATCTGTTCGTCATCCATCTCGGTTTCAAATACCACTTTCGTATGCTTGTTTAAACGCAAAGATTGCAGGTCAACGTATTGGCGTATATATTCTACTTCATTGTTTATGGAAATCAGATCTGAAGTAGTCTGGGCATACATATATTTCAGAATATTGGAAAATTTGATAAAGGCGGATTCTGTTTTGTCCGACTTCGTAAGTACCAGCCCGTAGAGAGCATTTAATGTATTGAAAAGGAAGTGCGGATTGATTTGTGCCTTGTAGAGAGCCAGCTCCGCCTTGTTCTTTTCTGCTTCAATCTCCTGTTTGGAAAGAATTTGCCGGAAAAGTTCAAAGATCAGTTCTATGGAAAGGCTGAACCCCGTCACTACCAGAAAAAAGAACCACACAGTCTGTGCCCGCATATGTTGCCGGGTTTTATGCATTATCGGATCTATATTGTCGGGTTCCGGTGGATATGGAAAGTGGGTTAGCAACCATGTGATGAAGATAAGCGATAGCATGAGCAGTAAGATATGTCCGAACTTCCGTTGCATGAAAAGCATCGGTAGTTTCACTTTACGGTAGATGAAGTACAGACCGTAAAGATAGGCAATCAGGGTCAGCATAAAGACCGTGTGGTGTACAATCCATTTGTCTACCGGCACTAGCATGATGATGGGCGGCATGATTACCAGACAGAAAAGCAAGTCGATGTAAACAGGTATATTAGTACGTTTCATATTCTTCTCATTGCTCGTTTAACTCCCGGAAGTATATTTTCTCACTTCTTTGCAAAGATAAAAGATTGTTCTGAAACCCCAAGCATTCCCTTTTGTCGTTCGTCATCATATTCTTGCCGTTCGTCACTACATTCTTATTTTATTGTTTGATAATTCTTAGATTTGGTCAGTCGCGTTTTTTATGGAATAATGGGTTATAAATCATTAACAATCATTTAAATATAGCTACAATGAAACAACTAATCATTTTTGCCTTGGTTTGTTTGCCTCTGTTATGTGCTTGTGGAGGTTCGCAACAGAAAAAGGCAGAGGCCACGTACAAAACACTTACCGTAACACAAAGTGACCAGATTTTAAAATCCGATTATACAGCTACGTTACGAGGGCGGCAGTATGTTGAAATTCGTCCGCAGGTGAGTGGCATTATTACCGGAATATGTATCAATGAAGGGGATCCTGTCCATAAAGGGCAGACACTTTTCATTATCGACCAGGTTCCTTATAAAGCAGCGTTGGAAACAGCAGTTGCCAATGTAAAAAGCGCGGAAGCCAAGCTTGCCACTGCTAAATTGACAGCAGATAGTAAAGCTGAACTTTACAAAGAACAGATTGTGTCCGAATTCGATCTGCAAACAGCCCGTAATGAACAAGCGGCGGCAGAAGCGGCATTGGCACAGGCTAAGGCACAGGAAGTGAATGCGCGCAATGACCTTTCTTATACCGAAGTGAAAAGTCCGGTGAACGGAGTCGCCAGCATGATTCCTTATCGGGTAGGGGCGTTGGTGAGCAGCAGTATCACCGAGCCGTTAGTCACTGTTTCGGACGACAGCGAAGTATACGCCTATTTCTCCATGACGGAGAATCAGATACTCGACTTTGTACAACAATATGGCTCACTTAAAAAAGCGATAGAAAACATGGACGAAGTGGAACTGACTATGAGCAATGGAAAAACCTATTCCCATACCGGAAAGGTAGACGCTATCAGCGGTACGGTGGATGAAGGAACCGGTGCTGTTGGACTGCGGGCTGTTTTTGCCAACCCCGACCAGTTCCTGCGTAACGGTGGAAGTGGTAAAGTAGTAGTTCCTACTATAAAGAAAGGATGTATCATTATTCCGCAAGCGGCTACTTACGAATTGCAGAATCGTATATTTGTATATAAAGTGGTCGACGGTAAAGCGAAATCAACCCCGGTAGAAGTGTTCCGGTTGAATAACGGTACTGAATATATCGTTGAAACAGGACTTGAGCCGGGTGATGTTATTATAGCCGAAGGTGCCGGACTGGTGCGTGAGGGAACAGTAATCAAGAGTGATCCGACTAAAGAATAAGATGCCGTTATGAAAATCAGAACATTTATAGACCGGCCTATTCTCGCAGGAGTAATTTCGGTCGTTTTTCTTATCATCGGATTGATAGGACTTTCGCAGCTTCCTGTTGAACAGTTTCCTGAAATTGCACCTCCTACCGTCAGTGTTTCCGCTACCTATACCGGTGCTAATGCGGAAACAGTACAGAAGAGTGTAGTCGTGCCATTGGAAGAAGCGCTCAACGGGGTAGAGAACATGATGTACATGACCTCTTCCTCTACCAATAACGGTTCAGCGAGAATCACCATTTACTTCCGTCAAGGGACCGACCCCGATATGGCGACAGTTAATGTGCAGAACCGTATTGCTACGGCACAAGGATTATTACCGGCAGAAGTCACTCGCAGCGGTATCACCGTCCGTAAGCGCCAGACAAGTAATATCAAAGCATTGGCATTGTATAGCCCCGACAACACGTTCGATGAAAGCTTTCTGAATAACTATCTGAAAATCAATATCGAACCCCGTCTTTCACGTATTGCCGGTGTGGGTGAGGTGAATGTGATGGGAGCGGACTATTCGTTGCGTATCTGGCTCGATCCTGCCAAGATGGCTAAATATGGATTGGTTCCGTCCGACATCACGACGGTACTTGACGAACAGAATCTGGAAGCCCCTACGGGAACGCTTGGCGCCGAATCGAAGAATACTTTTCAGTATGTATTGAAATATCGCGGACGTTATGAAGAAGAAAAGGATTATGGCAATCTGGTAATCCGTTCGCAGGCAGGAGGCGAGGTGCTACGGCTGAAAGATGTGGCACGTATCGAATTGGGTGCCAACTCTTATACATACATCGGTGAAGTGAACGGGCATCCCGGTTCCAACTGTATGATTGCGCAGACTTCCGGTTCGAACGCCAATGAGATTATTAAGGAAATAGATAAGGTGACAGCAGAGATTGCTCAAGGATTGCCTAAAGGAATGGAGCTGGTAGACCTGATGAGTTCGAAAGATTTTTTGGATGCATCCATTAAGAATGTGATCAAAACCTTGATTGAAGCCATTCTGTTAGTGGTACTTGTGGTTTACGTTTTCCTGCAAAATTTGCGGTCTACGTTTATTCCGGCCATTTCTATCATCGTTTCCCTTGTGGGTACTTTTGCTTTTCTCTATGCCGCAGGTTTCAGTCTGAATATGTTGACGTTGTTTGCACTGGTGTTGGTTATCGGAACGGTGGTGGATGATGCTATTGTTGTGGTGGAGGCGGTGCAGGCAAAGTTCGATGAAGGATATAAATCGGCTTACCGGGCCACCATTGATGCCATGGGGGGCATTACCTCGGCACTGGTAACTACCACCTTTGTCTTCATGGCGGTATTTATTCCCGTATGTTTTATGGGAGGAACTACCGGAACGTTCTACACCCAGTTCGGACTGACCATGGCTGTTGCCGTAGCAATATCTCTAATTAACGCGTTAACTTTAAGTCCCGCTCTCTGCGCACTGATAATGACACCGCACATGGAGGCTGCGAAAGGGGAGAAGTTGAGTTTCTCATCCCGTTTCCACATGGCATTTGATAGTGCTTTTCATCGGTTGGTACTGAAATACAAGAGTGGCGTATTTTTCATGTTGAAGCGTAAATGGCTGGCAGGAGCATTGTTGTTAGTCGCTTGTGCGGGATTGTTCCTTCTGATGAAAACCACCAAGACCGGGTTGGTTCCTCAAGAGGATATGGGAACTATCTTTGTAGATGTGCGTACTTCACCCGGAAACAGTCTGGAAGAAACCAAATGTGTAATGGACGAAATAGATAAGCGTATTCATGACATACCGCAAGTCAGAATGTTTTCTAAAGTGACGGGTAACGGTATGATAAGCGGTCAGGGAGCATCGAACGGTATGTTTATCGTCCGTCTGAAACCGTGGGATGAACGTACGGAAAAGGAAGACGGTATCAATGCTGTTATTAACGAGATTTACCGGCGTACGGATGACATTTCTTCTGCGCAAATTATGGCCTTTGCACAACCGATGATTCCCGGGTATGGGGTAAGTAGTGGTTTTGAAATTTATATCCAGGACCAGAAAGGCGGTTCGGTAGAAGATTTGCTGAAATACACCCGTCAGATGATTGACGCGTTGAATGCCCGGCCTGAAATCGGACGTGCTTCGACTTCGTTCGATACAAAATATCCTCAATTTCTGGTAGAAGTGGATGCCGCCCTTTGTAAGCGGAATGGAGTGTCACCTTCGGATGTATTGAGTACTTTGTCCGGCTATATCGGTGGTAACTATGCATCCAATATGAACCGTTTCTCCAAACTTTACCGTGTAATGGTGCAGGCTTCACCGGAATTCCGTTTGGATACCGAAGCATTGAATAATATGTTTGTCCGCAATTCCAACGGAGAGATGTCTCCTGTCAGTCAGTATCTTACTTTGACACGAGTCTACGGTGCAGAGTCGCTGACGCGTTTCAATCTGTTCTCTGCCATCTCCGTCAATGGTGCTCCGGCAGATGGTTACAGTTCCGGACAAGCTATTCAGGTGGTACGTGAAGTTGCGGAACAAGTGTTGCCGGCAGGTTATGGCTTTGAGTTCGGAGGTATGTCACGTGAAGAATCCTCCACAGGGAATACCACCACACTGGTATTTATCATCTGTGTAGTCTTTATCTATCTTATTCTTTGTGCGCTCTACGAAAGTTTGTTCATTCCGATTGCGGTGATTCTTTCTGTACCATTCGGACTTGCCGGAAGTTTCCTTTTTGCCAAGATGTTCGGACTGGAGAATAATATATATTTACAGACAGGTTTGATTATGCTGATCGGCTTGTTGTCGAAGACAGCTATTCTGCTTACGGAATATGCTTCCGAACGCCGCCGTCAGGGAATGACAATCACACAAGCGGCTGTTTCGGCTGCACAAGTCCGTCTGCGTCCAATTCTGATGACTTCTCTTACGATGATATTCGGTATGCTACCGATGATGTTTGCATCGGGAGTAGGAGCAAACGGTAATATTTCCATCGGTGTAGGAACCGTAGGTGGAATGTTGATCGGTACGGTTGCTCTGTTGTTTATCGTACCTGTATTGTTTATCGTATTCCAGTATCTTCAGGAAAAACTGATGCCGGCACGTAAACCGGAAGAGTTGGAGAATCTTTAATTGTTGAAGTGTATGAAAAAGATAATAATATGTTTATTCCTGTCGGCCGGATTGAGCGGTTGTCATGTGTACCGGACTTATGAACGTCCGGATATGACGGTTACCGACAGTCTTTACCGACAGCTGGTGGTTGCAGCGGATACCGCTTCCATTGCTTCCCTTTCGTGGAAGGAACTGTTTACCGACCCGCAACTGCAACAACTGATTGAAACGGGTATCGCGAATAATACCGATTTGAATATCGCCCGTTTGAAAGTGAAAGAAGCAGAAGCATTACTGCTTTCTTCCAAGTTGGCTTATCTGCCTTCTGTATCGCTCACTCCGCAAGGAACATTGAGTAGCGTGGATGGTTCGAAAACCTCCAAGACCTATGATCTGGCAGCATCGGCAGACTGGGAACTGGATATTTTCGGAAAGTTGACCAATGCCAAACGAGGAGCCAAAGCCGCCCTCGAACAGAGTGAAGCCTATAGGCAAGCGGTACAGACACAACTGGTAGCAACGATTGCCAATAGTTACTATACCCTGTTGATGCTTGATAAGCAATTGGATATCACCCGTCGCACGGCTGAAACATGGGATGAGAACCTGCGTGCAATGAAAGCATTGAAAAGAGCCGGGCAAACGACGGAAATGGCTGTTGCCCAAACAGAAGCGAGCAAGCTATCGGTAGATGCCTCCGTACTTTCTATTGAACAGCAAATCAGTGAAATGGAGAATTCTCTTTCCGCTCTGTTGGGTATGGCTCCGCAGTTGATAACACGTTCTACGCTTGACAACCAGCGTTTCCCGGAATCCCTTTCAACCGGAGTGCCGTTGCAACTGTTGCACCGTCGTCCGGATATTCGTCAAAAGGAAGCTGAACTGGCTGGGGCTTTTTATGCAACGAATCAGGCACGTTCTGCTTTTTATCCCTCTATCATGTTGAGTGGTTCCGCAGGATGGACAAACTCGGCAGGTGGCGCTGTAACCAATCCCGGACAGTGGTTGCTTTCCGCTGTCGGCTCATTGGTTCAGCCACTTTTCAATCGCGGGCAGAATATTGCTAATCTGAAAGTAGCGAAAGCACAACAGGAAGAGGCGTTACTCACCTTCCGCCAAAGTTTGCTTGATGCAGGAACGGAAGTAAACGATGCGTTGGTGCAATGGCAGAAGGCGCAAGGCCGTTTGGCACTCTCCAAACAGCAGGTCACTTCGCTTCAGTCCGCGGTGCGTAGTTCCGAACTGTTGATGCGGCACAGTTCGCAAAACTACCTGGAAGTACTTACTGCTCGTCAGACTCTGTTGCAGGCGGAATTATCCGTCGCTTCCAATCGTTTTGATGAAATACAGGGAGTTATTAATCTTTATCATGCATTGGGAGGAGGATACTGATTGATAGTAGATGGATTAAAATAAAATTGTTAGTAAGTTGATATCAAAGATGCTGAATATATAAACTTCCATCATAATCTTTGTATTTAGCATCTTTGTATATATCAACCAGTTGATTACTGTAATCAAGGATTATATCTGTGGAGGTTTGGGATAAATTGGTCGCCAGAATACCACTTCCCAAAATGCCGGGATTACATAATACACTGTCTTTCCTTATTGAATTCATGGTAAGCTCTACACCTGTGTAATCTTTGATGCCGGCCTTTTCCAGACTGGATGTAATATAGTTGTCCAAAGATGCTTTATCATCTCCGGTCATGAATCCATACCATAATAAACACTTCATTCCTAATAGAGTAGCCTGTATCAGGACATCGAGATAGGTTACTCCAGAATCTCCTTTCTTGTCTATTTCGTAAGGATCGATATGGATGAAAGAGGATGTGGGAAGTGAAGGCAGTAGCTCTATGGTACCTCTCGAAGAGTCGGCATGATGTATCTCTACAGAGGCACTTGATCCGATTTGTTTGGCATAGGTACCCACATTCTCCAGTGCACTCTTTTCTAAATCAAAGAATACAAACCTTTTTGCTTGCTTCCCTAATACATTCATAGCCAAGGCAGGTGAACCTAAATAATTTCCTTTTGCCATCTCTCCGCTTTCCAGTTGGTAATATATAGAATCTTTTAGAGATGGGGTCTCATCTGCTTTCTCCAGGAAATGATAGATGCCATATTGCTGCTCCGGGGTTTGTGTCATCGGATAGATGGCACATGCCGAATTGGTCTCTACATATACTTGCGGAGTTTCATTCTTGAGTACTTCACAGAGTATCAGATGTTTCAAGACATCGGGTTGTTTTGCGAAATGAGTGTAAGTTGCCATATCGGTGTATTTAGGAATTAACCAATTCATGAATCGAAGTCGCACCAATAGCTTCGGAATTTGGCATGGTGCTTCCTTTCTTTAAATGTTCTTTGTGAATTACATAATTCTACAAATATAAACAGATAGGATAATACGGGAAAATAAAAGGGTACTTTTTATCTGAAATCATTATGGACAAATTGTATTTTTAGTTAGCTTTGTAGAAATAAAACAAAGAATTATGAAAATGAAAGTCTTGCTATCTGCCATTGTATTTACGCTCTATACTGTTTCCTATGCTCAGAATATGAAAATGATTGATACTAGTGTGCCTAAAAAAGATAAAAAGGAGGCTGTGGTAGTTGAATATGATTCGTTAACTAATATACGCCCTTATAAAGATGCTTCCTATTATAAACAATTTGTTGGGCAAAGTATTTTGTTCTATCCCCGGAATCCAAATTCTTCGGAATCACTACCTAAGTATTATGCTAATTTTCTAACTTCTAATGAGCAGGTTGTTGCCATTGACACTATTTGGCGAAAAAAAAGATCTAACCCTAAACCTAAAGATTATAAATTAAATCAAATAACCTCCAAGAGATATAAACCTCAGTTGGTGAAGGATGGTTATGTTACTTTATGTGCTTCTTTTCACGATATACTTGAACAAGGATATAGGATTTTTCCATTTGAAATATATAGAGCAACGAATCATTCAATGGAAAAACATGATGGCATTTTCACACCTTATAATGAGATAGAAGGCAGGACTTTTAAAATTTTAGATATAGAGCTGTCTGATGCCGGAGTTGAAAAAAACACAATTTTTGCACTACAGTCTGAAGAAGGTGATACTCTTTATTGGTATGCTAAACGTGGTGAGTATGATGGATTCAATTATACTAGGCAACACTATCCTGTCATTGTATTAGGATTTATGGATAAAATGAAACAGTTGTATTTGAATAAAGACATATACATTAAAAATATTCATCCGATTAATAAATATAAATGTATGGAAATAGCCTATTCAGGCAGTGAAGATACTTATATGGTTCCTTCATTTGTTCTGAAGAATGATAGTGCCGATTTGATAATGCCATTATGTGAGAGTCCATCTCTATTTTCATACGAAGTAAGCATATTTGATAATCAGAAAAGAATGACTCAGATGTATTTCTATAATTTGGATGTTGTTGAAGCAGACGTTTATGAGGAAACAATGGAAAGAGAAAGACTTGCTAAAGAGGAATTATTGATGAAGGAAAAGTTAGCACAAGAAGAGGCAAAGAAGTTAGCCAGTATAAAAAGACAACAGAGAACTAAAGAATTATATAAGAAATACGGAAAAGCTACGGCGGACTTGATATTAAAAGGCCAAGTGTGCATTGGGATGACTAAGGCGATGGTTTTGGAATCATGGGGGCATCCTTCGGGTGGTATTAATAAGACTACCGGTGCATGGGGGACACATGAACAATGGGTATATGGAATGGGACAATACTTGTATTTTGAGAATGGAAAATTGACAACTATACAAAATTAGTCTGTTCTTGTTTTGTATGAGCAGCCTGTAATTTTAACAAGGGAGACACAATGAAATATCAGTCTTTCTTAAACCACCTGTAAAACCATTTACCCACCTTCTCATAATGCCGGGTTTCGGTATCAGTGTATAGTTTAGAGAAGAACGAAGTATCTAATGGTTCTCCCGATTGGTTAGGATATAATACGATTAAGCTATTGTTGGAGAAGTACTTACTAAGCTGTCTCGGTAGTTTCTCAAAAGAACTGTCGTAAGAGAGAGTTCCCGGTCGTGCACTGATAATAACTAATAAATGGTCGTAGCTTACTTGTCCCGTCAGCACCAGCAAGTCATTCCAATCTTCCAAAAGGGAGAAATCGGTAAGTGTCTGCTTATGCCGTTTCTTTATCCACGTTTGCAGGCGTATGGTCGTTTTTTCATTGGCAAAGAAATGTACCCGGCATCCGAGGGTACTTCCCATTCGACAGAAATGTTCCATCCAATGAGGAAAACCGGATTCGTATTCGGCTTTAGGAGGGACGGCAATGACAATTCGTTTGATTGTATGGACTGGTATTAGAAACTTAGAGATAATTATCTCACAGTTTAATCCATTCAATAAATGTTCGGCAAGTATTCCAAAGTATGAGTCTGTGATATTTTTCTTACGATGCAGACCGGTGATAATACTTGTAATCTCATTTTCCTTGACTGAATGTATAATGCCGGAAGCTATATTCAAATCATACCGTGTGACTTTCTTCAGTGGTACATTTGCTTCTGTTGCTGTCATTTCCGCTTTTTCCAGGTAATATTTGCTTCGAAGTCGTAGATTATCGGAATTATTATTGTCGTTGATTACATTGAGGGCCAGTAGATTATCTTTCAATTTAGAATCACGTATGATTAGAGACAGATTCACCATGTCCTCGATAGTGTCCGGGTTGGCTATGGATACTAAAATCTTCTCTGTTTCTTTTGAAGATTCATTTTCCGATAGTGAGTCATCCATTGCCACTTTTCTGGCTGCCCGTTCGGTGATCAGTGAGCTCACTACGCAAGTGACCAGGATAAGCAAGACTGTGCCGTTCAGTACATCATCATTCAGCAAGCGCTCGCCGGTGGGCAGAATAATGTTATATCCGACTAATACGGCCGCCAATGTGGCTGCTGCCTGTGCGTTACTTAAACCATACATCAGATTTCGTTCAAGAACAGACATCTTGTATATCTTTTGTGTCAGCCAGCAAGCAATCCACTTGCCTGTCAGTGCCATGGTGATCATTACGGCAGCAACTTTTAAAGCATCCCCATGTCCGAAAATAACCCGTAGGTTGATTAACATTCCTACTCCGATAAGGAAATAAGGAATGAAGAGGGCATTACCGACGAACTCTAAATGATCCATCAATGGAGAAACGTGCGGAATGAGTCGGTTGAGTACTAATCCAGCGAGGAAAGCTCCCAAAATACCTTCCATACCTACAAGTTCCATCAGTCCTGCTCCTAAAAAGACCATTGCAAGCACAAAAATGAACTGCATCACGTTGTCATTGTATCGGTGGAAGAACCAGCGACCGATGCGTGGGAAGAAATAAATGATAAGTGCTCCTAGAAAGATTACTTTTACTACTAGCCAAATCCAGAATAAACCACCGGTTTCTCCTTTGAATAATCCGCCTATAACGGCTAGTACTAACAGCGTGAGCGTATCCGTCACGGCCGTTCCTCCTACAGCAATACTTACACTACGATGGCGGGATATACCGAAGCGGGTGACGATGGGATAGGCAACGAGCGTATGGGAGGCATACATACTGGCTAGCAGTACAGAAGTGATTACACCGTATTTCAGATAAGATATATTTGCCACGAACCCAATCCCGATGGGAATGATGAAAGCCAGTAATCCCAGCACTAATGCTTTGTTTCGCGTCTCTTTGAAATCCCCCATGTTCATTTCCAGACCGGCCAGAAACATGATGTAATAAAGCCCGACTTTGCCGAATAACTGAAAACTGCTATCACGTGCCAGGATATTAAATCCATGTTCGCCAATAGCCAATCCCGCCAGGATCATACCGATAATATGAGGAATGCGCAGCTTATTCAATAATATCGGAGCAAACAAAATAATTAGGAGTACAAGGAGAAATATCCATGTAGGGTCGGTGATAGGGAATGTTAAATCAAGGCCAATCCAATCCATAATTTGACAAGTTCGTGATATTTGTTCCGCAAAATAACCTAAAAAAAAGCTTCTAAAAAAGGATTAGTTAATAAAATTAGTCATTTATTTTTTCTTCAGATTCATGATCGATGGAATGAAGAATGCGAGTGTCCCTGTTATCACAATTGCAATACCGCATATAGCAAAGAGATTGGCTATACCGATAGCATGACTCTAATAAAATTCTAATAGCGTTCTAACAAATCTCTAACAGGCTTCCGGAATACCTTCACTTACCTTTGCATCCGAAAAAGAATGCTAACAATATTTTTATGGATGATGATGAAAAAGAAAAATTTGCAAATGCTTTTAATTTGCGGTGTATTGCTAGTTACCGCATGCAAGAGTAAATCAAAGGAAGAACAACAGAGTGGTTATCGTATGGAAGGTGACACAGTGCAGATCACAGACCGTTTTTTATCTGAAAAGATAAAAGTGGCTGAGGCCAGACTTGAACCTTATTCCAAAGAAGTGATAACTTCCGGTGTGGTGCGTCCTATTCCTACCCGTTATGCCTGCATTGCTTCCCCTTTTGCAGGAAGAGTTACAAAATCGTATATACAAATCGGACAACAGGTGAACCGGGGAACCCCTTTGTTTGAAATCAGCTCACCGGATTTTACTACGGCACAAAAAGAATACTTCCAGGCATTATCGTCACGTGAGCTGGCTAAGAAAGATTTAAAGCGCAAAGAAGACCTGATAAAGAACGGAGTTAGTTCGCAGAAAGAACTGGAAGAAGCACAAAATGCTTTGCTTATTGCCGACAAAGAGTTTGAAAATGCGTCTGCTGCACTGGAAGTATATCAGGTAGAGTATCCGGAGAATATGACACTGGGACAGCCCCTTGTGGTGCGTTCGCCTATTTCGGGCGAAATTATAGAGAATAATATTGTGACCGGACAATACCTGAAAGATGATATCGAACCTGTTGCGATAGTGGCAGATTTGTCGGAAGTATGGATTGCCGCCCAAGTGAAAGAAAAAGACATTCGGTTTATCAATGCAGGCAGTAGTCTGGATATAGAAGTGTCGGCCTTACCGGGGAGGGTGATTAAAGGTAACGTCTATCATGTGGAAGAGGCGGTTGACGAAGATACAAGGTCTATCAAAGTACTTTCGGTTTGTGATAATTCGAAGAAACATTTGAAATTGGGTATGTATACTACCGTCCATTTTCTTAGTGCTCCTATTGAACAGATTCAGATTTCGGAGAGCGCATTGTTGCAGGGAGAGAAAGACAGTTATGTGTATGTGCAGGTTACTCCGGATATCTTTGTAAGAACACCGGTGAAGGTAGAAGCGACCAAAGGTGGATTTGCTGTGATAAATGAGGGATTGCATCCGGGAGATAAAGTCATCAGTGAAGGAGGATATTATTTAAAATAGGAGATTATGAAGAAGGATTTGATGCTTTCAATTATACAGAAAAGATGGATCATGCTTTGTCTGTTTGTGATGATGTGTGTGTTCGGATATTACTCATGGACGCAACTTTCGATAGAAGCCTATCCGGATATTGCAGATGTCACATCGCAGGTTGTTACCCAAGTGCCGGGACTGGCTGCCGAAGAAGTGGAACAACAGATCACTATTCCTTTGGAACGTGCCATCAACGGTTTGCCCGGTATGCATGTTATGCGTAGCAAAAGTACGTTCGGACTCTCTATGATTACGATTGTATTCAAGGATGGGACAGAAGATTATTGGAGCCGTCAACGGGTACAGGAAAGATTGAATGAAGTGGAACTACCTTATGGGGCAGTCCCCGGACTCGATCCGTTGACGTCACCTGTGGGAGAAGTCTACCGTTATATTATAGAAAGTGACCAACATTCACTTCGTGAACTGACCGACCTCCAGAATTGGGTGGTTATTCCCCGTATCAAAGAAGTTTCAGGAGTGGCGGATGTGACAAATTTCGGAGGTATCACCACCCAGTTTCAAGTAGAAATAGATCCTTATAAACTGGAACAATATCACTTATCCCTTAGTCAGGTTATTGAGGCTATTGAAAATAACAATGCCAATGTGGGAGGCAGCATATTGAATAGGGGAGATCTGGGGTATGTGGTACGCGGTATAGGTTTGATAGAGAATCTGGACGATTTGGGGCATATTGTGGTCACTACAACTTCCGGAGTTCCTGTCTTTTTAAATGATATAGGCTCTTTGAAATACGGTAATCTGGAGAGGAAAGGTGTATTGGGATATACCGATCGTACCCGTGATTATTCGGAAAGTTTGGAAGGGATTGTGCTTCTTCTGAAACATGAAAATCCGTCTAAGGTATTGGATGGCATTCATGCAGCAGTGGATGAATTGAATCATGAAATTTTGCCGGAAGGGGTGCGTATACATACTTTTCTGGATCGTACCAGCCTAGTGGATACAACTTTGGATACTGTTTCCCATACGCTCTTAATGGGGATGGCATTGGTTGTTATTGTGCTTATTTTGTTTTTGGGCAACTGGCGTGGAGCATTACTGGTTTCAATCACCATTCCGGTATCCTTGCTTATCGCTTTTATCCTGATGCATCTTACGGATATCCCTGCCAATCTTCTGTCACTCGGAGCCATAGATTTTGGAATCATTGTAGATGGTGCCATTGTTATGCTGGAAACTATTCTCAAGAAACGTGAGGATTATCCCGAACAGTACATCGAAGAACAAAGTATCGCACAACGAGCCAAAGAGGTAGGACGCCCGATTCTTTTCTCCACCATAGTCATTATTACAGCCTACTTGCCATTATTCGCTTTCGAACGTGTGGAACGTAAACTGTTTACTCCTATGGCATTTACGATGAGTTATGCAATGATCGGAGCACTTTTGGTTGCTCTTCTGCTGATTCCGGGACTGGCTTATGCTATTTATCGTAAGCCGCGCAAGGTCTATAAGAATAAATGGCTGGAAAAATTGAAGGAGAAATATACTGGCGCAATAGTGAAACTCATAGAAAAACCAATAAAGACCATACTCTTTTCATGTTTGATTCTGATTGCAGGTAGCTTGTTAAGTGGTGTTGTAGGGAAAGATTTCCTTCCTGAATTGGATGAGGGTTCGATCTGGTTGCAGGTGAATCTTCCTCCCGGCATTTCTGTTGAGAAATCGAGAGAGATGTCCGATACCCTTCGTTTCCGTACGATGAAGTATCCCGAAGTAACTTATATCATGGTTCAGGCAGGGAGAAATGACGATGGTACAGATCCGTTCACCCCTTCGCATTTTGAGGTATCTATCGGGATAAAGCCTTATGATGAATGGCCGAAGGGAAAGACCAAGCAAGATTTGATTCATGAACTGGAAGAAGAATATAAGACACTGCCCGGTTTTAGGGTCGGATTCAGCCAACCGATGATAGATGGGGTGATGGATAAAATAGCCGGTGCGCATAGTGAATTGGTTGTAAAGGTATATGGTGAGGATTTTCGGGAAACACGTCGTATTGCGGAAGAAATCACCCGGGCGCTGGGAACGGTGAAAGGTGCCGTTGATCTGGATATTGACCAGGAACCTCCATTACCTCAACTGCAAATCATTATGAATCGGGATGCGATTGCCCGATATGGTCTGAACGTGTCTGATGTGGCTGATTTGATAGAGGTGGCAATCGGAGGGAAAGCTATTGCTCAGCTTTATCAGGGAGACCGTCAGTATGACATTACCTGTAAATATAAAGAAGAAATGCGGGATACACCCGAAAAGATAGCCGGATTGATGCTGACCTCTTCTACCGGAGCTAAAATACCCCTTTCGCAGGTAGCCGAAGTGAAGTTGAGTGTTGGAGAAAGTACGATCACTCGTGAAATGAACAGACGTCACCTGACGGTAAAGTTGAATCTGCGTGGACGCGATCTGGCTTCTTTCTTAAAAGAAGCGCAGAATGTGATCGATGCGAAAGTGAACTATGATAAAAGCAAATATACAGTCAAGTGGGGAGGGGCTTTCGAAAACCAGCACAGGGCTTATACCCGTCTTTCTGTCATTCTTCCGTTGACGCTGATGTGTATGTTTATTTTGCTTTATGCAACGTTCGGTAAGTTCCGGCAAGCCGGTCTGGTATTGTCCATCGTGCCTTTGGCGCTCTTTGGCGGAATGCTTGCGCTCAATGTACGCGGTATGACATTGAATGTATCGTCTGCCGTGGGCTTTATTGCCATGTTCGGACTTTCCATTCAAAACGGAATTATTATGGTATCTCAGATAAATAACTTGCGTAAAGGAGGAATGGAACTTCGGAAGTCTGTTATTGAAGGGGCACGTCAACGGTTCCGTCCCATTCTGATGACCTCGGTCACTACGGTACTCGGACTGTTTCCCGCTTCTCTGGCAACTGGAATCGGGAGTGATGTGCAACGTCCTTTGGCAACGGTTATTGTATATGGATTGATGTTCTCCGCACTCATTTCTATGTTTGTGCTTCCGGTTTTTTACTATCTGATTGAGAATAACGTTTTAAATAAAAAGAAGAATGATGAGAAGGAATATACACTTTAATATCTTGCTCCTTTTGTTGCTTGTGGAAGCAATGTCTGTTCATGCAGTGGCGCAAATACCGGACAGTACTCTCTATCAGAGTATTTCTCTCGATGAGTATCTGAAACGGGTAGGGGAAGGTAATCTAAACTATCTGGCAGAGAAATTGAATGTAAGTATAGCTGATGCGGAGATGATTGCGCAAAAAGTGCTTCCTGATCCGGAAGTGGGATTTGAAGCCGGTCATGAGACTTTTTCATTAGGGCTTTCCTATTCACTGGAATTAGGAAACAAACGAGGGGCACGGATAAAGTTGGCACGTAGTCAGATGGAGCTTGAAAAACTAATCCTGGAACAGTCATTTCAGAATTTGAGGGCCGAAGCTGCCAGTCTTTTTTTGGAGGCAGTTCTTCAAAGAGAGTTGCTTGAAGTACAGCAAAGTTCTTACCAGTATATGTTGCAATTGAGCCAGTCAGATAGTTTACGTTATGTGGCGGGAGAGATTACAGAGAATGATGCCCGGCAATCAAAGTTGGAAGCTGTCACTTTGCTCAATGCGGTTTATAGTCAGGAAGCTGCCTATCAGTCGGCATTGGTCGTGCTGAATAGACAGATGGGGATGGCTGCGGACACTCTTTATATTCCGTTAGGTCATTGGGATGAACTAAACCGTGAGTTTTATCTTTCGGAGTTGATTAAAGTAGGTCTGGATAATCGTATAGATTTGTTTACGGCTCAAAAAAATACGGAAGTTACTTCCCGTGCATATAAACTGACGAGGGCAGAACGCCGCCCGGATATTGGCTTGTCCGTTTCTTATGAAAAAGACTGGAATCGTTTTTTTCCATCGGCTCGTTCTGCTACGGTAGGAGTGTCTATTCCTTTGGCTTTTTCGAATATCAATAAAGGGGCCGTTAAGGCTGCTAAATTTCGTATTTCCCAGTCCGAAATTCAGGAGAAAGATATAGAACAACAAATACAGGCAGAGATTATGCAGGCGTGGTTCAGTTATGAAGCAGAGAAAAAGAAAGTGGTTCAATTTAAGTCGGGAATGCTTGGAGATGCTCAAAAAGTAATGGATGGGATGGTATATAAATACAAACGTGGTGAAACCAACATTTTGGATGTATTAGTCGCCCAGCGTACTTATAATGAAGTGCAGCAAGAATATCTTGAAACGATGAAAGGATATGCTGTCTCGTTGGTAGAACTGGAAAAGGCTTGTGGCATTTGGGACATACGTTTCTGAAAAGGGAGGATTCTTATCCGGTTCTACATTCTGCAATGACAGTAGAACCGGATATTTATTGTTAGAATACTAAATTGTAATTCTGATACCTGCCAACGAGAGTTTATGGCATTCTGTATCTTTCGCATATTCTATAATATTCTTCCTGTTTTTTCTTGGACAACTTCTTGATGACTTCTTCTACCGAATGATTAATCAGTTCTTTGATAAGTTTGTCGGGCACATCTCCCTCTAAGTATACGGTTATCCAATGTTTCTTATCAGAAAATGGTCCCCAAAAAATATCTCTATACTGTTCTATTAATTCTTCTGCCTTATCAGGAGCACATTTCATATCAGCCCAGAATCTTCCGTTCTTTGGTTGTAATGTGGCAAAAGTGAACATTTTATCCATGACCTTAAAAACCAGGACATTTTCACCAAACGGCATACATTCTGTTGCTCCTTTAACAGACAGGCAATAGTCTCTATACTCCTCTATATTCATGATTTCCCTCTTTGTTCTTTTTCAGAGCATTCGTTTCAGCTTTGCCCTGATCCGGCTCAAACTTACCGGAGTTATTCCCAGATAAGAAGCAAGGCATTCTAATGGCATTCTCTGCAATAACTCCGGATTGTTCCGGATCAGCTTCATATACCGTTCGGATGCATTGGTGAATAATAGGGAAATAAGTCTTTCCTCCGTTTGCATGAATTCGGATTCGGCAAACTTACGTCCCCAGTTGGCGATATGAATGTCTTCTTTGAATAATTCCTGTAAGTCTTTACGCTTCAGTAAATACAACTCCGACTCTTCCATCAACTCCATCGATTCATATCCCTGCTGGTTATCCACATAACTTTTCAGCGAGACAATGGCAGCACCCTCTTTCCCGATCCAGAATGTAACTTCTTTCCCATCCACAGGAATATAAGCTCTGACAATCCCTTTCTCGATAAAAAAGATATTCGTTTCAGTTTTACCGGCTTCCAGTATATGATACCCTTTGGGGTACGTCACTTTAGACAGATGCTTTGTCAATTTATCCATCGAAGCTTCCGGTATCGGGTATATCTTATTGATAATCTCGTGTATATCCATATAACATGAATGTTATGTAGGTCGGCGGCATTGCTGCCGCTTTCCCCATTAAGAACTGTACGTGCGACTTTCACCGCATACAGCTCCGATAATTCTAAATTTAATTCTCATAAAATTAAATCGGCTCATAATCATCTTGCGATGACTTGTTTCCGATAAAGTTTTCTTCACGCACGTTGACGGGCACTTTTGAGTTTCCGCCTTTCGAAGTATTCGTCCCATGATGGGTCGAACGGATTGGCCTCGCATCTTATCTTTGTGTGTCGCTTGATTGGAATTTCTGTCAGTTGCTGTAATGTGAACTTATCCTTTATTTCTCCACATACATATTCAAAACCGAAAATCCAATTTCTGCCACCTTTTCGGATAAAATACTTCTTCCTTATCCATTTCCTTGACTTGTCGGTATGTCTGCGATATGACCATCTTTTAAGTTGATTTATTAAGATATGGTCACATCGGCAGAACACCTCCTTTGATACCACATGGCTGTAGTAGTTACCCCATCCCTTTATTATAGGATTGAGTTTCTCTATCAGCTCCTGCTGGGATGATGCCTTACCTTTGGTCAGCACAACCTCATGCAGCTTGTCAGTGAAACGTTTCTGACTTTTCTTTGACGGCTTTATTAACAATGTGCCGTTGTACTTCCGGACATTGAAACCTAAAAAGTCAAATCCGTCACTGATATGTGTTATCAGTGTCTTCTCATCGGATAGGGTAAGTCCTCTTTCCTTTAGAAAAACTGTCAACATTTCCTTTATTTCAAGTAACGTTTTCCTTTTGTCAGCAGTGACAATGAAGTCATCCGCATATCTTACGAGATTGACTTTGGGGCAGTAAAGTTTTCCATTGACATAACTTGCCTTGTACTTCTCTTTGAGCATCCTTTCCATGCCGTCAAGAGTTGCATTTGCAAGTGTCGGTGAAATAATGCCGCCCTGTGGTGTCCCTTCAATAGTCGGTTGAAGCAGTCTGTTGAATACAACTCCACTTTTCAGCCATTTTCTTAATATCTGCCTGTCGATTCGTACGTTATCGAGAAGCCATTCATGGCTGATATGGTCGAAGCAGCCTTTTATGTCTCCCTCCAATATCCATTCGGGAGAGCAATCCCTGCTTAGCCATCTGTGAAGCGCATCTATCGCATCTGCCGTACTTCTGAACTTTCTGAATCCGTAAGAGTTTGCATCCGCTTCACTTTCCGTTATGGGTTCCAATGCCATAAGATACAGTGCCTGCATGGCTCTGTCTTTCATGGTCGGTATTCCCAACGGTCTTGTCTTGCCGTTTGCCTTAGGTATGTTAACTCTTTTCAATGGGAGGGCTTTATATCCTCTCCGTGTCAAAGAACGTATAGCTTCTATTTTATTGGCATCGGTATCCCACTTTATGTGGTCAACCCCTGCCGTGCGTTTACCTTTATTGGAGGTCACTTTCCTTACTGCCAATGCCTTGGCTTCGAACGAAGTGACAAGCAGGTGCTGCAAGGCTTTAACCTTGTTGTACCTCTTTTCTTTATGAGCCTTTGCTATTCGGACTTGCAGCTTTCTGACCTTTCGTTCACATTTGGAGAAGTCAATGCTTTTCCATGTTGTGTTACGCTCGGCTGAAGATGCACACTCGGCTTTCGCCTTGCTCCTTTGCTGTTTCTTCATTTCGTTAAAGTTCTACAATCGTTTCACAAAGAATTACCCTGCGGAAGTCTGCCTGCTTTCGCATGAGGTGACGTTTAAACCTCTATCTTCCGCATTACACGGAAGCGTTCGCTTTCTCCGCAATCCTTTACCCGCACATCATTCGGCTTCTCTTGCGATTGGCTTACCTGTCCGATAAAGGACAGGAGAGATACGGGCTTACCAAGTTCCGTACAAGTAACTTACGACCGACTTAAAGTCCGCCCATCCACCGGCAGTGCTGCATCCGTGTAGTCCTGAAAAAGAGAGAACTATCCTGACTGCCCGCCATTTTGGCTATAGCTTGTAAATATCCGTAAGCTATTCTTTTGTTACGATGGTGCAGCGGTTCACATACGTTACTCATATCGGTCAGCCTAACAGCCTATACATTGGATATTTCTGCATAGAACCATATTGTCAAGAGGGCTTCGCACCAAACAATTACTCGTAAAGCACGCCTCTTTAGGCTACTGTTGACGGAACAACAGGTTCAGACATTATGCTGAACAATTACTTGTACGACTTCTTGTCGCACCATTTTCTGCAAAAATACAAAAAGTTAGATTAGGAAAGAGGAATTGTTCATACTCTTATGCAGTCATTTCTTATCAAATGTAAAGTGAAAGCTCCAGCTGTCTGCCTAATTTTGCAGTCTGATTTTAAAATAGAAAGATATGAATTGGATAATATTGATTATTGCCGGACTCTTTGAAGTCGGCTTCACTTTTTGTCTGGGTAAGATAAAAGGAGCAACGGGTGCTGACTTTTATTTATGGGGAGCGGGGTTTGTAATCTCTGTAACCTTAAGTATGTACCTGTTGGCAAAGGCTGCGCAAACATTACCCATCGGCACTGCATATCCTGTTTGGACGGGAATAGGGGCAGTGGGAACCGTATTGATCGGTATTCTGTTTTTCCATGAACCGGTCACTTTGGGGCGTTTGTTTTTTATGACGACTTTGATTCTTTCAATCATAGGATTGAAACTGATGTAGTCCCGAAACCGCAATTGCTCGATGCCGACCGTAAGCTCACGGGTGTTCATCTTTGGGAAGATTATAATCCTAAAACCGAACGTTGGTACACCATCCAGAGTATGGCGATCAAAAACGTTTCAATATGCCGCATTTATCTGCAAACTAAAATAACCCATATTTTGTTGTCTTTATACAGTATTGAGTTTTTAGCGATAAATATATAAATAATGATGAAGATGACAAAGAACTTATTGTTAGGGATTGCTGCCGCCGTATGTGGCAGCACTTTTCAGGCTGTAGCTTGTACGGGAATCTCGCTGACATCCCGTGACGGCAGTTATGTGCAAGCCCGTACGATTGAATGGGCGCGCGGTGTGTTGCAAAGCGAATATGTGATTATTCCACGTGGCCAACAGCTCACGTCATTCACTCCTACAGGTGTCAATGGACTGACGTTTACGGCAAAATATGGGGTGGTCGGTCTGGCTGTTGTGCAAAAAGAGTTTATTGCCGAAGGAATCAATGAGGCAGGACTTTCAGCCGGACTATTTTTCTTTCCTCACTATGGTGGTTATGAGACGTATGATGCTGCACAGAACCAGCGGACACTGGCAGACCTTCAAGTGGCGGGGTGGCTGTTGTCGCAGTTTTCCACTATTGACGAGGTGAAGGCAGCCCTTTCTTCTGTACGTGTCGTAGGGCTGGAAAAGACAGCGGTAGTACACTGGCGTATCGGTGAACCGTCGGGACGTCAGGTTGTGTTGGAAATTGTAGGTGGTGTGCCGCATTTTTATGAGAATGAAGTAGGGGTATTGACGAATGCCCCCGGCTTTGAATGGCAACTTACTAATTTGAACAACTACGTCAATCTTCATCCGGGTGACGCTTCCGTGCAAAAATTGAGCGGTATTACGTTGCAGCCGACTGGTGGTAACTCCGGTTTTCTCGGCATTCCGGGCGATGCCACGCCTCCTTCTCGGTTTGTACGTGCTGCCTTTTATCGGGGGACAGCTCCTCAACGTGCTACAGGCTTTGATACCGTGCAGCAATGTTTCCACTTGCTTAACAATTTTGATGTTCCTATCGGTATAGAACATTCGCAGGGGGATATTCCTGATATTCCAAGTGCTACGCAATGGACCTCGGCTATCGACCTGACGAACCGGAAGATTTATTATGAAACGGCCTATAACAATTCGATACGTTGCATCGATTTAAAGGCTATTGATTTCTCAAAGGTAAGATATCAGTCACACCCGTTGGATAAGATACAGGAGCAGCCGGTTGAAATGGTTAAGATTCCCCGGTAAAAGATGGAACTGTATGGAGGTACTCTTGTGCAATAGTTGCTTGCATTAAGAATGTTCTCAAATAAATGTTGGTGACGTTTTTACCCTCACACCCTCACCCTATGCTTAATCCATTTATTCATCGGGGTTACAGGTGTGAGGGTAAAGGTGAGAGTAGGTGAGGGTAACTTTTTACCCTCACCCTGATTCGTCCTGATTTGGGTTGGCTAATCTTATTCCGTTTTTACACTAATTGCTTCATTATTACCATAATATCCATTTCCCGGCACATAAATCGGCTGCATGGCTCCACCCATATTGTTCAATTTACCTTCATCGCGCAGACGCCGGATATGTCGCATAGCTGTACTTCTTGCCATTCCGCAAAGGTATTGAAAATCATATCTTCGCATGAATGGGTGGGTTTGGAAGTACTTTGTCAGTTGCAGGTCAATTTCCTCATTCGTTAGTTGGGTGAAATCCAGTCCTCCTTTGAGGCTTTTCACTTTAAGCACGCCAAATTCGTTTTTCAATGTTTGATCGGCACGAAACTGGATGGCTTTCAGTTTCACTTTAGTTGCTTTCCGTTTAGTGCCTATCGTCACAGGTTCCGTGGTGGTCAGGCAGGGATGGAAATAACCGATGCCGTCCAGATGTACCTGGCGTCCTTCCGCCAATTCCTGTCCCATGATGTGCGAAAGAGCGTCGAGCACGGCAGAGACGTCCGTCTCCGTCAGTGAGCAACGTTCCTGAATACGCCGCCGCAGTACGTCGGTCCCTGTGGAACCGTTGTATTTGATGCGCGGATGCAGGGTCTTTTTGTTTTCTCCCTGCTGTTTGTCTGAAGGTTTCGGGTCTTCATACCAATCGAATAATATTGCCATAGCTTTTGTTTGTTTTTAAAGTAACGGTTCTTGTTATGTATTCTCTTAAGTAGTAATACGTTAGCGCTTAATGTTTCTTTTGTTAAGCTCTAATGTTTTGCAAGGGCTTACTCATGTGAACAAGACTGTTTACGTCTGTGGACGTTTTTATTTACAATTGATAGCCTGTTTGTTCACACGGGTGAGCCCTTGGCAACTACTAAGCAAAGATACATAAATAATAAGGCAAATGCAAATGAAATACGGGTATTTATCAGATGAAATGCTTGTTTTCCGGAAGATAAAAGCGTATCTTTACAGGAATTAAACATTTATATTTGATTGTAGAAAAAATAGACAAAAATAGGATGAAAATTACTTTAATCAGACAAGACAACGGGAGCGGAAAAGAAGCTCTTAGCATTTGCGAGGCAGGCACATTATTCGACAAAATGAAAACGGAAACGAAAGCGGGGCATATCACGGCTTTGCGGGAAATTATACCGTTATTGGAAGGTACATATGCCCGGTACGAACATATAGATAAGTTGCCATACATTTATTCTGCTGTGGAATATACCCGGACCAAAGAGGGTGAACGGAAGATGAAGCAGTATAACGGATTGGTACAGTTGGAAGTGAGCCGGCTGGCCGGTGGGTCGGAAGCGGAATTTGTGAAACGGCAAGCGGCACTTCTGCCACAGACTTTTGCCGCTTTTTGTGGTTCCAGCGGCCGTAGTGTGAAGATATGGGTGCGTTTTGCTTTGCCGGATGATGGAGGGTTGCCATCTGAAGAGGCGGAGGCGGAATTGTTTCATGTCCATGCTTATCGGCTGGCTGTGACATGTTATCAGCCGATGTTACCTTTCGATATTGATCTGAAGGAACCTGTGTTGACCCAGAAATGTCGTATGACGTTGGATGAGGCTCCTTATTATAATCCGGATGCAGTGCCGTTTTGTCTGGAACAGCCGCTTACGATGCCGGGAGAAGAGACTTTCCGCCAGCGGAAGCAGGGCGAGAAGAATCCCTTATTGCGATTGCAACCGGGATATGAGTCGGCGCAAACGTTCACGGATTTATGAAGCGGCATTGAACAGGGCACTTCAGGAAATGGAGAACTGGAAACGTGGGGACGACTTGCAACCTTTGCTGGTCCGCCTTGCCGAGCATTGTTTCAAGGCGGGTATCCCCGAAGAGGAAGCGATACGGCAGACGATGATTCATTATTATCGTGAGGAGGAAGAACTGGTGATTCGTTCGATACTCCATAATCTTTATCAGGAATGTAAGGGATTCGGCAAGAAATGCAGCATCAGCAAAGAGCAGGAGACGGCTTTTCTGCTGGAAGAGTTTATGAAACGCCGTTATGAATTCCGTTACAATACGGTGCTGGATGATTTGGAATATCGTCAGCGTGACTCCGTTCATTTTTGCTTTAAGCCGGTGGATAAACGGGTGCGCAACAGCATTGCAATCAATGCATTGAAAGAGGGAATCAGTGCGTGGGACCGTGATGTGGATCGTTTTCTGAATTCGGAATGTGTTCCTTTGTACAATCCTGTCGAAGAATATCTTTATGAGGCAGGGCGTTGGGACGGGAAGGATCGTATTCGTGCATTGGCTGGTTTGGTTCCTTGTGATAATCCGCATTGGCAGGAATTGTTTTACCGTTGGTTTCTTAGTATGGTGGCGCATTGGAGGGGAGTTGACCGGCAGCATGGTAATAGTACTTCGCCTTTGCTAGTCGGTTCGCAAGGGTATCGCAAGTCTACATTTTGTCGCATTATCCTGCCGCCGGAACTTCGTTTCGGCTATACGGACAGTATTGATTTCAAGAGTAAGCAGGAGGCGGAACGTTATTTGGGGCGCTTTTTTCTGATTAATATTGATGAGTTCGATCAGATTAATGTCAGTCAGCAGGGATTCCTGAAGCATTTGTTGCAGAAGCCTGTCGCGAATTTGCGTAAGCCTTACGGTAATACGATTCGGGAAATGAGGCGTTATGCTTCTTTTATCGGAACCAGCAATCAGAAAGATTTGCTTACCGATCCCAGTGGTAGCCGCCGTTTCATTTGTATCGAGGTGACGGCTCCTATTCAAACGAACGTTACCATCAATTATAAACAGTTGTATGCTCAAGCAATGGAGGCGATTTATAAAGGGGAACGTTATTGGCTGAATGATGAAGATGAAAATATATTGAAACAGACCAACCGTGAGTTCGAACAGGCTAGTCCGTTGGAGCAGTTGTTTCATTGTTATCTTAATCCGGTAGAGGAGGAAATGGAAGGCGAATGGCTGACTGCTATGCAGATTTTGAGCTATTTACAGACGAAAACACGGGATAAGTTGGCTATTAGTAAGGTGGGACAGTTCGGGCGCGCACTTCAAAAACTGAATATTCCTTGCCGTAAATCTCGTAAGGGAACGCTTTATCATTTGATGAAGGTGGAGTAGTTGATAAGGGGAATAGTCAATCGGAATCAGAGTGAGGGCAGGGTGAGGGTAAAAGTCACCCTCACTCTGCCCTCACCTTTACCCTCACACCTGTAACTCCCATGAGTAAAGGATTTGGTTCAAAGGGTGAGGGTGTGAGGGTAAATCGTATACAAAAATAAAATCGCGGCTTATTTTGAATTTAGTTGTCCTCTTTTTATAAGAATCGCAATTTTTGGGTCGTTTATCAGATATTTGTGTGCTAATTTTGTGGCATTGGAAACTAAAATGGGGTTGAAAGTCAAAATATGATGGATTGCTTTTTCAGTTGTAAGTACAATAAATGTATTTTTGCAGGTGTGGAAAACAAAAGCAGTGCTATCAATCCCCGAAAATAAGTTAAGATGGAAGATAAAAGGAAAGAAATAGTTGGCAATGTCATTCAGATACAGCGTTATCATTCTCCTTGTGGCGATTTGATGCTTGGCTCGTTTGAAGATCGGCTTTGTCTTTGTGACTGGGCGGTTGAAAGTCATAGAGATATGGTAGACAGGAGGTTGCGGAAAGTGTTGAAAGCCTGTTATGAAGAAAGTACATCCGAGGTTATACAGGAAGCGATTCAGCAGTTGGACGAATATTTCAATGGTGAACGGACTGCGTTTGAAGTGCCTTTGCTTTTTGTAGGTACGGATTTCCAGAAAAGTGTATGGTATAAGTTGCTGGATATTCCGTACGGTTCGACTGTATCGTACGGAGAATTGGCGAAACAGCTGGATATGCCGAAGGCTGTCCGTGCGGTTGCCGCTGCTAATGGTGCGAACGCTATTTCTATTTTTGCTCCGTGTCATCGTGTTATCGGCAGTAACCACACGCTTGTGGGTTATGCCGGCGGTCTTCCTGCTAAAAAACGGTTACTGGATTTGGAATTAAACGGCAAACCTCTGTTATGAATGAGCAAGAAACGCTTGATTATGCACGTATTGCACAGGCAATCGGGTATATAAGGGAGAATTTCAAAAGGCAACCGGGATTGGATGAGATTGCCCGGGAAGTGGCGTTGAGTACGGCACATTTCCAACGTATGTTTACGGAGTGGGCAGGGGTTAGTCCTAAGAAGTTCTTGCAATATACCAGTATTGAATATGCCAAGAAAATCTTGGATGAGACTCATGCGTCTTTGTTTGATACGGCACAGGAAACGGGACTTTCAGGTACAGGCAGATTGTATGATTTGTTTGTAAATATAGAAGGTATGACACCGGGTGAGTATAAAAACGGTGGTGAAAATCTTTCTATCAATTACAGTTTTGCCAAAAGTCCTTTTGGTGAACTATTTATTGCATCTACCAATAAAGGTATCTGTTGTCTGGAGTTTGCAGACGATCACGATGCGGCATTTCATTCCTTGTTGAAGAAGTTTCCTAATGCAACGTTTACTCCGGCTGTGGATGAGATGCAGCAAAATGCTTTATCCATCTTCACGCAGGATTGGAGGAAACTTAAAGATATAAAGCTGCATTTGAAAGGTACTGACTTTCAACTAAAGGTCTGGGAGACTTTACTGAAAATCCCTGTCGCCGGATTGACTACTTATGGAGATATAGCCGCAGGTATTAATAACCCGAAGGCTTGCCGGGCTGTAGGAACGGCTGTCGGTGAGAATCCCGTAGCTTTCCTTATTCCATGTCATCGTGTCATTCGTTCTTCCGGTGAGTTGGGTAATTACCACTGGGGAGAGATTCGAAAGACTGCAATTATTGGTTGGGAGGCTGCGAAAAATGGATATTTGAATAAATAATAAGTACTGGCGGTAAGAAAAGTCAGAAACGAGATATCGGGTTCTTCTTTCATTTATAAATCCCGGCTCAAGGATGAAACCGCAAGGCCGGGATTTATTTGTAGTCGAATGACTATCATTCCTCTTCTTCATTTATTCCTTCATAGCACCTGATATCCGCTTCAATCATGAAATTATAAATCAGTCGGGTTTTAAACATCATTCTCTCCTGCGACAATTCTAAATCAGCAAGCGTTGCTTCGATTCTATTGCAGAATTCATTTATTCTTTCTTCTTCCAGCATCGGATACATTTCGTAAACTCGCCGGACGAAAGGTACCATCGAAGCCTGCACCTGATAAAGTAGTATTTGGGGTTCATACTGGAAATCCACTTCGTCCATCTGTTTATGCAAGTGCTCGTTTTCGTAGGCTATTTGTTGAAACTCTTCGAAACAAGGTAAAAGCTGCTCTGAGTGATGAAGCAGTAATTTTATGGTTGCAATGGCTGCAAAACCTTTTTCCAGTTCATTTCCATATTGAAAATGGTTATACAGGGAACAAAATGATGCTTCCAGACAGAGCCGTTCAAATTCGGTGTCTTTTACCCACGGAAGATAAGTGAGCATAGGCAGGCATTCACCTAGCGTAAGCTGATCTTTACAGTCAAGTATTTTGATAAGATTACCTGGTCGGGTAAGGAATTGATACATAGTGTGCATGGCCAGGTATTTTTCCGCAAGCCGGTCCTCGTCCAATTCACGGGATGCTTCCAATTCGGACAACAGAAAATCGATATTCTCCTCCTTGTTATCTGGTTGTTGCTCTTCGGCACGTGCTATGTCTTCGTCAACCATATTTAAAATTTCCTGAATATTCATATTACATTATTATTTTTATACCTGTTTATTATTCTTTCTTAGTTTGGGGCTTGTCTTATTGCGACAATGCGGGTATTATAGGGTTCTTGCATACTGTCGGGCAATTCCTCCAACAGTCCGTGAAGTTGGTCGATCAATTTTTCTGCCTGTTCGATGTTGCCTGTTTGGAACATATAATCAATCAATTCAATGCCGATGGATATCCTGTACAAAAGGTCGTTGCTCTCATCTTTCAGTAGTTTCATGGCAGAATGTACCAGCTGTGTGGCATCCATTTCGCTACCGGACAAATAGAGTGCGAGAGCTTTGTGGATAGTCATAGGGGAGATTCCTGCATCGGTTTTGTCAGCTTCGTAACGGTTGAAGGCGTCCAGAGCTTCCTTGATATGCCCTGTGTCGAGAAGTATCTTACCGAGAACTTTGTCAATTCCGGGCAATGTGGAAATTGACGGATCTTGCTTCATGGCATTTTCCAGCATCTGAAGAGCCTCTTGCGGGTGGCTTAATGCATTGTAACATTTGGCCAGTGGTATGATGAGATTGGGTTCGTAAGTCAGGTTGGTTTCATAGAGCGGCAGGGCTTTATGATATTGCATGGTGTCGCAGTAGGCATTTGCTATCGTTATCTCTATTTGGCTTTTTATTTCGTCGGAAGGAGGCTGTGATTCAGCCTTCTGTAGCAAGTTGAGTCCCGCCGTGATTACCCTGTGCGGATTATCCAAAACGGCGTCCATTGTTATTCTTCGTAAACTAATCAGGTAATAGCCGTCTACGGTTATTCCACTGTTTGCAGCTATTTCTTCAAGAAAAGAGATGTACAGTTGATGTGCTGTATTGTACATGCCTAAGCCGATTGTGTAATCCATCAGAACAATTACTGCACTTTCGAGATCGATTCGGTAGTTTTGGTCATCAAACGATTCGTCTTCTTGTTTTAGATGTTCAATCGACGTACCGATTCCATTGCTTGCACTTTGGTGTGACTGCTTGTATTCTTCGTTATCGCTGGAGAGGACATAAACAAATTCGAAGCATCGGAGGATGACTTGCCAATATACAGTATCTTGTTTGGTTATGGCCTGCGCTATGTTGTTCAGACATGCTATCGTTTTCTTGTTGTAGAAGCCATACAAACTTAGCAAGCATCGTATTTCATGCCAGTAGCTCATTTCTGCCTGCTCGAAATTACCTCGATTCCAATTGAATTCGGCCATGTCTTTGAATACCCGTTTGGCCACAGCATCATTATCATTTTGGATAGCGATGTCGGCTGCCATACGATAGTATTCTTCTGCTTGGTCTTCTTCCTTTTTCATTTCCATTGAATAAGCCAGATAGCGATAAATCAGGCTTCGGGCTACTGACATTTTTTCAACCCCCTTTTGGTTGCAATGATGAAGGGCGCGATTGAACATATCGGCAGCTCTTTCAAAATAACCCGTCTGAAAGGCGTCTCTCCCTTGTCGGAAGGTATCGGTCAATGCCGGATCATCTATACCGATGTAGGTTGCAAATTCTTCGATTTCGGCATTTGCATTGGCTGTTTGCTTTTCATTGGGTTTGTCATTGGCCGAATCTTCTGTATTTTTATTTGCCTGTTTCAGTTGTTCAACCGTGTCCTTGTACTGCCTTGCCATCTGATCGTCGGGACCGAACAGGGCGGAGCGTATCTCCCAGGCTTTTTCAATGTGTTCGATTGCCTTGTCTATGTGTCCTAGTCTGAAACATATTGCTCCGTAATTATTGTTCGCATAGGCAGCTGCTTCATCCTGACTTTTATCGCATTCTTCCAGCAAAGCAAGTGATTTTTCGAGCGCAACTGCTGCATCTTCGAAACGATTGAAAGTGTTGTATGCTGCGGCCAGATAGGAGTATGAGGCAGCTTCTTTTTCCAGGTTATCCATATTATGCCAGGTTTCGGCTCCTTTCAGATAATAATGTTCTGAAAGCTTTTCATCATTTAGGACGAGATAGACTTTACCCAGATTGTCATACATGGTAGCAGCCAGTCTTGAGTCTGTTTGTTTTAATGTTTCGAGTAGACTGATGCACTCCAATGCTGTGTTGAGAGACAGATCAGGTTGGTTGGCCCGAAGATATATGGAGGCCTGGCTGTTCAGTAGCTCGGCCAGCGTTATGTCACGGTCTCCAATCTTTTGGTAAATATCTATCGCATGTCTCATATATTCGGTCGCTTTGGGATAGTTTCCACTATACATCTCAATTTCTGCAAGCGAGTGATATTCTTCTTGGGTATGCGTATTTTCATCTCCTAATATGTGCTGATATATCGTAAGGGCTTTTTCGGCATACTCTCTGGCTTGGTCAAAATCTTGTTCCATGCGGCATTCGAGTGCATAATTATGATATGCGATGGCTACATCAATGTCATTCTCACCTTTGAGACTGACATATATGTCCTGACTTTTCAGACGATATTCCTTAGCAAGTTCTTCTTCACCAAGCAACCTGTATATACCGGCGAGATTATCGTATGCTACGGCAATATCATCATGCATGTCCGGCAGGATGGATTTGCGCATCTTAAGGACTTTTTCGAGGATCAGCTTCGCTTTTTCCAATGCGTCTTTATCGACCGGATCTTGTGATTCGCCGATACTGTGGTATACATCAGCGATGTTACACAGGTAAGATGTTATTTTCAGGTCGTCTTCTCCGTAAGCATGGACTGCAAGTGATAATCCTTCCCTATATTCCTTTAACGCCTGGATGTATTCTTTTTTGCGAATACAGATCATACCAGCCAGATTGTGGAACGAGCAGCGTTCTTCACTGGTATCGCCGTCGGCCATCTGGTCGCACATACGGATTAGGAATTCTACCAGTTCGTAGGCTGCATCCAAATCATTCAGATAAGAAATACAGATGTTGGTCAGCCGGATAACGTCATTGCGGAACATCTGCCAATAAGCCCATTGTAGCATAACTGCCATTTCAGCCTTTTCAGCCATACTTCCCATAATCTGTTCAATATAGGCTTGTGAAATTTTATATTTTGAAGCATCGGCTTGTTTTAGTGTACGCCAGTAAAGTATGAATTCGTGAATGTTGTTGGTGCTAAACTGTCGGCTCATATAGCCGAGTGTTGAAATACATTCGTGGAGCTCGTCCCATTTTTCGGCGTGATAAAGTTGATAGGGGAGTTCCTCCATCTTGCGGAAGTTATTGTTTTCTTCGCGATTGAAATAGTCTATAATGTTCTGTCTTAATTGTACTTTTCTTTCGCTGTTAAGGTATTTCTGTTCAATAGCCTGTCGTATCATGTCGTGTGCAAAAACTACTCGTCCGTCCCTAATCATTAGGTGGGCCGTGTTTGCACAATAGAATTGAGACCAGTAGAGCGACGGGATGTTGCTAATTGCAATCAGTTCTGTTTCAGATAATCCATCTTTGGATAATGCTATCAGTGACAGCAAGTCTGATGTTAGCGAGGGGTAAAGTGGGGTGTTGTATATTTGCTCTTTGCGCTGTAATAGTCTGTCAAAAAACGAGTTGATGTCTGGCAGGTTAGTCATTTGGCTGATGAAGCTGGTCAGGCTGTCGAAATTTCCGAAACATCTGATTTCCTCAAGTAATGACATCAGTACCATGGTGTTGTCTGTTATGTCACTGCCTTTGAGTATCATGGTCAGTTGTTGTTCGGACAGCCGCTTGCGATAACGATCGAAAAAGTCTACAATCAGTTCCTTGCGTTGGTCGAGCAGTAAGGGGTAGACTGTTATTACAGGGTATTTCCGTTTTTTGAATACCTGCATGGTTTTATCTTCCTCGATAGTTGAAAAGATTATTTTTACATTGTCCGGGAAGTCAGGCAACCAGTTTAATAGTTTTGTTCTATGATTCCGGTCTGAAAGTTGATTGGCGCCGTCCAAAACGATTAGTAAAGGTTTTTGTCCGGCAATTAGTTGGGCCCTCAAGGCTAGTTTCTGGTAATCTATATTATCTGTATCGGTAGCATTGTGTTCGATTTGTCGGTCGTTTTCCTCCATCTGCTCAAGCCCGTATAGAGAGTCTATCTGGGTGGTTATATGCTTCGCAATATCCGTCGTGTCCAAACTCTGCGATGAGTTGGCGCTAAAGTGTGCTACCACATTCCACCGATCATCTTCGATGATATTTTTAAGCCAATAAGCCAAAAGGGCACTCTTACCCATACCGCTTTCTCCGGTAATCACCAGATGCTGGTTGGGTGTATTGTTTAGAAACTTGTCCAGGTAGGAGATATAAGCTTTATTGGGTATATAATTATCCGATTTGTCATCCAGAAAGGCTTGTAGTTTCTGTCTTTCGTGTACGGCAGGATCCTCGACTTTATCTTTGGGGAAAAGGTGGTCGAGCAATGCCCTGAATTCCGATTCCACCTGTTCGCCCAATTGTTCGGGGGAACAGTAATCGTAGGTGTTATATCTTTTGTTATTTCTTACTGTTTCTTTTTAGCTGCGCCTGCCTTGGATCGGTTTCCATCGTCTTTTCATCTGCTTCGCGTATATAGAACGAAGCATAGACCGGTTCGAGCGACCGAAGCACGCCATATTGAATTTCAATTTCCGTAATGCTCATCCCATGATCGAGGTCAGCGGCAAGCCATTCGTATCTGTCAGGCATGGCCTGGTGTTCAATGAGTGTTTCTTTCGATGGACACCAACCGTATCTTTCTCCTAATAATCCGATGAAAAACGGGTGTGAGTTCCGTATCTCGTCCAAACATATTTCCACCACTTTGCTTGATTTTGCTTCTTCTTCGGTGATTCCCCATCGCAGATCGACTTCAGTCAGTGTGACATTGCGTTCGTAGGCAATCTGCCGCAGTCTTGGAAAAACTTTGTTAACCAGCATATCTCTTTCGCTCTGCATATCTTGAAAGGTGGATGAAATAAATATCCTGATGTTCCTTGATTTTTGAAAATTGTTTTTCATGGTGGTATATGTATTAATCTGATTTCTACAAATTGTCGGATGGAACCTGGAACTTATAAAAAATCTCATTTATTGTATAGGCTGATACATCATACTTTTTTGTATTATCATCTAATTCCGAGATTTTAAATCTTGTTGCCCTTTAATACAAACATAGGGAAAAACTTTGATTTATTATAGCAATCTTGTAAAAAAGTTAGATTTTGCACTTCGATTTTTAAAAACACGTCAAAGAACACAGATAAATGGAGCTTGGGAGTTATCGCCTGCCTATGACCTTTTGCCAAGTAGCGGATATTCATTCTCAATGCGAATCTGTAGTCGAAATGTACAGGTGCCAGGATTGACTCCATAGCACCTGTACATATTGAAATATCTATTTAGTATCCCGGATTCTGATATTCACTGCCATTAGTGATTGTTGCGGTAAATGTGGTTGAAATGGGACGTAACGCATAATTCGGATGGAAGAACCGTGCCAGATCCGGATGGGTATTCTCCAGATACTCCGAGTTCTTAAACATGCCTGTCCGTTTCAAATCGTAGAAGCGGCAATATTCTCCGCAAAGTTCACGGCCTCTTTCGTCTAAGATATCCTGCACCGTAATACTCCCTGTGAGCGGATTTGCTCCGGCACGTTCGCGAACCTTATTGATATAACCGGCTGCATTCGTCCCGCCATTCAGGTAAATATCTGCTTCTGCCGCAATCAAATAAACTTCTGCCATACGCATGATAAACGTTGCATTCAGATTACCGTTTCTCTGTTTGGAAGCATTGGCTACATAATAATTACTGCTGTTATGCTTATTCAGTGACGGATAATAGTAGCGGAACTGGTTCTCATTTGTGCCGTCATTCTTGTAATTGCCTGTGACGTTTGTATAAGCATAATTCATGTTCACATTATGATTGTCGTCACTATATACATGATGATAATCAATCAGCAAATAATCAGAAATGTGTTCTTTTTGTTTCTCTGTTGCATAATCGATGTCCTGCGGCATGATGAATTTAATAGCTAAGTCACCTTTATTCAGAGCTTTGCCAATGACGGTTTCTTCCTTGTCATACATGTGTACGGCACTTTCGTCCCAAGTGTAATTCTTGTTCGCGTTCCACTCTGTAGTGAACGATTCATGAAATCTGGGGTCTAATGTTCCGTCTTTCTGCACATACAAACTCAATAAATGCTGTGTAGGCATAAAGATACCGGTTATTGAGCCTTCCCAGGTAAGCCGTGTCTCCTGATTGTCTTCACGAGCACCGAATTTATTGATATTACATAAGAAATACTCGTCGTTGCGATTCAACTTATAATTCCCATTGCTTGATCCGTGTCCGTCTGCTCCTGCATACCAGCGATGTTTCCAGAGAGCTTCCTTGTTTTCCCAGTTGTTGCTCTCTTTAAACACCTCGCTATACGATGGATACATATATGTATTGTATTTCCCACCGCCAGTTTCGCAATCGGTAATCAATTTCTTGGCTGCATCCAAAGCTTCCTGCAAATATTCGGTGCTTCCATATTCGTACGTCTGCAAGCAGGCTTTAGCCAGAAAACCGAGAGCGGCTTTCTTTGTCGGAGTGGTAGTTGTTGCATGCGTACCTGTTGGCAACCATTCGGATGCAAATCTTAAATCGGGGATAATAACCTCCTGATAGATGGTCATCGGATCGGTGCGGGTGGGGGGAGTAGGTCAACGTTTCCGTCACTACGGGTTCTGTGAGCATCGTCACTGCTCCGAATTGTTCCACCGCGTTGAAATAATACACAGCTCTAAGAAAACGGGCTTCCGCAATCTTTGCATTCCGTTCCTCTTCCGTGGTGTAAGGAGGTTTGTCTCCTAATGCGATGGCTTCGTTACAGGCTCCCACACCGTCGTAAGTCCCGTTCCACCAATTATTGGTGTAAGTCGTATTGGGCGATGTTCCTGCGAAAAACCAGAACCACTGCGTGTAACTGGTTGATTCGTTGGCTTTATACGTCCAAAGATCGGTGTCGCCTTCAGTCAGTGACATCCAGTCGGCAGCACCATAATAAAATCTTTCCATAGCAAAATAGCACTGGTTAATCAGGGTTTCATATCCATCGATGGAAGTAGCTAAAGCCTCTTTGGTAAATGCGCCCGGGTTGTACTCGTCCAAAGTGCAGGAGTGTAGAGACAGAGCCGAGAGCAGCACGCTGCAAAATATGAATTTTATATATATACTTTTCATGATTATAATCTTTAGTTAAAATGTCAAATTAACGCCAAAAACAAATTGCCGGTAGGTAGGGAATGCATCCGAACCGTTGGTTTCGGGATCAGTATCTTTCAATTGTTTGTCTTTTACAAAGATGAACGGATTGTAGGCTGTGGCATAGATGCGGCATTTTTCCATCAAAACCTTGCGTGATATGTTTACGGGCAGTGTATATCCCAGTGTGATATTCTTAATCTTGATAAAGGAACCGTCGCGTACTCTTAATGAAGGATATACGGTTTTTTGCTCATCTGCCGTTCCGGGACGGGGGAAATAGGCGTCCTGATTATCCTCTGTCCAGTAGTCTACACCTGCCAGCTGATTCTTGGTTACGCTCTGTTCGGCGGTATAATAGCCGAGCAGGTCGCTGTTGATCGTTTGTCCGTAACGTGCCATGGCAAAGACAGATAAATCAAAATTCTTGTAGGTGAAGGAATTGCTGAATCCGATGATCCAGTCCGGATTGGAGTGTCCCAGAATTTGTCGGTCTTCCGTACTGTATTTATGTACGCCTCCGTCACCTTTTTGGTCTAAGGTTTCTATCTTGATGAAGCCGGGTTTTACGCCGTAGGCATCCAATGTCTCCTGTGGAGTATCGGTTCTCCAGATTCCGGCATACTTATATCCGTAAATGGCCTTAATCGGTTCACCGACAAACAGATTTTCAGCAATCAGGTCACCGTCGGGCAGGTCGTCTATTTGTTCCTTGTTCCAGGTGACGGATAAAGTGGTGTTCCAAGTGAAATCCTTGTGCCGTATGTTGTGTGAAGTGATCGTTGCTTCCACACCTTGATTGCTGGTCTGGGCGATGTTTTGCCAGATGGCCAGAGGCGATCCCCATCCGGTCAGACCGCTGGTGATGGGCAATGTACGTTTGAATAATAATCCTTTGGTTGTTGTTTTGAACCATTCTAACGAGCCGTCGATGCGACCGTTCAGGATGCCGAAATCCAACCCTACATTCCAGTTGTATGATTTCTCCCATCCGAGATCGGAACTACCGTAACTATCAGCGTATTGCGTGAAAGGAACGATTTTCCCATTAATGGAAATTCCCGAAGCGGTATATACGTATGCTTGTGTTGTGGTGCTGTATGCGGTGGTTCCTCCCGAGTTACCCGTGATACCGTAGCTCACTCTCAACTTCAGGTTGTCCAGCCAACTGCGTGTCTTTTCCATAAATGCCTCGTCGGATATTCTCCACGCCAGTGCGCCTGCGGGGAAGGCATCCCATTTATGTCCGGTAGAAAATTGTGAAACACCGTCCCAACGGGTCGAGAAATTAAACAGGTATTTGCCCTTGTACGAATAGTTCAGACGGAAGGCAAAAGACATTTTCTGTGTCTGTGCGAAGTCGGATTCCACATGTTGGGAAGTGCCCGATGTCAGTCGCCAGAAAGACCATTGATCTACCATCTGACCGCTGGCGGCAGCCATGCTACTTTCCGACTGGTTCTTATTCCAGGAAGTAATCAGTGAACCTCCTAGATTATGGTCTTTTGCGATGGTTGTGTTGTAAGCGAGAATATTTTCCCAAGTGTAATTCCAGGCATTGTTGTTGGTGATGGAAGCATGCGGTGAACCTGCATAAGACGGACGGTTGGCATTACACTTTTCTCCCCAGTATTGCCCGCGGCGTGAGTGATTCAAAGTTCCATTGACACGACTGGTAAAAGTCAGGTCTTTGACGGGAGCTAGTTCGACATAGCCACTCATGTTCAGGTAGGTGGAACGGGTGTTGTCTACATACTGATTCTCTATGAAATCACTCATCGGGGAATATTGTCCCGTGATGAATTCGTGATTGATCTCCCCTTCTTCGGTATAAGCATCACCCAGCGGGATGGTGGAGAGAGATTTGGTGAATGTGTTTTTCACGCCGGAGTTCAAGTCCCGGTAGACTAAATTGGAAGTAAAGCCTACCTTTGCCCATGAAAATATCTGCTGATCCAGATTGAGGCGTAACGAATATCTGTTCAGATTCTCGTTGCTAAGTAAACCTTCCTCCCGGTTGTAGGAAGTCGAAGCAAATAATTTTGTCTTTTCAGTGCCGCTACTGACCGAAAGACTGTATTTCTCTGTGGTAGCTGTATTGCCCGATACTTCATCCACCCAGTCTATCCATTTGCCGTTGTTGTATGCATCTATAAAATCCTGTTTTCCCAGTAGGGCGGACATATCGGTGGGATAGTCACCGTTTTTATATTTATAGGCTTCCCGTTGATAGGTGACCCATTCATCCCCCGTCATCCCATGCCTGTAGTTGGGTGAACCGCTGAATCCGTAATAAGCATCGAAGTTTACGGTAGCTTTCCCCTCTTTTCCTCTTTTGGTGGTGATGATGACAACGCCGTTTGCTCCTGCGGAACCATAAATGGCGGTGGAGGAAGCATCTTTCAATACATCTACACTCTCAATGTCCGACGGGCTGACTTGGCTATAGCTGCCGGGGATTCCATCGATAATAAACAACGGTTCGTTGCTGCCATAGATGGATCGTGAACCACGAAGCAGGATAGTGACATCACCCCCTATCTGTCCTGAAGTTTTGGTGATATCCATTCCGGGTATCTTGCCTTGAAGTGCTTCCATTACATTATTGGTAGGAGCGGCCAGCACTTCCGCGCTCTTGACAGAGGTTACCGCACCCGTCAAATCCCGTTTTTTGACCGATCCGTATCCTACCACCACTACTTCATCAATCAGTCTGGCGTCTTCCGTCAGTATGATTTCCACCTTGTTCTTGTTGCGTGTATTGACTTCCTGTTCCGTGTATCCCATATAAGATACCTTTAATATTGCATTGGGTGCTACGCGCAGTGTGAATTGTCCGTCTACATTCGTAATCGTTCCGTTGCTGGTACCTTTTTCAACGATATTCGCTCCGATAATCGTCTCTCCTTGAGAGTTTTTCACTATACCTGAGATTGTTTTGCTCTGTTGGCAATAAGCCCGTGTTGATCCAAGTATCGATAAGGAACCTATTAATAAAAATAATAGGTAAAAATTCATTCTATAAACAGTCTTTAGGGAATTATTCCACCCTATGTTTGTTTTATCAGAAAATGATTTCATGTTTTTTGTTTAATTGTATGTTTACTAATTTGTTTTTGGATAGCTAAATTTCCAGACAATTTAAAGCTATGTCTCGATTGTAACGACTTTATTTATCCCATAGGCTATTAGATTTTATTGGTTAAATAATGATTGTTCAGAATGTCAATGTTAATTAAACATTATTCTGTTACTGTTTTGAATGTGGCGCCACGATTCCTGTCAGTAAAAAAACTGACAGGACAAAATTATGCATATAGAACTGGGAACTGAAAAAAATAAAGTTGACTTTTATCAGGACAGAGTTGTTTCTTACTACCTGTTGTATATTTGATTTTATAAGGTAATATTGTTGTTGATTAAACCTTTACCCGTTGTAAACTTTACGGTAGTAAAGTTTTAGAAGTAGATAAGAATGATAAAGACTGGGATAAAATAGATCTAATTAGGTTATATCAAAAGAGAAACAGATAGAAAGCTGTCTTTTTCAAAGGGCGATATGTAGTTGCGAATTTTATTTTCATTATCTTTGTCTCAATGTATTTACTAAAGCAATAATGATATGGATATTAAAGTAAAGGACAAGGTGAATCAAAGGCATGTCGGTCGCAATCTGCAAAGAATCCGTGTGTATCTGGGTATGAAACAGGAAGCGTTGGCTTCTGATCTGGGTGTTAGTCAACAGGAGATCTCGAAAATAGAGAAACAAGATGAAATAGAAGACGGACTGTTGACAAAAATAGCTGAAGTCTTGGGAATATCTACTGATGTCATTAAGGATTTTGATGTTGAAAAAGCCATTTGTAATATTAATAACTATAAAGATGCCACGATTTCTCCGGGAGCAATCGCTACTGTTTATGCTCATAACCAGCAGATTAATCCTCTTGAAAAGGTGGTTGAACTGTATGAACGCTTGTTGAAAAGTGAACAGGAGAAGATAGAGATTCTAAGAGAGTGCATAAAGCAGGGCAAATAATTAACAGACTGGAATATGGAAACGGAAAAGTACACAAATACGATTCATCTGGGAAGAAAAATTGAACGGGTGCGTCGGCTTCGGGGAATGACTCAAGCGGAACTCGGTGATCTGTTAGGTATAACAAAACAGGCTGTTTCGAAGATAGAACAGACAGAGAAGTTTGACGATGAACGGTTAGGCGAGATTGCTTCAGCGCTAGGCGTTACTGTAGATGGCCTGAAGAACTTTAACGAAGAAACGATTCTGTATAATACGAATAACTTCTACGAGAATTGTGGTGTTAAAAGTGCTGTCAGTAATACGGGCAATAATCAGACCTTTAATAGTTTTCCTGTTGAACAGGTAATTGAGATTTTCGAAAAGCTGTTGGATAAACAAAAGGAGCAATTTGAAACTTTAAAAAAAGAGAAGAAATAAATATCTCCAAGATATTGAATTTTATCAGTAGTAATTATATTCCTGATGCAATGATAGCTGAATTGATTTCCTCAAAAAACAAGGAAATAGATTGGTTGAAAGAAGAAATTAAGTTTTTAAGAGGGGAAAATGAAAAATTGCTGCGAATTGTGGTCGAAAAGATATGAGATGATGTTGTCATAATTATGTGATACACTTCTGTCTGTTTATATGGGTAGTTATCACATTTATGTTGTAAGCATAATTAAGATTTGATTGAAACTTTATAAATAATATTTTTTACTGTAAATATTGAGGTATCCAAACTCTCTTTAGTTCAAGGAGTTTGGATACATTTTTAAGTTTACTGTATTGTGGTGTAGTGTTCACAATACTGTAGTATCGTGATTTTCTATTCTGATTCACTAATGTCCCAATATTTTGTTTCCAATAATAATTTGAGAACAATCCAAGTCTTTCAATATTAATTTTAGTAATCATGGTGCTTTAAATAGAATTCACATCTACATATCTTCTATTGAAAAAAGCCTGCTCTCTATTTCATACTTAAACAAGATTTTTTTCCGTAATTCCTCTACTTTTAGTGTGAACAAATCCGGTTTGAAATTTTTGGATTGTCTTTTCACCTCTGCTACCAGAGCTTTTTTCTCTTCTGCATATAGTCCGACAATATCTATTTCATCCTGATCTTTATTATTCTTGCCTTGCCACCAAGAACCTATATCTGCAAATTCCTTGCTTTCCATCATCTGTTGGCGGAAATACATTTCCAAAGCTAAGCCGGAAAAAGTTGGATAATCCTTTTTAATAATATCAGCCAAGCGTTCAAAATTCTGTATCTCTATATAATTTTGATACTTGATAAAATACCGGAACCAGAAACGTAAAAACATATCCGATACTTCATAACGGACTGTCTGGGAACCCTCTTTTGAGAGTATAGGCCGTTTTTTCTTTATCAAATCATAGTCTTCTTCCAATCTCTTTAATTGTCCGCCCAGACTCATTCCACCCATAACAGTTTCCATTTCCGGCAAGGTATTCTTACCGTTGGAGATTGCTGATAAGATTGAAAAGTAATTGCCGTATTTTTTTCCGAACTCCTGTATCAGCAAAGCCTGTCCTTCGGTCAGAAAGGACGAATCGGGTTGCAACATGAAATCAACCATGTTTTCCATACTCGTACATCCATTGTCCATAAACTGCTCAATATACTTTGGAACACCACCGGTAAAGGTATAGAGTGCTAACAAATCATCTTTGGTATAGTCTGCTTTATGATCCGACATGATTTCTTTTAATATGGAAGTAGTGAAAGAAGACAATTTCATTATACTGTCAGCACGGCCATACAGCGGTTCTTTGGAATCTCTGAAGATTTTATTCATAAGTGTATAAACCGAACCGCTCACGATAAGATTGACATGGCTCTGCTTCCTCAGCCGATCCCAAGTATCCTGTATCAAACTGTAAATCTCTTGATTTATGTAATAGAATTCCTGAAACTCGTCAATAACCAGATTGTATTCCATCCGTGTTCCCAAATCCATTAAGAAACGAAACATTTCTGCAAAATTGGTAAGTTCTGGTACATAAATATTAAGTGCCTGTCGGATCTCGGAAGTAAATCGTAAACAAAGATCTGTTTCATTGCTTCGGCTGACAAATAGATATACCGTAGGAGTATCTTCACAACTTTTGAATATAAGACTGGTCTTACCGATACGCCGCCGACCGGTAAGTACCGTCATTTGTGAATGTACGGAAAAAGACACTCGGCGGACCTTTTCCAATAATGCTAGCTCTTTTTCTCTATTGTAGAATTTCATATCCTATCTTTTTATATTTGATTTCACCGTCGTAAAGTTTACCATCGTAAACTTTACGACGGTGAAATTTAAAATCAATAACAAAGTTACTAATAATTTCGAAACTATAATATGATTAAGGTTCTGAAAATCAAAAAAGAGTGAATACTTAACATTTCAGTTCATGCAGCATGTCTTGTTACACTAAATTAGTGTTCCGATACGTATTCCAGTTTTCAATGTCATTGCGGCTACATTCTACGAACACTATGATGATATTCTAAACTTCTATAACAAGAGGACATCAAACGCGGCAGCAGAGTCTTTCAACGCCAAGATCAAACTCTTTAGGGCAAACTTACATGGAGTGGCAGACAGAAAGTTTTTTCTGTTTAGAATGGCAAAGATATATGGATATCCCCACTAAATTTCTACTGCCCCGAATTACAACTGATCCCCCTTGATCCTCCTTTTTCAAACTGAGCCGGAGAAAGCCGTAGGGTAATAAAAAAGCCCCTGAAAATCAGAGGCTTTTTTATTTTCGTGATCCGCCTGGGGCTCGAACCCAGGACCCCAACATTAAAAGTGTTGTGCTCTACCTGCTGAGCTAGCGAATCAATCCTTATTTGCGAATCAGTTATTTCCTGATTGCGGGTGCAAAGGTAGTTACTTTTATTTAATTTGCAAGCATTCCGTAGAAAAAAGTTTCAATTATTTTTCCTCGTTATGGCTTGTTTCTTGATTATCAGTAGTTTCTACTTCATCATATTTTATCTTTTCTTTGTTGATAATAAAGCGTTGGTAGTAGGAGAGCATCAAAGTTGTTAGTGGCAAGGCGATAATCATGCCGAGCATTCCCATTAATGAACCCCAGATAGAAAGAGATAAAAGGATGATGGCAGGATTCAGTCCGGTAATCTTTCCCATGATTTTGGGGACAAGGAAGGTGTCCTGTATGATTTGCACGATTGCAAAGACGGCTAATGCACATGCAATGATAATCCAGAAGTTCTGTCCGGTGTCGGCAGCTTTGAGGATCGCCAATAAAATAGTGGGAAGGAAACCGATGATTTGCAAGTAGGGAACCATATTCAATGCTCCGATGAAAAGTCCCAAAGCGATAGCCATGGGGAAATCGATAATCAGGAAACCGATGCTGAAAAGAATACCTACGCAGAAAGCAACCAAAGCCTGTCCACGGAAATATCTGTTCATACCATCCTGTACGTCGTGAACCAGGTTGGAGGCAAACGTACGGTATTTATTGGGTAGCAGATGCAACCATCCTTCAGCTATCGCTTCGTAATCCAATAATATAAAGATTACATATAATAATATAATGAAGGAGGCAAGGATGCTGAATAGAATGTTGAGAGATTCTGCAAGCAAAGTCCACACTCTGGGGACGGTATCTTTGATTGCCGCCAGAATATTCTCTTCACTTAATACACGGTTCAGTGCCTGAAGATCGATGTTCTCGTGGATAAATTCAGAAAGATTCTTAGGCACATTGTTGCCGGCTCCATTGGTGAGGTAAGTCACCAGCAAGTCGTTCATTCTGCCTATTTCCGAAATCATCGGCGGCACTAACAGATAAAATAAAGTGATTCCGATAACTGTAATGAGGAATAAGGAACAGAAGATGGAAATAATGCGACTTTTTAATCGTAGTTTATACTGGAAGAATTTGACTAACGGATAGACCATATAAGCGATCAGCCACGCAATAAAGAAAGGTAATAACACTCCGCTAAGACGTTCCACAAGCATTAATATGCCTACAACTAACACACATCCGATGGAACCGCGTATAAAACTGTCGAATGTTATCTTTTTCCTTTCCATAATCTGTTTTTTTATAGAGTTTATATTTTCTGTTCATCTTCCCCTCGCGCACGGAGATAACATTCCCTGCACAGAGGCTCATATTCGGCTGTTTCGCCTAAAAGAACCTGTTTCTCATTTTTGACTGTACGATGTGAGAAAGAAGCCAGCTGACCACATTTCACACAGATCGCATGAACTTTGGAGACTTCATCGGCAATGGCGCACAATTGTGGCATTGGACCGAACGGATTTCCTTTGAAGTCCATATCCAACCCTGCAATGATAACACGGATTCCATTGTTGGCAAGCTGGTTGCATACATCAATCAAACCACTGTCGAAGAACTGCGCTTCATCAATACCTACTACATCTATCTCGGAAGTAAACAGTAAAATGCTGGCTGACGAATCGATGGGAGTGGAGGCGATAGAATGGCTGTCGTGAGAGACTACGTCTTCTTCTGAATAACGGGTGTCGATAGCAGGTTTGAATATCTCTACACGTTGTTTCGCGAATTTCGCTCTCTTCATTCTGCGAATCAATTCCTCTGTCTTTCCGGAGAACATAGAACCGCAGATTACTTCGATCCGGCCTCTTCTTCTAGTTTCCTGTATGTGGTCTTCTGAAAATAATACCATGAGATTTTGTGTTTTCTTGATTAAATAAATATGTGGACAAAGGTAAGCAATTCAATGTGCAAGAACTGTTAAATTATCCATTATTTTAAGTTATTGCATAAATTATTCCTACATTCGCACCGTATAAACAATGGACTGACATGAAACAGAAGCTATTAACAGATATTGAGTTGGATGTTCATGAGTTGAAGTATCTCATGGATTTATTTACCAAGGAGCCGACTCCGACTTTGTCTGAACTGTTGAAGCGGAGCATTACACGGATGCAGGGACGTTTGGACGAACTGCAACAGGAGGTGGATGCTGTTCAGGTAATTTCTCCGTCAGCTGTGGAAGAGACAGCGGAAGAGAAGGATGAAGTTGCCGGGGCTGAAGAAGATTCCTCCGTTATTATACAATCTCTCGAATCGGTTGACGTGAAAGAAGACGAGGAGGGAGAGACTATTGTTGCGGAAGAGCCCCCTTTAGTAATAGCAGAAGAGGAGCCTGCAATAGTGGAGGAACCTGTCGTTGAAACTGTTGTGAAAGAGGAAGAGCCTAAATCGGCTGTGTTGGGAGAAAGTCTCAAACTATCTGCCGGCTTGCGACATTCTATCAGTTTGAATGATTCTTTCCGTTTTTCTCGTGAACTGTTCGGAGGCAACACTGACTTGATGAATCGGGTTATCGAACAGATATCAGTAATGAGTTCCTACAAGACTGCAATCGCGTTTCTGTCCTCGAAAGTCGAATTGAATGAAGAAAAAGAAGCGGTGAACGACTTTCTGGAGCTACTAAAGAAATATTTTAATCAATCAGCATAAAACAAAAACAAGATGGGAAAGCTATATGTGGTACCTACGCCGGTAGGGAATCTGGAGGACATGACTTTTCGGGCTATCAAAGTCCTGAAAGAGGTCGATCTGATTTTGGCGGAGGATACACGTACTTCCGGTATCTTGCTGAAACACTTTGAAATAAAGAATGCAATGCAATCCCACCACAAATTTAATGAACATAAAACGGTGGAAAGTGTTGTTAATAGAATAAAGGCAGGTGAAACGGTGGCACTAATTTCGGATGCCGGAACGCCTGGAATTTCCGATCCCGGATTTCTGGTTGTTCGTGAATGTGTGCGCAACGGTATTGAAGTGCAGTGCTTGCCGGGAGCAACCGCTTTTGTTCCGGCACTCGTTGCATCGGGATTGCCGAACGAGAAGTTCTGCTTCGAGGGATTTCTCCCCCAGAAGAAAGGACGGCAGACACGACTGAAGACATTGGCGGAAGAACACCGCACGATGGTGTTTTATGAATCACCCCACCGTCTGTTGAAGACGTTAACACAGTTTGCCGAATATTTCGGCGCTGAACGTCAGGCAACCGTGTCGCGTGAAATATCCAAACTCCACGAAGAAACAGTTCGGGGCAGTTTGGCTGAATTGATAGAACACTTTACCGCTACCGAACCCCGGGGCGAGATTGTGATTGTATTAGCAGGAATAGATGATTAAATAACTTCATTAAAAAACGTAAAACGTAAACGTATGAAAAAGTTAGCTGTTTTATTTGTATGCGTAGCCATGTTGGCTTCGTGTGATGGCTTTAAAGGTGGAAGTAAAGACCTGAAAGCTGAAAATGATTCTCTTTTGATGGAACTGAACCAGCGTAATGCTGAACTGGATGATATGATGGGTACTTTCAATGAAGTTCAGGAAGGTTTCCGTAAGATCAATGCTGCCGAAAGCCGTGTTGACTTGCAGCGTGGAACCATCACTGAGAACTCTGCCAGTGCCAAGCAACAGATTGCTTCTGACATCGAATTCATCTCCAAGCAAATGGAAGAAAACAAAGCGCAGATTGCAAAGTTACAGGCACAGTTGAAGAACAGCAATTACAATTCTGCACAGATGAAAAAAGCTGTTGCCGCTTTGACTGCTGAATTGAATGCTAAACAACAGCGTATTGAGGAACTGCAAACTGAACTGGCTTCCAAGAATATCCGTATTCAGGAATTGGATGCTGCTGTCAGCGATCTGTCTGTAGCAAAAGAAACTCTGGCTGCAGAAAACGAAGCGAAAGCTAAAACCGTTGCCGAACAGGAAAAGAGCTTGAATGCTGCCTGGTTTGTATTCGGTACTAAATCTGAATTGAAAGCTCAAAAGATTCTTCAGAGCGGAGACGTATTGAAGAGCGCTGATTTCAACAAGGATTATTTCACTCAGATCGATATCCGTACGACCAAAGAAATCAAGTTGTACTCTAAACGTGCTGAGTTACTGACTACTCATCCTACCGGTTCTTATGAATTGGTAAAAGATGACAAAGGTCAGTTGACATTGAAGATTACTAATCCTACTGAATTCTGGAGTGTATCCAGATACTTGGTTATCCAGGTAAAATAAGGTAGATATCCCTTTTGAATTGCCAATGTGCTGATTCCTGGATTCAAGAAATTAGCACATTGGCTTTTTTGTTTCTTATTATACGCATAACTACTGATGAAATATAAAAATCTTTTTTTTGATCTTGATGATACCATCTGGGCTTTTTCTCAAAATGCCCGTGACACTTTTGAGGAAGTATATCAGAAATATTCGTTTGACCGCTATTTTGACTCATTCAATCATTATTATACTCTTTATCAACAAAGAAATACAGAACTCTGGATTGAGTACGGTGAAGGAAAGATAACGAAGGATGAATTGAACAGCCAGCGTTTCTTTTATCCTTTACAGGCTGTGGGAGTGAAAGATGAAATGCTCGCTGAACAGTTTTCGAAAGATTTTTTCGCTATTATCCCTACCAAAAGTACTTTGATGCCTCATGCAAAGGAGGTATTGGAATATCTTGCTCCCAAATATAACCTTTATATCCTTTCCAATGGGTTTCGTGAATTGCAATCACGCAAGATGCGTTCGGCAGGAGTGGACGGGTATTTCAGAAAGGTGATTCTCTCGGAAGATCTCGGAGTGTTGAAGCCTTGGCCGGAGATATTCAATTTTGCTCTGTCTGCCACTCAATCCGAGTTGCGCGAATCCCTGATGATTGGTGACAGTTGGGAAGCGGATATAACCGGAGCACACGGAGTAGGCATGCATCAGGCTTTCTACAATGTGACAGAACGGACTGCTTTCCCTTTCCTCCCTACTTATCACATCCATTCCTTGAAAGAATTAATGGATTTATTATAGGTTTTCTGGATTAAGTCGTATTTTTGTTGCGTTTTAGTTTTGCATAAAATACGATATAATCATGGATAGTACGCTTCTACCTTTCGCCTTGCTTTGTTTCACTTCATTCTTCACATTGACCAATCCATTGGGAACGATGCCTGTCTTTCTTACCATGACTCATGGTATGACGGATAAAGAACGTCAGTCTATCGTACGTCGTGCTACTATTGTGTCGTTTATTACATTGATGGTATTTGTCTTTGCCGGCCAGTTTCTTTTCAAATTCTTCGGTATCTCTACCAATGGTTTCCGTATTGCCGGTGGGGTGATTATCTTCAAGATAGGTTTTGATATGCTTCAAGCCCGTTATACACCGATGAAGTTGAAGGACGAAGAAATCAAAACGTATGCGGATGATATCTCTATTACGCCTCTCGGTATTCCTATGTTATGCGGTCCCGGAGCGATTGCCAATGCAATCGTTTTGATGCAGGATGCTCATTCTTATGAAATGAAGGGGATACTGATCGGTACTATTGCCCTGATTTATCTGCTGACTTTCTTTATTCTTCGTGCTTCCACGAGATTGGTAAAAGTCTTGGGTGAAACGGGTAATAATGTGATGATGCGTCTTATGGGATTGATTTTGATGGTGATTGCAGTGGAATGTTTCGTTAGCGGATTGAAGCCGATTCTGGTAGATATTGTGAGAGAAGGGATGATTCCCTGATGAATAAGAATATGAGGGACGGAGAGTTACTATAATGAAACTTGCCCCTGCTACAACTCTTTTTGTAACAGGGGCAAGTGCTTTTAGATACGTTTTTTAGATATTTTGCATGTCTTTATGTTACCTTTCTGTGGCTATTTTCCTTTGGGATATACATAATGTGTATTTGCCCATTTGTTCCATTCATTTACCATTTGTTTTAGAATTTTGGGATTTTCCCTGGACAAATCAACACGTTCTGTACGGTCTTTCTCCAAGTTGAAAAGTTCCCATACTTTAGAATTCTGGTCTTTAACGGCTTTCCAGTTTTTCCACCATACTACACAGTTGTCAAAGTGTTCACCAAAAATATATTCGTGCAATTCGGTGTCCGTATTGGTTAGTATCGGTAGCATGCTTGCGCCTTCCAAAGGAATGATCTCATTTCCTCCGTGATAGGTCTTCGGATAGGTTGTTTCCGCTGCATCGATGAAGGTTGCCATGATGTCGGGCAGGAAAGCTCTGTTGTGTCTTATCTCGCCATTGTATTTTGCATACTTGTCGGGCCAGGAAATAATCAATGGAGTGGAAGTTCCGCCTTCATACGCTCTTACTTTATACTTACGGTACGGTGTATTGCTCACCTGTGCCCATGGCAGACCATAAGACGGGTTGACCCATTCATTTGGATTGTTAATCATATCGATGGTTCCGAAACCTTTCTCACGATGAGGCTCGGCACATGCACCATTATCCGACAAGAAAATAAGTAAGGTGTTATTCAGCTCCCCTTTTTCTTCCAGGTACTTTATTAACCGTCCCACATTATAATCCATGCAATGAACTTGTGCCGCATATACTGACATTCTTCTATCCAGTTCTATTTGTTCATCTTCGGTCAGTTCAGACCATTGGCGACCCTCCCATTGAGCAAGGTCCCAGTTTTTGTCCACCAATCCCATTTTAATCATACGTTTCAAACGGGCTTCACGTACTTTCTGCCAACCTTTCCGGTATTTGCCTACAAACTTGTCTATATCCTCCTGTTTAGCATGTAACGGCCAATGGGGAGCGTTGTATGCCAGGTAAAGGAAGAACGGATTGTCATCCTTGGGGCGTTCATCGACAAATTTAATCGCATAATCAGTAAATGCGTCAGTAGTGTAATAAGGTTGTTCCGGTGGAGGCAACTGTTGATTGTCTAAAGTCAGATTGCGATCTCCATGAGGTTGCAGATAACTGCAAGCTCCCGACAAGATACCATAAAAATGATCGAAGCCACGTTGCAACGGCCATTTCTCTTGCCCGTGCATACCGACATGCCATTTCCCCGACATATAGGTATGATAACCGGCTTCTTTCAGCACTTCTGCTATAGTGACTGAATTACGGTTCAAATATCCCATATATCCGTGCACTCCATGATCTTCGGCAGAGTGAGGATCTTCGGACATCATTCCGATACCTGCCTGTTGGGGATAAAGTCCGGTCAGCAGACTGGCACGGGAAGGACAGGAGCGTCCTGTGTTGCAGAAATGGGTAAAGCGTACTCCTTTCTTTGCCAGATTATCCAAATTGGGCGTAGGAATTTCTCCTCCGTAGCACCCTAGGTCGGAATATCCCATATCGTCCACCATAATTAAGACAATGTTGGGCTTTGGGTCATTCTGGGCTGCTGCATGCAGAGACAGTAAGGATGCAGTTCCCATTAATAACATGTTTTTGTTTGTCATACAATTTTATTTTATTTTTGGGTTAGTTTATTTGTTTGACAAATATACTTATAAATTATTTCTCAGGTGAATTATTTCAGTCTGAAAATTTCTGAATAGACAGCTTGGTCCGCTCCGTTCGCTTTTATACCGATGCGGGCGAATAGGGCTTTGGCCGACTGTACATTCTGATTACTCGTAATATCCAGCGAAATATTTGTTACTCCGGGATTTATATTGGATAAATTTTGCCGGGCTATATTTGTGTTCTCGTCAACAAAAGTTGTTTTGCTGACGAGCAGCATTGCCTGGTTTATCTTTGCATCCTGTACTATTTGCTGTATATTGCACGTGCCGGATACGATGTTGTTATCCAATGTGATATTTTCGTCTGATATTGTAAAATAAGGGGTGACTTTTACTTCACACTGTGTTTTTCCTTTTACTTCCACATATATGGTATCGCGTTTATTCACCCAGGGACCGTTTTTGTCTTTAGTTACCAGTTTGTACGGACCATCGAAAAGTACTGCAGAGAAAGTTCCGTCCTGTGTGGCATACACGGTGATAGGATCATGGTTGGCATAACCATCCTGATACAGTTGTAGTTGAATACCTCCGTTTGTACCTTTCAAACCGAGTTGTTTTCCCTCATACGTGATTTTCCCTTCCAGAACTGATTCGGGTTCGTCGTAATTGTCTAAACCGCAACTTACGGCAAGCAGGGAAAGTGAAAGCAAAGAAAATATAGTTCCTATTTTTTTCATTGTCTTACAGTTTTATGTTTTACTGATACGGATTTTTCACTAATAGCGGGTTCTTGTTGAGCCAGCTGTTATCGAAGAAGTTATAATAGTTCTTCATCTGGAAATAGCGGGGGTAAGGAACCATGTAGGCTTTCTTTTTGTCGAACACCCACATCTTGTCATTGGCGCTTCCCGGATCATTGACCTGATAAGGGAATAGCTCGTAGAGCTGCGCATCCGGATTTTCCGAATTACCATCCCAGATTTCGTGAGCCAGGCGCCAGCGTTTCAGATCCCAGTAACGATGATCTTCCAATGCAAATTCCACCCGGTATTCGTGAACAATATCTTCCAATGTGATTGATTCCAGTTCGCTGATACCGGCGCGTGTACGAACAGGATTGATGTAGTTCAACGGATCATCTTCTCCGGTTTTATTAAGCTCATAAGCAGCCTCACAAGCTATCATATATGCTTCTGAAATACGGAAACGAGGATACCACATGGTACTCATCTTTGAATTGGTAGAAGCACCGATGGTTTCGTCCAGGAATTTGCGGAAGAAGAAACCTGTTTTGTTTATACGGATTTCATTTGATTCCATTGGTCCGTTGATAGAAGTTATCAGGCGGTTATTGTCATCGTAAGAATCGGCTTTACCTATGATTTCTTTCCAATTTCCGTTTCCGTCGGGCACTTTCTGACCAGCTTGCAACACTACTTCACTACCTCTGAATTTGGCTCCCGGATAAAGTACGGTTCCCCACAACCGGGCATCTTTATTGGCAAAGGCATCTTCCGGCCGACTGTACATGATGTAATTTCCGGATTCATCCTTAACTTTGATTGTGCCGTCGCGGTTGTCTTTGTATTCAAATGCTTCTACCAGATTTAATACTGCGCCGGAATAACAACGTTCCTGATCTTCTGCTAGAGAAGCGGGAATATTCTTTTGTGTGAATCCATGGGTGGCTCCCTGGATATGCATAATCTTTGGCCCAGATCACTTCATGATTATTCTCTTTGACACAGACTGCATTATAAAAATTCTGTCCCAGATCATTAGGAACCGTTATGTCCAGGTTGTAATAGGCAGAAGCTTGAGTTATCACCTCTTTGGCTGCTTCCAATGCTGTTTCGTAATATGGGGTAGCCATTTCCGCCGGAATACCGACTTCATTTCCTTCTGTGCGTATAGGGGCAACCATCTTATTATTGTAGTTGGCCAATGATCCTGCATAAACGGCAGCACGTGCTTTTAACATCAGGGCAGCCCAGCGTGTGGCACGGGCGGCATTGGTGGTAGGCTTTGTAGGCAGGTAATTTGCAATAGTCGCACATTCATTGATGATATAATCGTAGACTTCTGATTCTTTGGAACGGGGAACAGCCAAATCTGAAACATCCATTCCTGCCTCATATTCGTATACGTTATCATTCACAATAGGTACACCGCCTAAACCTCTGCACATACTAAAATATGCCCAGGCGCGTAAGAAGCGAATTTCACCTTCATATCGCAATTTCTCTGTAGATTCAAGTACGGTTGTAGCTCTTAATCCCGCCAGGAACTGATTTAAATTGCGAATATATTTATATGGATAAACTCGCCATTGATTGTCACTGTATTCCTGCATGTTATCACGGCCACCATCGGTCACGCAACCGTCGTCCACTTTAGTAAAGCTGGCGGGAGTAGCAAAGCTTTGTCCCCAATTCTCTGTATTTCCATAAAAACCGGCCAATACGGAGTTAATCATTTTAGCATCGCTGAAGATCTGGTCATTTGTCAATATCTGATCGGGATCACGATCTAAAAAATCAGAACAAGATCCTAATATCAAAGTTAAACTCAATAACAGGTATCCTTTTATATATTTCATTGCTTTTAGAATTTAAGTGTTAAACCCAGATTGATAATTCGCATACTTGGATAAGCTGTTCCGTTACCGGCTGAAACTTCCGGATCGATAGGTACATTGGTGAGTGTGAACAGGTTCTGTCCGGCAAGATATAACCTTAGACTGTTAATTCTGCATTTTTGCAGCCACTCTTTAGGGAAAGTGTAACCAAATTCCAGATTACGCAGTTTTAAGTAGCGGACATTGTACTTCCAGAAAGAACTTTCCCAATAATTACTGTGATTATTGGCATTGTTTCCGATTAGTAATGTCGGGTATTTTCCGGGAATCAAGTCACTGTTTGCATCAAAAATGTCGGCTAGTCTCCATGTATCTTCCATATAGTAAGCCGGGTTGTTTCCATTATTGTTAAATGGGATTTTTTGAATTAATGTCGGATTCCAGGTAGACATTCCCGCACCGGAGAAATCCAATGCTAAATCGAAACCTTTCCATGCGAATGCAAGGTTAAATCCAAAGTTCAGAACGGGTGTGGAGTCTTCTTTGTATCCGATGGGGCGTTTGTCCATATCGTTGATTATGCCATCCCCATTTTGATCGACATATTTGATATCACCCGGGCGTAATGTCGTATTTCCTTTCTGGTCATTGTCAATCGGCCACGACGCAATCTCTTCCCAACTTTGGAACTGGCCGTCTGCCTCGTATGCCCAGTTGACATTTCCGAAACGATGCCATGTAGAATTACGATATTCATCCCATGAATTACTGAACTTAGGATTATACTGTTCCCAGTTGTAGAAACGGGAATAGGTGAAATTGGCACTGATAGAATAGTGAAAGTCATTGACCTTATCACTCCAACGTGCAAGCAAATCATATCCGGTATGAACATTGGAATTGAGATTTTCCTTGGGACGCTCAAAGCCCACTTCTTCCGGAAGTAATACATCGTCACGGGAAGCCGGAATACCGGTTTTGATACGTCGGAAGAAATCTACGCTTCCTGATAAACGGTTGTTCAGGAAAGCAACGTCGAGACCAATGTCCAGAATTTTAGCCTTTGCCCATGAGAGCGTGGTAACAGGCAGGTTTCGTGGGGTAGTACCAATGATATAGGAACCGTCGATTACTCCTCCTCCCTGTTTGTAGTCGTAGCCTGTCATATAGTCGAAAGCACTGTAGCCGTCAACGTTGTCATCTCCTACCAATCCATAAGATCCCCGGATCTTTAAATCGCTGAAAATTGAAGCTATTCTTGATTCTTTCCAGAAGTTTTCTTCTGATATTCTCCAGCCTAATGAGGCGGAAGGGAAGAAACCCCAGCGATGATTGGGCGGGAATTTCCATGAACCGTCATAGCGTGCGGAGAAGTCTATCAGGTATTTGTTGGCGTAGTTGTAGTTGAAACGTCCCAGCCAGCCTAAACGTGCTTCCGTATTGTTACCGGTATCTTCGTATTTGTCAATCGTATCATAATAGATCAGATGCAATGAGTTGGAAGCCGGGATGGCATGCAGCCAAGACTTTGGGGTGTCTCTTTTTATTGCTTCAAAGCCGACAACTGCATTGATGGAATGTGCTCCGAATGCTTTTTCATAAGCCAGTTGAATGTTTGAAGTCAACTCTTCCACATAAGCATTCGTTCTTTCCCTCCAGGCACTGGCGCGTCCACCTACATCTACATATTCGTCCGTTGCTTCGTCATATCTATAGACACGATAGGTATATTCTTGATTGTTAAGTAATTCGCTTGCAAAATAATATCCGAACAAGGCTTTAGCTTTGAGTCCTTTGATAATTTCATATTCTGCGTTCAGGTTTAATTGGGCCATTCGCCAAGTGTCTTCAAAGGTTCCGCTTTTCTCAAAATTCAATAATCCGAAGTTTAAGCCATTGTCAGAGCCTACTGATGCCGGATAGTTAGGATTGTCATTGGCAAACGGGCGGACAGTCGGTAGATTGCGGTAGGTGGCCGCTGTCGGGTTTGAATAGTCGTCGGTTCCCGGTACACCCGGATTCTTCAACTGTTTGATACGTCCGTTCATGTTCATGCCGATTTTGAATTTATCAGTGACCTGTGCTTCGACATTCATTTGTACGTTGTATCGTTTCATACCGCCATAATTGCGAATGGCAGATTCCTGATTCATGTGTCCGACACTGAAATAATAATTGATCTTGTCCGAACCTCCGGAAACATTGGCATTGACATAATATTGCGGAGAAGTCACCCAGATGTAATCATACCAGTTAAATGGCACATATCCCTTTTCTGTACCTTGCCGCCATTTCTCCAGATCTTCTTTATTATATAAACGGGACGTCTTTCCCTGAATCGTTTCAGACTGTATGTAATTCTCTACATACGTTACGGCGTCTGCCGGTTCCGGTAAGCGTGATACATGTTGCCAGCCATAATAAGTATTTAGCGTAACTGTACTTTTGCTGTTTTTCTTTCCTTTCTTGGTGGTTACAACAATGACTCCATTAGCGGCACGTACACCATAAATGGAAGCAGAGGCGTCTTTCAGAATGGAAATGGATTCGATGTCATTAAAGTCAATATTATTGAATTGGCCTTCATCAGACTGCACGCCGTCAATTACAAATAAGGGTGTTCCCATGTTACGGATTTGCAAGGTAGTGGCATTTCCCGGGCGACTGTCTGTAGATCTGTAGTTCAATCCGGCTACCTTTCCAACTAATGCTCCGGAAGTGTTTACCGCTGAAGATCTGCCTATATCATCAGCTCCTATGGAGGCGATAGCTCCTGTCAGGGTGGCTTTCTTTTGAGCAAGGCCAAAGCCAGTCACTACGACTTCATTTAATAATTTGGTGTTTTCTGCCATTATGATTTTGACATTTGTCTTTCCGGAAACTACGGCCAGTTCCTTAGTCTCATATCCGATATAAGATACCTGCAGTTGTGATTGTACCGGAACTTTTTCTAAGGAGAAATTACCGTCAATATCAGTGATGGCTCCATTGGTAGTTCCTTTCACTAACACGTTTGCACCGATTATAGGATTGTTCGCTGTGTCTACTACACGCCCTGTTATGCTCTGTAATTTTGTCTGTTGTGAAGGCAATTCGTCAGATAATACAATCTGGAAATTAGGCTTAATCAGATAACTGAATGGAGCCTGCGAAGAAAGCTCTTTTAAAACCTTTTCTATACTGCTATTCTGTGCTTCGAGAGAGACTGCCTTATTGAGATTAGCCAACTCTTCATTATAGAAGAAACGATATTCACTTACTTTTTCTATCTGTTTTATCACTTTCTTCAAAGGTTTGTCTTTCATGGTGAGAGTGATCTGCCCCATGACACTTAGACTACTTGATAAAAATATAATAATATATAATATTCGGGAAAAGAGATGCTTGATGTTACTCATTTTATAGGAAATTAATCATTAAACAATAAAAAAGATGTAACTTTACAAGCTGAAAATCGGGTGTATATACCCTCTGACACTGCCTTCCGCCAGTTGTCAGTATCAGAGTGAGTTTCCAAGTTCCGATTTAAGCTTAAAGGAGATAGTCCTGACCTTGTCAGGCTATCTTTTTTATTCTATCGGGGCTATTTCATACGCATTGGATTTTAAAGGTTAATAATTAGAAATATATTGGGTTACCTATTGCCTAGTATTATGGTGTCTCCACGAGTTTCATAAGTGATGGGAGAGGTTAGGCTAATTAGTTCGATTACATTATCAAGGCTATTGTTGCAGATCACTCCGGAGAAGCGGTGTTTTTTGATACGTTCGGATTTAAATATTATTTGGACATTATACATCCTGTTAAGTAGCACGGCAATTTCTTCCAGCGTTTCTCCATTAAAGACAAGATCATTGTTTCGCCACATTTTTGCATACGATGAATTATCCAGTTTATGCATTATCAGCTTGCCAGAACTCCGTTCAAATGTAGCGTTTTCGTCAGGAGAAAGAATAACGTTATCTCTATCGGAAGAAACACGGACCGAACCGGAAAAAAGTGTTGCGATGATTTGAGAGTCTTCCCGGTAGGCTTTTACATTAAAAGTAGTTCCCAAAGCTTCTACATTCATTCCCGCCGTTTCTACAATAAATGGTTTCTCCTTATCCTTAGCTACTTCGAAATATGCTTCGCCTGTCAATGACACCACTCGTTGGGTGGCTCCATAATTTGCATTGTAATGCAGTTGGGTATATGAATTTAGCCAGACGACTGTACCATCCGGTAAGGTAATGTTTGCCCGTTGGCCTTTTCCTGTCTGGACAAGATAGCTCTTGTCCGTTACTGTGGGTTCTGTGAGAGAAACTGTATATAAATGACCTCCTATTCCTGCTCCTATGATTAAAAGAATGATTGCTGCATACTGGAATAAACGTCTGATTCGCATTGTCCGTTTCTGTTTGAGTCTATTCAACTCTTGTGCAGCATTATGCATTTGACTTTTGACCCGTTCAAACATACGTCCTTGTACTTCGGCAATGAGCTTGTTATTAGAGCCTTTCCAGGTTTCCTGATAATAGTTGGATAACTGTTCTTTTGCTTCCTGACTGTGGAGCCAGTCCGACAGTATTCGTTCTTCATCCGGAGAGGTCTCTCCCCGCATAAAACATTCTAATAATAATATATTCGTATTCTTCTCCATGGGCTTTTATTATGTATATCTCCATGGAGCCAAGAATCCTTACAGGGGGCAAAGATTTTACTCAGTATTTAACACTATTTAAAATTATAAGAAAGAAAAAATAGAGCCAAAGCTACAATTTCATTAGCTAATTTAGAGCGTAAGAAATGAAGGGCACGATATAATTGCGTTTCAACTGTTTTTTCAGATAGAGACAATTGGGTTGCTATTTCTTTATTTGTCAGATGTTGTTTCCTGCTCATGAGGTAGATTTTCTTCCGGGAAGAGGGTAACTGTTCTACCAGCTCGTCTATATATTCTTGTAGGGAGTCGGTGTCAACGTCTATTTCAAAGTGCTTGTCGGCATCAGTTTGTTTGATTGAATCCAGAAAACGTTCCGAGAGCAGCCGCTTCTCTGTTTCTTTATATACCATGTTGCGTGCTATCGTGAAAAGATAGGCTTCAAAACCTTCTTCCGGTTTGATATCCTGATGTCTTTCCCAAATCTTCAGAAATACATTTTGAGTGAGGTCTTCTGCTAGTGTTCTATCATATAGAAGTGAATGAATAAAGTGGAATACACGTGAATTGTATTTCCAGAAAATAGTATCAAAGGCTTTCTCATCACCTTTTTGTAAAAGTGATAAAGTATGTGTATCTATTTTCTCTAAAAATTGATCCATATAATTTTGTGTTTTCAGTTTCTTTCAGAGAACATTTAGAGAAGCATAAGTCTCTTAATCGTTGTTTATAAGGGAAAATATATGCTCTTTTAATGTAAAGGTTTTAAATGGATGGCAAATATAAGGAACATTTTTTATTTTAAATTCTTTTTATAAAGAAAATATGTTGGTTGGTCGAATGTACGGAAAAGTGTATTTTATGAGATTGAATGAATAAGCGAGATGGGTGTTTCTATTGTAATAAAGGGTTATCTGATTATAAATAGTGAGGCCTGCAAATTCGATTGACTCAAAATTTGCAGGTCTCATCTTTTACTTAAAACTGATCCTTATATTAAAGACAATTTTAAAAAGTATTATCGAGGTAGATTATTACTCCACCCCTCTGTTTGTATAACTCCAAAACCTGAATTGACTTCAAAAGAAGGTATTGGGTACACAAATTTTGCGATGTTGAAATTAGTGTACGATCCATCTGCTACACTAATAATTTTGCCTAATCTTCTTGCATCAAAGAAGCGATGTCCTTCTTGAACCAGTTCTAATTTTCTTTCTTTATCAATGGCATCAATAACCGTTTGATCCTCTGCAATTTCACTGTCATCCAAGTCCGGGTTTCTTTTTGCAGCTACTTCTAATAGTTTTTCTTTGGCTTTGCCATAATCAGGAGTTGACTGTTTTGCATATGCTTCTGCCTGTATTAAATACATTTCAGGCAGTCTGAAAACCGGCAAATTAGAAATCTGATTATTGGTTGTAATACCACGCATTTTTCCACCAGTCCACGTATCGCCAAGAAGTGCCAGACGAATATCATTAGGTGAATATTCTGCTATTGTTGCGCTGTTAATAGACAAACCGTATTTATTCCATAAAGTATTCAGAGCATTAGCGGACAAATAATCATCTTCGGCTTTTGCTATAAAGAAAATGTCTTCTGTCGAAACAGCTAATGTCGTGTACATATTCTTATAGTCTTCTTTGGTTGATACAATTGTACCGCCACTTAGGGTTATTGCCTCTTGAGCCGCTGTAATAGCCCCTTCGTAATTTTTCATATAGAGTTTTACGCGAGCTTCAAGTGCAGCAACTGCAGCCGTATTCATATACTGTTTACCTACATTTTCAACACCTTCTTTAGCATAATATTCTTTAGCCTTCGTTATATCATCAAGAATCAGGCTATAATTTTGTTCTACACTGACTCTTGACACCTGTGAATAGGCAGGAACGGGTTCAGTAACGTTCACGATACCTAATGTCGTTTTATTGGCTTCCGAATATGGCAAACCGAACATATTAGTCAAATAGAAAGAGCAGAGGGCTTTAATTGCATAGGCTTGAGCGATGCATCCTTCCACTTCTGCCAGATCCCCCTTTGTTACTTCTTTAAATGAAGCACCTTCTTTAATGATACGTGCACAACGGTCGATAGCCCAATATCCGTATGCCCATATTTCTTCTATGTATGAATTAGTATCCAGTATCTGATAGCGGAAGATGTCATAGAAATGAGACGTTGCAACGGAATGTGAAGTGATATCCGTTGGCGCATCTCCAATTGCTAATACATCACGTCCCAGAAAACGATATGAACCTAATGTGTAATATACACCATTTAGAGCATTCTGAAAATCTTGGGTAGTAACCAAGGCTTCTTCTGTCGGAACAGAAGTTGATGGCGTTTCTGTCAAGAAGTCATCGCATGCGGTGAATGAAATTGCCATCCAACCGGTTAATAAAGCAAATAATATTTTCTTCATTGTCATAAATTTCTAAAGTTATTTTTTTAGAAGCTGAGATTAAGACCGAACATGATATTTCTAGCTACAGGATATGCCCAAGACTGCATACCGGTAGATCTAGTTTGTGGATCAAATCCTATAAAATCTTTAGCAGTGATAGTGAACAAATTGTCAGCAGAGATATAAACTCTTAAATTGTCAATAGCCACTTTATTCATAAGGTTCTTTGGAAGAGTATATCCTAAAACCATGGATTTCATTCTTAAATAAGAACCGTTCATTAAGAAACGGCTGGAATTAGTTTCTGCTCCCGAGTTGTCTCCAGCTACGAATTTGGGTACGTCGGTTATATCTCCCGGCTTTTGCCAGCGATTGTCATAAACATAGTTAGACACCGGGCCTAAGAAATAATGTCCAACCTGCATGTCAAATGCAAATCCGGAGTTATACACTTTATTTCCTAGGGTGAAACTGGTATCAAAAGAGAAGTCAAAACCTTTGTATTTGAAATTCATTCCAAAGCCACCATAAAATTTAGGATCGGCGGAACCTACAATTCGCTGACCGGCCTCATTTACATTTTTTGTTTTCTCATCCCCTTCTTGTCCTTTATACCACATTGCTTCTCCTGTTTCAGGATCCACTCCTGCATATTCCGGCATATAGAATGTATTATATGCTTCACCAACTTTTCTGATAGTTAGAGTATTCTCAATTGGTTTTTCTGTGGCAAGTTTTATGATTTTATTTTTATTTGCCGTACCAGTGAAACGAACATCCCAACTGAAATCCTTATTTCTAAGTACGTTAGCGTTAATCAAGAATTCTATACCTTTGTTTTCCATCTCACCTACATTTTTCAGAATAGACCCGAATCCAGTTGTGTAAGAAAGTGGTACATCAAATATCATATCTTTTGTCCGTTGGTTATAATAGTCTACTTCGAGTGTCAGTCTTTCGAAGAAAACAGCATGGATACCGATATCGGCTTTCGCAACAGTCTCCCATTTAAGATCCGGATTGGCTATTTGGTAAGGAATAGCTCCAGGTTTGCCATTATAAGAATATCCATAATTATACAATCCCATTGCTGCATAATAACCAATATCCTGATTACCTACAGTTCCATAACTACCTCTGATAGTCAAATCTGTCAACCAGCTTTTGGTGTTTTCCATAAAGCTTTCGTTAGAAATACGGTATTTTGCTCCTATAGACCAGAAAGGAGCCCATTTGTTGTTTATACCAAATCTCGACGAACCGTCATAACGGAAACTGCCTGACAGATAATATTTATCATTCAAATTATATTCTGCATTCATAAAGAATGAAGAAAGAGTGCTTGCTTTGGTTGAAGATCCCGCCCCTGTTGGTTTGGAAGCATTGTCCAGTTCAAAAACAGCATCACTAGGATATCCACTGGCAGCTGCATAAATTGTTCTATAAGATATTTTCTGTGCTTCTTGTCCCAACAATACATTCAAATGATGCATGTCTTTGAAAGTGCGGTTGAAGTTTACGGTATTGGTAATGGTTAAGGTTGTTGCCCTTTCTTGGTTTCTTTGACCAAGCATACCGCTACCGGAATATTGAGGATTATAAATTGAACTGTAAAAGAACTCGTCCAAGTCAATCAGGCTCAATCCTGCATTTGTCTTCCATGTTAAGCCATCAATAATATTATAAGTAAAATATGGATTCACAACCAATGTAATCTGCTTTTGATTACGTTTATCACCTTTTTCTTTATCGTTAATAGCTACAGGATTATAATTAACATTTGTATTATATGTTCCGTCTTCATTGCGCACCTGTTCAAACGGACGGATGTCATATACTGCTACAATAGGATTAGTATATTGGCTTTCAGTCATCGTGTTGTTTATATCGGAGAGTGCTCCATTCACAGAAAGTCCATATCCTATCCGCCCGCTTTTTCCATCTAAACTAATACGTCCGCTATAGCGTTTCATTCCAGTTCCGATGACGATACCTGTATTCTGAAAATATCCTCCACTAATATAATAGCGCAAATTTTCATTCCCACCTTGAGCACTGATATCATATTCTTGTGAAAAACCATTTTGCAGAATCTCCTTCAGCCAATCCACACTCTTGATATTTTGCGTCAAGTCCACATTATACCAATCCATAACATAGGCATTCAGCCATTCAGCAGAAGTCATGCCATCTTCACCGTCATATCCTGCATTTGTTAGTCCTTCAGTCCAGATTTCTTTGTATTTATCCAGATTTGTCGTACGGTAATCATGATTTATCTTACCAATAAAGCTAGTTCCGACTTTTGCGTTCACATTAAAACGCGCTTTTCCCAGACTACCTTTTTTAGTAGTAACTACAATTACTCCATTCGCTGCACGAGCTCCGTAAATAGCCGTTGCTGTAGCATCCTTCAAAACTGTGATGGACTCAATGTCGTTAGGATTGATATTAGCCATCGGACTTGCTGCCATATCCCCTGTTCCGGCTTTGTTATAAGCTCCCATTTTGTCTGTGTAGATGGCAATACCATCAATTACATATAAAGGTTCAGTTCCGGAGTTCATTGAACCGACCCCACGAATAGTAGTAGAAGCATATGCACCAGGTTGTCCAGTCAAGCTGTTTACTTGTAAACCAGCAACTGATCCTTCCAAAGACTTCATAAAGTTTGCATCTGTTTTTTTCATCAAGTCCTTGTTATCCACCGTTTGGGCAGATCCCGTAAATGCCGCTTTTTTAGTTACCCCATATCCGGTTACCACAACCTCATCTATTAGCTGTGCATCAGATTTGAGAATCACTCGCAAATTGGGCTTTATCGCCACTTCCTGAGTCTGCATGCCGATATACGAAATCTGCAAAGTCTTTGCAGAACTAATAATTTTGTAATATATTGAATGCTAAACAGTTATCATTCACGCAAACACGTGAAAAAAAAAGTATTATTTGATTAATAATGAACTAGATATTTAATTAACAGCTGATTACAAGAAAAAACGCGAACAGTTCATTTTGCATATGTGATACTATTTCTCTACCCAAATAACACACAATGAGTTAATAATCAGGTAAATAATAGTTTAACTAAAAATATTTATATAGGGTAAGTAGTATCTTGCTGTTTTCAGGCATCTTCATTTGTATATAATTAGTCAGATATTAGTAAACCTCTCAATAAAAATGTTGTTTGCTCTTTTTATTCTAGTGGAGATAAATCTCTTGTAAATATTGCAAAACTTTTTCTCCTTATATATTTAATGATTATGAGATATAAAAGGCCACTCCGAAATTCGAAGTAGCCTTTTATATGATTGTACGGTTTTCTAATTAGAAATCGTCAGCAGGAAATCCAGTACGACGGAATCCGGAAACTTTATAAGTTAATCCATTTTCATCGTCATCAAACTGTACCATGTATACAATACTATCAGCAGGCATACCACTAGGAGTTGTCGCTGCATTCTCTAATACTTTCCCATCACTGATCTTTACTTTAGATTCATAAATAACATTGTTCACAAAATCAGGAGTTGAGAAAGTCCGCTCGGCATAGTTCACATTCACTTTCAATTTATACTCCCAAAAATTATTTAAATCATCCAACCACATTTCAGTATTACTGTTGCTAGCGGTATTATAAGTACTCATTTGTATATGTCCGGCACCATATGGGTCTTCTACTTCTTCTCCATCAATTATTGCATTCACTGTAACCCACCAGTCACCAGCCATTTTTTCAATAGCAGTACCACCTGGTTCTGTGTCGTCATCACATGCCACAACTGTAAAAGCCAGTGAAGCCAAAAGCAATATCATATATTTCTTCATAATCATATTTTTATTTTTTTACTATAATATCAAAAGATAATTGACCGGCATAATCGATGCTCCATCTCAAAGTTCCTGTTGCAGGATCCAACGATGTATTAGTCATTTGATCCATAGAGTCTCCCCAGCCTGCAACATAACTTTCTATAGGAGTAATGGTATTGTCTTCATTTAATTCAAATTTTCCAACCATTGCATAATCTGGTCCGTAGCCTGTACGCTGATCATACCAGCCTCCCAAGAAATCCGTGATATAAAATATTCCCGGTTCTATTTGAAATATTACAATCTCATATCCACTAAAAGCCACAACTGAAGGAACTGTCCGTTTGCTTCCTTCAGCCAAAGTATAAATCCCGGACTGTAGTGGAGAAGGAGTGTTATCTGCCACATATACTGTTCTCGTAAAGGTTTTGGCAAAACCATCTTCATTATATGCCGCATACACTAAGTTATAAATACCCGGGGTATTTACATCAACATTTCCTTTTATCTCTACGGATGATGTGATATCTTCCCCATTCATTTCTGCGTAGTATCCAGGCTCTACATAAGGTTGCCCTTTTTCTAAAACAATCTTTGTGTCACCCAGTCTTTCTAACGTTACGAAGTAGGTAACCTTGGAGGTATCATCCGTTGATTTGTCGCAAGACCCGAAGACAAACGACAAACATATCAATATGCTATATGCTATTTTTTTCATATGTAAAACTTGCTAAGTTATTTTTTATTTGATATCCCACCAGACAGGAGTACTTCCCGGTACCCCTGCAGGAGTATTTGCATTCTGTTGACGTGCACTTAACGGATAAGTCATCCGTTTCATCAGTCCGCCTGCTTCCAGCCCATTGGTCCATGGTGCAACTAAATCTCCCGGAGTGTATATTGATTCATTAGCTTGTATCTGTGCTGCCGAATAAGAAGATAGTTGCGGACAATCTGTGCGTCGGATCTCACTCCATGCTTCCATGTGGTCCATATAGAAAAGAGAAACCCATTTCTGCATATAAATCAAATTCAGTTTTTCAACTGATGTGGAAGCTGTAGACCATGCACATGCTCCCTCTAAGATAGTGTTCTCTTGTCCTGTAAATCCGCGAACAGCAAAATCAGCAGTTACCCCTGCTTCATATGCACTTTTCGCATTTGCGTCATCATTCAGAAAGCGAATATAAACTTCTGCTATTAAGAATTGTAATTCAGCCTGAGTAAAAAAGTAAACAGGTTTTGTTGGACCGATGGAATAATCAATAGCACTTACATTTTTATTTTTCCAATTATCAGTACCCAATATGCTTTGCATATGTGTTTTTCCTCCAGGAAGTTGTCCGACATATTTTCCATCTGCATCCGTTTTGTTAATACCATAGGCAATACGTGGGTCTCCTGTACTATTCAAATAAGAAATCAGCGGATATGCAGCGCAATGATTACCCGTCAATCCTACTGCATTTGTATTATACCATGGATTACGTTTGTCTGTTTCATCTACAAAGCAGTCTAATTTAACATCTCCGGTAAAGAATTCATTGTTTTGTACCAGATTTTTCACTTTCTCTGTGTAAGAGGCAACGTCTATATTGGCATCAATGAAACGTAGATACATACGAAGACGGAGAGCATTGGCAAATCCTTTCCATTGAGCAAGATCCTTATTGAACACCAAATCCGGTACGTCCATACCACTTCCATCCAAGGCTGACTCTGCTGCATCCATTTCATCCAATACGCCTCTATATACAGTTTCGCCATTATCCCATTTGGGTGTTGCATTGGCATTCCCTTGCAAGGCTTCAGAATAAGGCGAGTCGCTTGTATTGTCTACCATTATTTGAAAAGCGTACGCTCTCAAGATAGTGGTGGCAAAACGGTCTGCCGGATTGGTCGTCTTTTCCAAAACCTGTTTGGCATCTTCTAAAGCACCTGCAAACAAGATTCTATATGAATAGTCCATTTGCTGTGATGATTCTGTAAAAGTGTACTCACATAAAGTATTGTATTGGTTCGCTTCCGGCTTTTGTTCATAGTATTGGGCGAAAAAGCCTGCATAATTATAAATTTCTCCTCCTACTGCCGAAGCGATAGAAGCACTAATGGAAGGGAATATCAAGTCGGCTGTTACCTGATCGTTCATCGGATAGTTCGGGTCGTTGTTGATATCCAAGTCGCAACTTGTAAATAATGCCGTTGTTGCCAATGATGCATATAATAATATTTTCTTCATATTTATTCCTGTTTAAAATTTAACCATTAAGTTGAAACCGAAACGGCGTGAGCTAGGATTAGCTGTGTATTCTCCATAGTTACCTTCAAGATCATTACCAAATGAAGTCATTTCGGGATCAATAAATGTATTGCTGGATGGGGTCCAGATGAATAAGTTATTACCATATGCGGAAACTTTCACTGCCTGAAAAGGTGTTTTGGCCAGCCATCTTTTTGGCAAATCCCAACCTAATACTACAGAGCGAAGTTTTACATACGATTTATCTACAAGGAAGCAACTTCCCAGATCGGAACCTCCGTCGCCCCAGTATTTATAAATATTAGAACTGGTAATGGGCGTTGTATTTTCTACGTAAGTAATTTGATCTCCATTTACAATCTTATTTACAGAGTTTGGCACAATAAAAGGATTTCGATCGTTATAAGTAGTCTGGATTGCATTACCTGTAAAATAATTAATATCTTTGGTACGTGAATACATGACTCCACCCTGACGGATATCAAAGTCAATACCCAAGCTTAAACCTTTGTATCTCAATGTTGTAGAAACGCCCATTTGATATTTATTATTCATATCTCCACAGATTCCGAACTCACCAGCTTCAACAGGTAGACCTGTTGAAGAGTTGACAACAACTCGTCCTTGAGGGTCGCGTTCAGCTACTTGCGCTTTGAATACTCCGACAGGCATTCCTGTAATAGCGTACATACTAGTTCCCCCATTTAATCCATAAATATTTGTAATACCACCCAGTTCTTCAGGCAAACTGATTACTTTACTCCAGTTCTTTGTAAAGTTCCATGTTAGTTCCCAACTGAAATCTTTAGTTCTGATCGGAGTTCCACTAATTAACAATTCTATACCACGATTTCGTATCTTACCTAAGTTCATGTTTTGCGCTGTATAGCCTGAAGCCGGATCCATGGCTAAAGAAAAAATCTGTTTGTCAGTATTACGATTATAATAAGAAACATCGAAAGACAAGCGATTTTTGAAGAAAGCCATATTTAAACCGATTTCAGCCTCTGTCGTCATTTCCGGACTTAGTGTATTACTACCTAAAATGTTACCTGCCGAATAAGCATTGACACCTCCTAACGGGAAGGTGAGGTATCCAAAAGGTATTCTATTTGAAGATTGTGCATATACAGGATTAACCATATACACATCAGCATCATTACCGGTTTTACCCCAGCTGGCACGTATTTTACCAAAAGAAATGATATTGCTTAAATCACTATTTAATAATTCGCTGAAAATGAAACTACCGGTAAAACCCGGATAGAAGAAACTGCGGTTCCCTTTCGGAAGAGTAGAAGACCAGTCGTTACGAGCTGTAACTGTCAGATACAGCATGTTTTTCCAAGAACCTTCAAACTGTCCGAACACACCCATCAGACGTCTAAGTTCCAAATGTTGTTCAACAATTGGAGTTTTACCAGAATTCTTCAAGTTAAACCATGTCGGGATAGTCAAATCGTTTACCTCCGAATATTGGTAAGAGACTTTACGCTCATTTCCATTGAATCCGACTAACGCATTGATATTAAAATCACTGATCGGCATATTGAAATTAACCATAATATCTTGATTAATTTCACGACGCCGGGTTATCTGTTCTGTATATTGTCCTGTCTCACCAGAGAATGGACTACTGGAACCTTGTCCTTCTCCGTTGGGTGTTCCTTCGTAATAAAGAGCATATAAATTAGGTTTTCCTTTATCGCTCTGGCCGGTTGTAGTATCCAATCCCATACGATATGTGAATTTGAAATATTTCAAGAATTCATAATCTAATTGGAATTTGCCATAAAATCTTTCAGATTCATATTCGTTCAAATAATTTTCCAGAATATAATATGGATTCATCACGCCATAAGGAGTATAATAATAGCCCGGAGTGTTAAACGGATCATTCTGGTCTTCTAGCCCTATAATACTGACATCGCGTGGTGATTGATAGAGGGAGTTCAGCATAGAGAGCCCTTGCCCCGTAGTAGCAAACTTATTTTTCTGATAGGCATAGTTTAATGAAGAAGAAAATGTTAATGCGCCTACCTTATGGCTGCCACGTGCGGAAAAGGTGTATTTGTCATAACTGTCAGCGTCTGTTGGAATCATACCATCGTCGCTAATTTGAGAGAAAGAAACATAATAATCACTTTTGTCTGTTGCTCCATTAAATGAAAGGCTATTGCTATACCTGAACCCGGCATCAAAAAAGTCTTTAATGTTGTCAGGCATTGCTACATAAGGCTTCAACTTTTGCGAGTTATTATACACATTTCCCCATAATTGCATTGAACCATCAAAACGAGGTCCCCAAGAACCATTTTCCAACTCCGTATGGTTACCGTTCCATCCCATACCAAATTCATTCTGAAATTCCGGTAAACGTAAAATTGTAGACCATTGTACACCGCCATTGTACTCAATACCAACACCTTTATTCTTTCGTCCACTTTTCGTTGTGATCATGACTACACCATTTGCAGCACGACTACCATATAAAGCAGTTGCTGCCGCACCTTTTAGAATTGTCATGTTTGCCACATCATCCGGATTAATAGCGTTTGCTCCATTACCAAAATCATATCCGCTGTTCAAACCATCTGTAGAATATACTGTAGAGTTATTCAATGGTACACCATCCACTACATATAATGGTTGATTTGTACCCGATAGTGAACTAACACCACGAATAATTACAGAATTTGAAGAACCAGGATCTGATGAAGTACTGGAAATCTGAACCCCCGCAATTTTACCTGCTAAACTTGACATAACATCGGAAGTACGACTCTCCGCAATTTTGTCACCTCCCACAGAAGTCGCAGCATACCCTAATGCTTTTTCGGAACGTTTAATACCCATTGCTGTAACAACAACTTCATCAATTTGCTGGGCATCAGACCTAAGTACTACCTTTAAATTAGATTTGATAGCTACTTCTTGAGTCTGCATACCAATGTACGAAATCTGCAAAGTCTTTGCAGAACTAAATACAAGTATAATATATTGATTACTAACAATATACACCTATCTACTTTCCTGTGACAATAAATCTTTTGTTGTGGTTATTGTGCAGATTATCAATATGTTAAACACCTGTCAAACATATTAAATTGCTGATTTATGATACCAGATTTCTATCAAAAATAGGACATAACCTTCTATTAATTAATTGTTTAAGCTCTTATCTTATATGATATAAACTAAAAATTATTTCCATCTTAACGCTTGAAGATGGGTTTTCTTGTTCTAAATTATATCCAATAATTACTGATTATAATAATATATCCATTAGTAAACAATAACCTATGAAAAAGAAAAACTCCAAATGAAAAAATGCATATTTTATTACTGTATATTTTTAAATATGCAGGGGCGGACTCAAATCTTCCTCAAAATCGTAGAGAATATGATTGATGAATATTCATATTGAATGGTTATATACTTATTTTATATCAAATAGATTGCATAATTACATATAACTATATCAAAGGAACCATTTGTCATTTATCTGATGAACAAATGGTAGAACCAAAAATACCGAATTTTAGTAGCTATTAGAGGTCGTCAGGTTTATAAATTAGCTTTTAATCCTTTCCTTTTAAAGAAAGCAAAGGCTTCTCTACGACCAATGACTCGTTCCTTTTAAAGGAACGCTTTATTCCTTTAAATGGGACGAGTAATAATATTCGTAATAATAATGTATATTTAGATTATGTATATGCGTTTTCGGAACTTATATTGCATATCCTTTCATTTAATTATACACACTTTCTTCTATTAGAGAAAATTATACCTTCCATTTCTAAAACCAAATCTTAAAAACAGAACACTTTCGTTTAGGCTTTGTGCTTATTATTATTTGAAGAGGCAGTTTTCTCGAGATCACGCACCACTGTAATATCCATTATATTTGCATATACCTGTGTGGTCTTTACACTTTTATGCCCTAATAGTTTTTGTACAGTAGTTATATTGGCACCATTATATAATAATAAGGTAGCATTTGTATGACGGGCGGTGTGAAACGATACACGTTTATCAATTTTAGCCAGACCTGCCAATATATTTAATTCCTTATTAATATTAGAATTGTCTTTTAACTTGAAAAAACTGTTGAGGTCATCTTTATAGCGTTGCAATATTTGGATTCCTTTACCTTCAAATAATAAATATAAAGGAAGACGTACTTCCATACCTGTTTTGACAGATTTGTATATTATCCAAGTTTCCTGATGAAACTCAACAATATTTGCAGAGGTCAGATTAGTGAAATCAGAATATCGTAATCCTGCATAACAACAAAATAAAAATGCATCTTTTGTTTTTTGCAGTCTCGTATATCTTCCTGTCAACTGTAAATTCTCAAATTTGTGTAACTCTTCCGGAGCTAAGTGTGTATGGCTTCCTTCTATACTTTTAATTTTATATTTTCTAAAGGCATACTTCTGTATATCCATATACTCCTTATTTATTGCAACATTAATATATCGTTTCAGATGCTTCATGTGCTTGGCAATAGTATTAAGGTGATAACCTTTAGATTGCAGGTAATTATCAAAGGAAGACACAAATTCAAATGTCAAATCGGTAAATAATACCTCTTTCTTGAATTCCTGAAGTAATTCAAGCGTGGAAAGGTGATTTTGACGGGTACTCTCTTTCAAAGAAGAATTAGCTATCTCCTCTTTAAAAAAAGTCAAAAATGACCTTCCATTGCTTAGGGGTTTATCAATAGAATTTTTTAATAAATCTAACGATATGGACTTTCCCTGTTGCCATAGCCCGAGTTCTGTTTGCTCAATAGCCGCTATATTTTCATATAACATACGATTCAAGACATTCGCATTAGGATGATTCCTTACCATTTTTCGTTTGGTATCCCACTGTTCCGGTTTGAGATATATTTTGGTGGAGAAATACATTTTTTTTCTGTTCAAGTAGGCCTCTACCTGAACTAATGCCATTCCTCTTTTATTCAATCTCTTCTTTCTGTTAAACACAAGGTTGTAACTGATCTTTTCCATACTTTTATTTTTTAATTAATAATAGAACAAATTAGACGTGATTCTGTGCTATATTAGAGGCAAATAAGCATTAATATCTCTAAAAAATAAATCCTCAAATCACTTGGTATTCACAAAACTTAAAATTAAATGCCACTTTTTTATTCCTTTTTTTGCGGAAAAAGCAAAAAGAACAACTTTTAAAGACGTTTTATGACCAAAAACGAGTAAAAGAAATATTAAAATATACATTTTGTTTATGCAAAAAGCTATTACTTGCTTTATTGATCAACGTTTTTAATTAACACAAACATGCTTTTCAACATAAATTCAGTATAAAAAATAACAAAATGTTATATTTGCAACCTTTTTTTATTAATATAGTTGTTAGTTTCAGTTTTATTAATATATTTGCAAATTGTTAGAGTAAAGATACAAATAATGTAAAGTTAAACTTTAAGAGAGATTTTATGAAAAGAAAATTAATGCTGTTATTGGCATGCCTTTTTGTGGGCATAGGTCTAGTAACTGCCCAAACTCAAAAGGTCACAGGCGTTGTGATTTCTGAAGAAGACGGGCAGCCAGTTGTTGGCGCTTCTGTGTTAGTAAAAGGTACTACTCAAGGTACAATCACAGATGTAGATGGTAATTTTAATTTATCAAATGTACCAAGTTCTGCAAAGACTTTGCAGATTTCGTACATCGGTATGCAAACTCAGGAAGTGGCTATCAAGCCTAAAATGAGGGTGGTAATGAAGACTGATGCAGAAGCATTGGACGAAGTGGTAGTCGTAGCTTATGGTACGGCTAAGAAAGAATCATTGACAGGTTCCATTTCAGTGGTTGATTCAAAAAAGATAGAAAAGCGTCTTACCACTAGTGTGACCGGAGCGCTTGAAGGGTCTGCACCCGGTGTTCAGGTAAATAATACATACGGGGAACCGGGTAAAGCGCCTTCTATCCGTATACGTGGTTTCGGGACATTGGTTTCAGGAGCTTCCGATCCATTGATTGTTGTAGACGGTGTGCCTTTTGATGGAAATATTGCTGAATTGAACTCTAACGATATTGAAAGCATGTCTATCTTAAAGGATGCCGCTTCTGCCGCTTTGTATGGAAATCGTGCTGCTAACGGTGTTGTGTTGATTACAACAAAAAGCGGGCGTGGCTCGGATAGACCAACTATTACTTTGCAAATAAATCAAGGTATTTATAATCGTGGTATTCCGGAATATGAACGGCTTGGCGCTAATCAATGGATGGAAACATCATGGATGGGGTTGAAAAACTATGCCATGACCGGTAGCTTGGGATATAACGAAGCTGATGCCGCAGATTATGCCACAAAGAATATTATAAAGGGGTATGCGCGTCGCAATATTTATGATGCTCCTGACGATGCTTTATTCGATGCCAATGGCAAACTGATAGCCAATATGTTACCAGGGTATGATGACCTTGACTGGGCAAAGGACATTGAACGCAATGGATACCGTCAGGAATATAACTTATCCGCCAGTTCCTCTTCCGAGAAACTGAATGTTTATTCCTCTATTGGTTATCTGAATGAAAAGGGATATATCATTGCTTCCGGTTACGAACGTTTCTCCGGACGTATTAATACTGTTTATACTCCAAACAAATGGTTGAAAGCGGGGGTTAACTTAAACGGGTCTATAACTAAGAGAGATTACAATGACAATGCTACCGGAGATTATTTTGCCAATCCGTTTTATACTGTTCGTTATATGGCTCCGGTATATCCGTTGTTTATGCACAATGCCGATGGCTCTTATGCTTTGGATGAATTTGGTGAAAAGCAATATGATGTTACTTCTTCTTATTTGAGTAATCGTAATATTGCTTACGAATTGCGTAATAATAAGGAAGAAAGCCGTCGCAATGTATTGGGTGGACAAGCATTTGCTACGATTAATCTGCCGTATGACTTTTCAGTAACAGTCAAGGGGGATATGAGCAACAGCACTTCGAACAATAAGAAATATGATAACCCCAAAATTGGTGACGGTGCCACAAACAATGGACGGTTGACTAACTATGCTTACCAGTATACCAATTATACTATGCAACAATTAATAAACTGGAATCATACTTATAAGAATATACATAATGTGGATGTGATGCTGGGGCATGAAAATTATAGCTGGCAGCGTAAAGTGACCTATGGAATGAATACGGGTATGGCTGTCGATGGTAATCTGACGATGGGTAATTTCCTTACTAATTCTTATTTCGCTGGTTATGATGACGAATATAAAACAGAGTCTTATCTAGCGCGTGCACGTTATAACTATGATGAGCGCTATTTTATTGAGGCTTCTTTCCGTCGTGACGGTTCTTCCCGTTTCCATCCGGACAATCGTTGGGGGAATTTCTATTCATTGGGTGCAAGTTGGAATGTGAAGCGCGAAGCTTTTATGCAGAATATCGACTGGGTAAACCATTTGAAACTTCGCGCATCGTATGGCGAAGTGGGTAACGACGCAGGCGTAAGTTATTATGGTTATATGGCATTGTATACTATTGACAAGAATGCTAATGAGGCCGCTTTGTTGAAAAAATCTTTATCGGCTCCGGATATCAAATGGGAAACTACCCAGACATTCGATTTCGCTTTGGAAGGTCGTTTGTTCGATCGTTTGAATTTTGAGATTGGCTATTTTGACAAACGTTCCAAAGACTTGTTGTTTGAAGTGAGACTGCCACTTTCGGCTGGTTCCTATCCTTGGGTGGATGATGGTGCACCGATGAACCTTACTCAATATCGGAACATTGGTACGGTGTCTAATCGTGGTTTTGAAATTTCTTTGGATGTGGATGCCGTCAATAAAGGAGACTGGAAATGGAATATCGGAATGGACGCTACTTTTCTGAAGAATAAGGTGATTAAATTGCCGGATGGAAAAGATATCTTGCACGGTAGACAAAATTATTCGGAAGGTCATTCTATTTATGAATTTTATACCTATCATTTCGTTGGAGTTGATCAAATGACCGGACAGTCGCTTTATACCCTTGATCCTGATAAAAAGGATGCTGCTGCGGAAAATGATGCGCTGACTACGATTAATGGTACGGATTATACGACTATAACTTCTTATGGAAAGCGGGATTGGGCAGGCTCTGCGTTACCTACGGTTTATGGTTCTGTACGTTCTACGCTTACTTGGAAAGATTTGAGCATGAATGTTTTGTTAACCTATGGTTTGGGTGGTAAAGTGTATGATGGTAGTTATCAGGGGTTGATGGGCTCATCAGTGATGTCATCAGGTTCCGCGTTGCATAAAGATGTGTTGAAATCATGGAATGGAGTTCCTGAAGGAATGACTGCTACATCTGCTGACCGCATTGATCCTAATGGAACACCCGCTTATGATTTTAACCGCGCTTCTGATAACAACGCTGTGAGCGACCGTTGGTTGGCAAATGCTTCTTACTTGGTATTCAAAAATTTGAATTTGTCTTATAGTTTACCGAAGAAATGGTTGAATCATTGGGGGATTGGTGGATTGACATTGACTGCCGGTGTTGAAAACCTCTTTACAGTCACTGCGCGCAAGGGATTGAATCCGCAATTCTCATTTAATGGTGAATATGATGATACTTATGTAACTGCTCGAGTTTATAACTTGGGGCTGACTGTCAAATTCTAAAGACTGGAACATTTAAAACAATAAGAATAATTATGAAAAAATATATCAATAGATTGTTTATAGGAGCTTTAGTTGCAGGCGCATCTTTACTGGTATTTTCTTGCAGCAGCGACTATCTTAATACAGCTCCAACCGACTCTATCGGAACGGGCGATGCTGTCGGTACAACCGACAATGCCATGAAGGCATTGAATGGAATTGCTAAGATCATGACTACTCAGCAATATTACTTCGGTGGTGGCTTTTGCGGTGAAAACAACATTATGATTCAATATGAAAGCTATCCGAGCGAAAACTACAATTATAACTATTATGCGAACGGATGGGCGCCCATTTTCAATCAGACGTTTCATAACCGCACAAATAGCATTTATGATGCATACGCATGGTACTATTATTATACGATTATTGGTAATGCGAATACCATTATCTGTAATATTGACGCAGCGGAAGGAAGTGATAGCGAAAAGAATTTCATCAAAGCGTCTGCACTGACATTTCGTGCGTATGCTTTCGAGAAGCTGACGCATTATTATTGCTGGCGTTGGCAAGATTCCAACAACGGGGCTTCTCAAGGCCTTGTCCTCCGGTTGGATGAGTCGACAGGCAGTATGCCTTACTCTACATTGGCGGAAACATATACGCAAATTTATAAAGATTTGGATGATGCTATTTCTCTTTTTCAGCAATCTGGTTTTGACCGTGAAAATGGAAAAGTTTGGATTCCGAACATTAATGTCGCCCACGCTGTTTATGCTCGTGCTGCCTTGACTAAACAGGATTATGGGAAAGCTCTTTCCGAAGCCAAACTTGCCCGTGAGGGATATCCGTTAATGAACAACACTGATTATCAGAATGGATTCTGTAATCCTACAAGTGAATGGTTGTTTGGCAGTTTCGGTAGCTCCCAAGAAAATAACTGGTATTGGAGTTATGGCACACAGTATGCTTGTAACGGTTATTATGCGAACAAACAAGGTGCATATGAAGGTGCCGGAGCTATTGGTCGCGAATTAATCAACCGGATTCCTGACAATGACGCACGTAAAGCATTGTTTCTGACAGAGGATAAGTTTCCCGGATATGATTGGACGGATGAGGATGTGTTAGATCCTGATTATGCTATTTTCTGGGACGATGCTTTGAATAGTGACGTGAAAAATTATATAGACAGAATAGCCGTGTCCGGTTTGGAGGCTCCTTATCAGGCTGGAACTTATTATTTGGGTGCACAGTTGAAATTCTATGTGTTCGACACTCCGGGAGTATCTTATTTGCCCTTCATCCGTTCTTCGGAAATGGTATTGGTGGAAGCAGAAGCCAATTATTTTTTGGATAAGCCAACTGATGCGCAAGCTGCATTGGTTGATTTGAATGCCACTTCCGGACGTAATCCTTCATATACTTGCACCAAGATTGGTGATGATCTTTGGAATGAAATCATGGATTATCGTGAACTTGAACTTTGGGGTGAAGGTTTTGCATGGAGTGACTACAAGCGTTGGAACCGTCCCGTGGTACGGAAGTCTGTTGCACAAGGTGGCAATGCATATCCTTCTGTTGCCATTACTATTCCTGCTGACGGTGTTAATAAATGGACTTGGGATGTGCCGTTGAATGAGACGGACTATAACGATGAACTTCAGTTTGGAGGAAAATAGGAGGCTGTTTGGTATACAATTTCTGAACCTAAGTATATAAAAAATGAGGATAATGTAATATGGGGACTTTTTCAATGTCCTCTAAAACATTGTCCTCTTTTTTTTTGTTATATTTGCACCCGCAATATTATATATAATAAAAGAATGAAAGAATTTGTAATATCCGAAGCCAAAGTAGAAACAGCAGTGCTTGTAGGACTCATCACACAAACGCAGGATGAGCGTAAGACAAACGAGTATCTGGATGAACTGGCTTTCCTTGCCGAGACGGCTGGGGCGGAAGTTGTGAAACGATTTACGCAGAAGTTACCGACAGCTAACTCTGTGACTTATGTCGGAAAAGGAAAGTTGGAAGAAATCAGACAATATATCCATGACGAAGAGGAAGCAGAACGTGAAGTAGGAATGGTCATCTTTGATGACGAACTTTCTGCGAAACAGATTCGTAATATTGAAGCTGAACTGAAAGTGAAGATACTGGACCGTACTTCACTGATTCTTGATATATTTGCCATGCGTGCACAGACTGCCAATGCGAAGACACAGGTAGAACTGGCACAGTATAAATATATGTTGCCACGTTTGCAGCGACTCTGGACTCACTTGGAACGCCAGGGAGGTGGTTCCGGTGCCGGTGGTGGTAAAGGTTCCGTGGGACTTCGTGGTCCGGGTGAAACACAGCTCGAGATGGACCGCCGTATCATCCTGAACCGTATGTCATTGCTGAAAGAACGTCTGGCAGACATTGACAAACAGAAAGCTACCCAGCGTAAGAACCGCGGACGTATGATACGTGTTGCACTGGTTGGTTATACCAATGTGGGAAAATCAACCATGATGAACCTTCTCGCAAAGAGCGAAGTGTTTGCAGAAAACAAGCTGTTCGCAACGTTGGATACCACTGTACGCAAAGTGATTATCGATAATCTACCGTTCCTGTTGTCGGATACGGTAGGGTTTATTCGTAAGTTGCCTACCGATCTGGTAGAATCTTTCAAATCAACGCTGGATGAGGTGCGTGAAGCGGATCTGCTTGTACACGTAGTCGATATTTCCCACCCCGGATTTGAGGAACAGATTGAAGTGGTGAACAAAACACTGGCAGAGATTGGTGGCAGTGGCAAACCTATGATACTTGTATTTAACAAAATAGACGCTTACACCTACGTGGAGAAAGCGCCGGACGACCTTACCCCCGAACAAAGGAGAACTTAACACTCGAAGAACTGATGAAGACGTGGATGGCAAAGATGGAGGACAACTGCCTCTTTATTTCCGCCCGCGAACGAATCAATATAGACGAACTGAAAAATGTAGTTTATCAGCGAGTGAAAGAATTACACGTTCAGAAATATCCCTATAACGATTTTCTTTATCAGACCTACGAAGAAGAGGAATAATTAATCAATATGCTTATGTACTGATGTGCCAACTGGCTGCGTGTACTGCATCGGAATTGGCGCATTGGCATATGGGCACATTAACACATTATTAAAAATGAAAGACTATCGTAGATTGACTGAAGATGAGGTACTTCAGTTGAAGAGTCAGTCGTGTCTGGCTGATGATTGGGGAAATGTATCAGTGGCAGAGGGGTTTAATTGTGAGTACGTCCATCATACCCGTTTCTCGGGTGAAGTGAAACTGGGAGTATTCGAAGCAGAATTTACATTGCCGGGGGGAATCAAGAAACATTCGGGATTACGTCATGTGACGTTGCATAATGTATCGGTGGGCGATAACTGTTGTATTGAGAATATCCAGAACTATATTGCTAATTACGAAATTGGCAGTGATACCTTCATTGAGAATGTAGATATTATCTTAGTGGATGGGTTGAGCACTTTCGGTAATGGGGTGGAAGTGGCAGTCTTGAATGAAACGGGAGGTCGTGAAGTGTTGATGAACGACAAACTGTCGGCACATCAGGCATATATACTTGCACTGTACCGCCATCGTCCCGAACTGATTAACCGCATGAAATCCATTGCGGATTATTATTCCAACAAACATGCTTCTGCTGTCGGCAGTATTGGCAATCATGTGATGATTCTCAATACGGGCTCGATCAAGAATGTCCGGATTGGAGATTACTGCCATATCTGTGGAACTTGCCGCTTATCCAATGGCAGCATCAACAGTAACGTGACGGCACCTGTTCATATCGGACACGGTGTAATCTGTGATGACTTCATTATCTCTTCCGGCTCTAAAGTGGATGACGGCACGATGCTGACTCGTTGCTTCGTCGGTCAGTCCTGCAAGCTGGGACACAATTATTCTGCTTCCGATTCTTTGTTTTTCAGTAATTGTCAGGGAGAGAACGGTGAGGCATGTGCTATTTTTGCAGGTCCTTTTACAGTGACACACCATAAATCTACTTTATTGATTGCCGGTATGTTCTCGTTTATGAATGCGGGTTCGGGGTCCAATCAGAGTAATCACATGTATAAGTTAGGTCCTATCCATCAGGGAACGATGGAAAGAGGAGCGAAAACCACTTCCGATTCATATATCCTGTGGCCGGCACGTGTTGGGGCCTTCTCTTTGGTAATGGGACGTCATGTTAATCATGCCGATACTTCCAATCTTCCTTTCTCTTACCTGATAGAGCAGCGGAATACCACTTATCTGGTTCCGGGAGTTAACTTAAGAAGTGTAGGTACCATTCGTGATGCACAGAAATGGCCGAAGCGTGATAATCGAAAGGATCCGAACCGGCTGGATTATATCAATTATAATCTGTTGAGTCCTTATACCATTCAGAAAATGTTTAAAGGACGTTCCATTTTGAAAGAATTAAAACGTGTGTCCGGTGAAACTTCAGAGATTTACTCCTACCAGAGTGCTAAAATCAAGAACTCCTCTCTGAACAATGGAATTCGTTTTTATGAAATCGCAATTCACAAGTTCTTGGGAAACTCCATCATTAAGCGGTTGGAAGGCATCAACTTCCAGAGCAATGAAGAAATCCGTCAACGACTGAAACCTGATACGGAAATCGGAATCGGGGAGTGGGTGGATGTTTCCGGACTGATTGCTCCCAAGAGTGAGATCGACCGATTGCTGGATGGGATAGAGAAGGGAACGGTCAATCGTTTGAAATCCATCAATGCAAGCTTTGCAGAAATGCATGAGAACTATTATACCTATGAATGGACATGGGCTTATCATAAGATTCAGGAATTCTACGGTCTGGATCCGGAAACGATTACAGCACAAGATATCATCGGTATCGTGAAAGCATGGCAGCAAGCTGTTGTCGGATTGGATAAGATGGTATATGAGGATGCCAAGAAAGAATTCTCGTTGTCTTCCATGACCGGATTTGGTGCTGACGGCTCCCACGACGAAATGAAGCAGGATTTTGAGCAAGTACGCGGTGATTTCGAAAGCAATACTTTTGTGACTGCCGTCTTGAAACATATTGAAGATAAAACAGCTCTTGGAAACGAGCTTATTAGACGTATCGAAAGCATACAAGAATAAAATAAGCAAATGATAAACGGGAGAGTTCCTCCGTTAATTATGTTTTAATCTTTAATTTTTAATCTTTAATTTTTAATTTATATACTACCTTTGCCACACTAACTAACAATTACGTAATAAAATAAGAAACTTATGGCAACACCTCCGTTTAAGTATCAGCCCATGTTTGAGAAGGGAAAAGATACAACTGAGTATTATCTGCTTACAAAAGACTATGTATCAGTAAGCGAGTTTGAAGGAAATCCCATCCTGAAAATTGAGAAAGAAGGTTTGACTGTGATGGCTAATGCAGCTTTTCGTGATGTGTCATTCATGCTTCGTCGTTCACACAACGAACAAGTTGCTAAGATTCTGAGTGATCCGGAAGCAAGTGAAAACGATAAGTATGTGGCACTGACTTTCCTGCGCAATGCGGAAGTTGCTTCAAAAGGTGTACTTCCTTTCTGTCAGGACACTGGTACTGCTATTATCCACGGTGAAAAAGGACAACAGGTATGGACTGGATATTCTGACGAAGAGGCTCTTTCGCTGGGTGTATATAAAACATATACTGAAGAGAACCTGCGTTACTCACAGAATGCGCCTCTGAATATGTACGATGAGGTAAATACCAAATGTAACCTCCCCGCACAGATTGACATCGAAGCTACCGAAGGCATGGAGTATGAGTTCCTTTGCGTAACAAAAGGCGGTGGATCTGCCAACAAGACATATTTGTATCAGGAAACAAAAGCAATCCTGAATCCCGGTACACTGGTTCCGTTCCTGGTTGAAAAGATGAAAACATTGGGAACAGCCGCTTGTCCTCCTTATCATATCGCTTTCGTTATCGGAGGTACTTCTGCTGAAAAGAACCTGTTGACAGTGAAGCTGGCTTCTACTCATTTCTATGACAATCTGCCGACTACCGGAAACGAATATGGCCGTGCATTCCGCGACATCGAACTGGAAAAAGAAGTTTTGGCAGAAGCTCATAAGATTGGATTGGGCGCGCAATTCGGAGGTAAATATCTTGCTCATGACGTACGTATCATCCGTTTGCCTCGTCACGGTGCTTCTTGTCCGGTAGGTTTGGGAGTATCTTGCTCTGCCGACCGTAACATCAAATGTAAAATCAATAAGGAAGGTATCTGGATTGAGAAACTGGATTCAAATCCGGGTGAGCTTATTCCTGTAGAACTGCGTCAGGCAGGTGAAGGTGATGTGGTAAAGATCGACCTGAACCGTCCGATGTCGGAAATCCTGAAAGAACTGACTAAATATCCGGTAGCTACCCGTCTGTCATTGAACGGAACGATCATCGTAGGTCGTGACATTGCTCATGCTAAACTGAAAGAACGTTTGGATCGCGGCGAAGACTTGCCACAGTATATTAAGGATCATCCTATTTATTATGCAGGTCCGGCAAAAACTCCGGAAGGCATGGCTTGTGGTTCTATGGGTCCTACTACAGCAGGACGTATGGACTCTTATGTAGAACTGTTCCAAAGTCATGGCGGTAGCATGGTAATGTTGGCAAAAGGTAACCGTAGCCAGCAAGTGACAGATGCTTGTAAGAAATATGGTGGTTTCTACCTTGGTTCTATCGGAGGTCCGGCAGCTATCCTTGCACAGAACAACATCAAGAGCATCGAGTGTGTGGAATATCCGGAATTGGGTATGGAAGCTATCTGGAAGATTGAAGTGGAAAACTTCCCTGCATTTATTCTGGTAGATGATAAGGGTAACGACTTCTTCAAACAGTTGAAACCGTGGAATTGTACTAAATAGTCGGTTTAACTCCGTTTATATAAGACTTTGAGAAGACGGTGTAAAAGCCTTTAATTAAAAAATCCCCTCATTACAATCGTGTAGTAAGGGGATTTCTCATTTTAAGGACTTTCCGGATATTCGCTTTGGTAGGGTAAATATCAGTCTTTGATTATTTATTCTGTTCTTTCTTCCATTTCTCGTATCTTTTCAGCACCTTACTTCCATCTTTGTTATACCAACTATAACCATTCCGGCGTTCGTGTCCGATTTCCGAGATATCATATTTTTTTATACCGTCACGATCACAGAAGAAGGGCCGGTTAGTTTCCAGTTCATAAAAGCGTGCCCAGAGAGTGGGGCAGTCTTCACAAGGAACCATACGATAGTCTTTTTTCCCTTCGCTGTTAGTGAAATATTCTTTTTGTAGCCCTTTGATTTCAGACTTCTGGAACCATTTGATGGCTCCTTCTATCGATTTTACAACTTCTGTAGATGGATTGGGGAGTGACATAAGTAGTAATACAATGTTGTCTGACTCCTGCCCGCTTAATGACGGAAGTTCGTAAGCACGTGCTTTGCATGGTTCCAGAGTGACACGGTCGTGCTGCGCACACCATACTGCCAATTCTCCGTTTTGGCGCACTTGTGTTTTGAGTATACACTCTATGCCTTTATCAAAAGCTTTGCGTGCCTGTTTGCAGATATCTTCAGGCAGGAAAGTGTAAGGAGTCTTCTTTTCGTATATTTCCCGAAGCTGATTCATCACTCTTACCATGGCGTTGTCATTGTAGGTGATTTGTATGTAATAACCTTTGGGGCGTGGATAGAATTGAGGCCATCCACCATTTTCATATTGCGCTTTGAGCAGATATTGGATGCCGTTCAGAACTCCTTCTTTATATTTTTCTTTTTGAGTAGCCAGATAAAGCCGTGCCAGATATTCGATTTCCGTAGTGGTGGCGTTGTTGTCGATTGTGCTTTGGTTGGTATCCTCTTTGGCCTTTAATGCTGCCTTATATTCCTGTTCTGTCAGTTCTGCCGGCATATAGATATTCTTGGGCCAGCCTCCGGTGGTTTGCTGATACAGTAACACGTTGTCACCAATGCGTAGGGCTTCTTCCGTCTTGAAGAAATCGTCGTCAAATTTGGGAGCGATGTGTACCCATTCTTTGTAATTTTGCTGTTTTCTGTAATCTGCTGCTTTTTGGGCTGAGATGTTTGTCAGGATAAAAAGTAGCAATAAGAAAAGACTTGGTTTTCTCATGGCTTTGTTATTTAATGTTTGGAAACTACTTCCTTATTCCAGAAACTTCGTAATTTTTCCACTGATCTGTAACAGGGATATTTCGCAGAGCTTCGTATTGTATTCGGCGGAGAGGATGCGTTCTTCTGCATCTAACAAACTCTTTTGTGCTTCGCGTACTTCAAAACCGGAGAGATCTCCCTGTATATAACGATCCATGGCAATATCGTGGTTGTCCTTGGCAGTTATCAGATTCTGTCGTTCCAGATTCAGCAACTGGAGGTTGTTGCGATAGGCTTGCCATAGATTGCTGAGATCGGAACGGAGTGCTAGCTCCAGATCCTGCCGTTCCAGACGACGATTCTTGAAAGCCAGACTTGCATTTCTCTTTTCCCTCCGTCGGTTTCCGTCGAATATGTTGAAGCCGACAGTTATTCCGGCATTAAAGCCCAGATCACCTCTTCTGCTGTTTGCATTGATGTCATACTTGTTGAACGTATATCCATATCCGGTATTTAATTTGAGATACGGATAGTTGCGCGAGTTTATTTTCTTGTAGTCCAATTGGGCAAGTACCGTATTCTGATCCGCCTTTAGCAAAGAAGCATTGGTTGCCAATGTGGAATTCCATAAATCATCAAATTGCAAGTCGCTGTGTACGTCGATGGTGGAATCTTTGATAATAATGTTTTGGTTTACATTGTTGTTGGCCATCAGCTCGTTCAACTGGATTCGTGAAGAATGCAGCAATTCCTGTTGTTTGATATATTGGGCACTGTCTGCATTGAAGTCCACCTTCGCCTGCTGATAATCCAGCCCTGAAAACTTTCCGACCAGATGGCTGGCCTCTGCTATACGCAAGCGTTCTTTGGAAAGTGACATTGCATAATGAAAGTTTTTCAGACGGATCTTCTGCTGGATAAAATTATAATATTCCGAAGTCAGGGCTGCAATAAAGTCCTCAATGGCAATACGGGTATTTGTTTCGCCTTGACGCTCCAGTTCTTTCAGCTGTTTGTATGTAGTACTAATATTAAACCCGTCGAAAATAGTCCAGTTGAGGTTGAGACCGACGTTAACCGTCTGATCGTAGACGCCGTTGTTTTTTGTTATCTCTCCGGTAGCACGCGCTTTTGTTTCAATATTGTCCAGATTTCCGGTGTATCCTGCAGAAAAGTCCAATGTAGGCAGATATCCGGCATTCCCTAGCGTTGCATTATTCTTGCTGATCTGCTCTTCATTATGTACGATACGTAGAGAATAATTGTTTTGTAATCCCTCCTCCAGGCAATCTTTCAGGGTGCGTATCTGTTGTGCCTTAGCAAAAGAGACTGATAAGAAAGCACAGGCAATGGTAATATAGATGATGTGTTTCATGCAGATTCCTTTCTGTTTCATTCTTGTAATTTTTTGATTCGGTTAGTTGAAATGTAACTGTAAATAGCCGGTACAATATACATCGTGAGCAGAGTGGAGACCACCATACCGCCCACAACTGCCGCACCCATGGCAATACGTTGGTTACAACCTTCTCCGGTGGCAAACGCCAGCGGGATAAGTCCCAAGACCGTAGAAGCACTAGTCATCAGAATCGGACGTAGGCGTTGCAGGGCGGCATCTTTAATAGCGTTTATTTTGTCCTCTCCGGCTTCCTGTTTCTGATTGGCAAATTCCACAATAAGAATACCATTCTTTGCCACCAGGCCGATCAGCATGATAATACCGATCTGGCTGAAAATATTCATTGTAATATTGTTGAAATACATGAATACCAAGGCTCCGGCAATAGCCAACGGCACTGTCAACATAATAATCAACGGATCTTTGAAACTTTCAAACTGGGCGGCCAGAATCAGATAGATCAGAAGGATTGCCAAAATGAAAGCAAACATCAGACTGGAAGAACTTTCGCGATATTCCTTGGAGTCTCCTGCCAGAGCAGTACGGAAGGTATCATCCAGTGTCTCTTTGGCAATCTTGTCCATTTCGTCGAGACCTTGTCCGATTGTTTTGCCATCCGCCAAACCTGCGGAAATGGTAGCAGACACAAACCGGTTGTAGCGATATAACTTTGGAGGAGCAATTCCGCTCTCCAGTTCAATCAAGTTATCCAGCTGAATCATATCCCCATTATTGCTACGTACATAAATAGCTTTCAGGTCGGCAGGCTTGTTACGTTGCTGGCGATTGATTTCCCCCAGAATTTCATACTGTTTCCCGTTCATATAGAAATATCCCATACGCTGACCGCTCAATCCGTATTGCAATGTCTGAGCAATGTTTTTAGTGCTTACCCCCATGATGCTGGACTTGTCACGGTTGATTTGTATACGGGCTTCCGGCTTGCTGAATTTCAAGTCGACGTCCGCCATTTGGAAAACAGGATTTTCGTATACCTTAGCCATAAATTTAGGCAGCACTTCTTCTAATTTTTCCAGATTGGTGGCTTGAAGTACGTATTGGACGGGCATACTTCCACGGCGTCCGCCGAAAGAAGATTGCTGCTGTACGAATGAACGTGCCATCGTTTTCTTCTGTACCGCTTTCGAGATATTCTCGGCAACTTCCATCTGTGTGTAGTTACGGTCTTGCATATCCTTCAATGTGATGCGTACATTTCCGCTACCACTGGATACACGGGCGGTAACAGCTTCCGCATCGGGAAGAATAGAGTCTACCAGTTGATTAATATCCTCCGTGTAATCCCGGATATATTCGTAAGTGACACCTTCTGCCCCCCGGGTGTTAATACTGATTTGCGAACGGTCCTCAAGTGGAGCCATTTCTGCGGGAATGGCATTCCATAGAAAACCGATCAGGCAAATGGTGATGAAGGTAAATGGAAGAGCAATCCAGCGTTTGCTGAGGAAAGCGGCAAGTGACCGGCTGTACAGCCGGTTCATTCCTTCGAAGAATGGCTCAGTCTTCGCATAAAACCAACTTTGCTTTTCCCTCTTTATAAGCAATTTCGTTGCCAGCATCGGAGTGAAAGTCAATGCCGCAAACGAAGAAATGATGACTGAACCCGAAATAACGATACTGAATTCCCGGAACAATCGTCCTGTCATTCCATCCATAAAGACGATAGGGAAGAATACGGCAACCAGCGTGATAGTCGTTGAGATGACGGCAAAGAAGATTTCTTTAGCTCCTTCTATTCCCGCTTCTTTGGGAGCCATTCCCTTTTCAATACGGATATAAATATTTTCTGTCATAACGATGGCGTCGTCCACCACCAACCCCACCGACAGTACGATGGCGAGCATGGAAAGTACATTAATGGAGAATCCTGCCAGATACATAACAAAGAATGCTCCGATCAGAGAGACAGGGATTACGATACAAGGCACCAATGTGACGCGCCAGTCACGCAGGAAGAGGAAGATAATGATGATTACGAGTACAAAAGCTTCATATACAGTCGATTTAACCTCATTGATAGATGCGCGGATAAACTTGGTGTTGTCAAAACCATAATTATAGTGCACATCTTCCGGCAAATCTTTTTTCATCTGCTCCATGCGTTGATATACAGCATCCGCGATTTCAATATGGTTGGCACCCGGCTGTGGAATGACTACGACACCTACCATAGGAACTCCGTTCATTTTCATATAACTCTTGATATCGGCGGGTCCCAGTTCTGCACGTCCGATATCACTGAAACGTACAATACGGTTATCCTCTTCTTTGATAATCAAATCATTGAATTCATCTGCAGTATGCATCAATCCCAGTGTGCGGATAGTCAGTTCGGTGGTATTTCCTTCGATACTACCGGAAGGAAGTTCCACGTTTTCATTGTCCACGGCATTTTTAACATCGATAGGAGTAATACCATATCCTGCCATCTTTACCGGGTCGAGCCAGAGGCGCATGGAGTAACGTTTTTCTCCCCAGATAGATACACTACTAACGTCGGCAATCGTCTGTAATTGTTCCTTTACAGTCAAATCTGCGATTTCGCTCAATTCCAATAACGTGCGCTTGTCACTTTGAAGAGCAACCATCAGGATGGGCATGGCGTCAGCGTCCGCTTTTGAAACGGTCGGAGGGTCACAGTCGCGGGGCAGATAACGCTGGGCACGTGAAACCTTGTCACGTACGTCATTGGCCGCCGTTTCCAGATCGACGGACAATTCAAATTCTACCGTGATGCGGCTTTGTCCCTGCTGACTCACACTGGACAAAGAACGGATACCGGGAATACCGTTGATATTCTGTTCCAACGGTTCGGTTATTTGATTCTCGATAACATCGGCATTAGCTCCCGGATAAGAGCAGCTGACAGAAATGATCGGATTATCCACCGACGGATACTCACGGACACCCAGATAATTGTATCCGATGAATCCGAAAAGGAGGATGATGATCGTTAATACTGTGGCTAATACCGGGCGACGTATACTTAATTCGGATATATTCATAAGGTGCTGGTATTATTAATCAATGTTGTCAAGAGTAACGGCAAGTCCGGTACGTAGTTGCAGTGTTCCTGAAGTAATGATGGTATCTCCCATGTGTAATCCTCTGATCACCTGCACTTCAGATGCGGTGCGGATGCCGGTAATAATATCCACCGGTTCGGCTTTTCCTGATTTATACAGATAGACCTTGTCTTTACCCATTTCCGGTACAATTGCTTCTGTGGGAATGGCAATTGCGTTAGGTATTTCATCCTTTTTCAACAGCACGCTTGCGTAACGGCCGGGAAGCAGGATGTGATTGACATTCGGGTATAATGCACGGGCGGTAAACTGATGCAGGTTCGGGTCAATAGCTGATTCCACAGCATACACTTGTGCGCCGAAAGCATCCAAGTTTCCTTCAACGCTGAAGTTCAGGTTAGTCCCCTTTTTGATTTGCTTGGCATAACGTTCCGGTACGGAGAATTCCACTTTCAATGGAGCGATTTTAGTCAGTTTGGCAACAACAGTGGTCGGAGAGGCATAAGTACCAACACTGACTTGGCGAAGTCCGATCACTCCGTCGAACGGAGCACGAAGTTCGGTTAACTCGATATTGGTTTTGATGATCTCTATATCTGCGTTCAGGGTTGCCAAATCCGTTTTCACCTGTTCGTAAGCTTCTTTACTGACGGCATCCCGTTTCAACAGAGCATCTTGACGGAATACACGGTCTTCTGCCAGTTTTAATTGTGAAACGAGGCGTTGTAATTGTGCCTGCAACTGCCGGTCGTTTACTTTGGCAAGCAACTGCCCTTTCTTTACGGCCGTTCCTTCTTCGAAGTTGATTTCCACAATTTTTCCCGAAGTTTCGAAAGACAAATCCACTTCCTCATCGGGTAGAAGTACGCCGGTAGTGGTAAACTCGTCTGTCAGGGATTGTGGCTTTATGACTTTAGCATTTACATTTAGAACTTGTTTTCCTTTTTTCTGATTGCCGCCCATCACTTTGTCGGCAGCTGCTAGTTCGTCGTTTTTTTTCGGTAATTGTGAATAGATTCCTCCACCGATAATTCCGGCACCAACAAGAATAATGATGCCCCATTTAGTTTTTTTATTCATGGTTTAGTATTGTATATAGCAGTTATGATACATCTTTAGAGATTAGACTTCCCCCGTCGGGAAAGGTTTAAAGAAAGAAAGGGTAAAAAAGAGTTAATCAGTAAGCAGCCCGATATTTGCCTTCCTCTTTATCCTCCAGCATATTTAAATAAGAGGTATAGCGCGATTCGCTGATAAGGTGTTCTTCTACGGCCTTGCGTACGGCACATCCGGGTTCATGACGGTGAGTGCAGTTGCCATATTTGCAGTCGGCGGAAGTCTTGAATATTTCGGGAAAATAATGCCCGATTTCCTCTTCTTCCATATCGAATGTGCCGAACCCCTTGATGCCCGGAGTGTCGATAATGTAGCCATTTCCCTCCACGGGGAACATTTCGGAGAAAGTAGTGGTGTGCATACCTTTGTTATGGTAAGAAGAAATCTCGCCGGTCTTGGCTTCTATGCCCGGCAGTATGGAATTGATAAGAGTCGATTTGCCGACTCCCGAATGTCCGGAGAATAAAGTGATCTTGCCTTCCAATGCCTTTTTTATTTCGTCCACCCCATTACCGTTTTTTGCAGAAACCTTGAAACAAGGGTAACCGATCTGTGTATATAGGTTGATAAGTGCGTCCAGATAGCGGAGTTCATCCTCGTCGTAAGCATCTACCTTGTTGAATACTAGTTTGACGGGAACGCGATAAGCTTCTGCGGATGCAAGAAAGCGGTCAATGAAAATAGTGGAAGTTTCGGGGTAGTTGACGGTTGCTACCAACATACACTGGTCGAGATTGGCGGCAAGGATGTGGGATTGTTTGGAAAGATTGGAAGAACGGCGGATGATATAGTTTTTCCTGTCTTCGATCTCGCTGATAAAAGCAGTTCCTTCCTGATTAAGTATAATCTGAACACGATCGCCCACTGCGACAGGATTGGTGCTGCGAATCCCTTTCAGTCGGAAATTACCCTTGATTTTACATTCGATAGATTGTCCGTCATCGGTTTTCACCTGATACCAACTACCCGTGTTTTTGATTACTAATCCCTTCATAAATTGAGGTTGAGAATTGAGAATTAAAAAATTAGAATGAACTGTGACATGTAGTATGCCGCACTTTATTTCTCAATTTTTAATTCTCAATTTTCAATTTAAACAGTCATAATTTCTTTATCCTTTTCAGCCAGCATATCATCGATTTGCTTGATATACTTATCATGGATTTTTTGCAGTTTGGCTTCCGCATTCTTCTGTTCGTCTTCTGCCAGTCCGTCTTTTACAGCTTTCTTCAGTGCGTCGATACCGTCACGACGAGCGTTACGTACACTTACTTTAGCTGTTTCACCTTCTCCTTTACACTGTTTTGCCAGTTGTTTACGACGTTCTTCCGTCAAAGGAGGAATACCGATACGGATCATTTCACCATTGTTTTCGGGCATGATACCGAGGTCAGAGTCGATGATTGCTTTTTCGATAACACGGAACATGCTTTTATCCCACGGCTTGATTACGATACTGCGGGCGTCCGGAGTAGTAATTGCTGCTACATTGCTGATAGGTACCATACTTCCGTAAGAATCTACGCGGATACCATCTAATAAGCGGGCACTCGCTTTTCCTGCGCGGATATGTGCCAGTGCTTCTTCCAGATACATGATGGCCATGTCCATTTTTTCTTGTGCATTGTCAAGGCAAGTCTTTACGTCTACCATATTTTTTGAGATTTAAAATTGCATTTTGATTGATTAAGTAGCAAAAGTATATTATTTTTTGTTCATCTGCAACAGCATTCCCATCTTTTTTATGAGTGACTTACCGATGATAATCAAGGTAACAGCGGTGATAATCATTAAAATACCTGCCATTAACCGGGGAGTCAGTTTTTCGTGAAACAGGAGAACACCGAAAAATAGAGCTGTCACCGGTTCCAGGGCACCCAGTATGGCTGTTGGAGTAGAGCCTATGTAATGGATGGCGAGTGCGGTACAGATCAGTGATACGGCAGTCGGCAGAATGGCTAGTGTCAGTACGTCGGCCCAGAGCCAGACTGACGGTATTATTTGTAGCTCCGTACAAAAATTTAAACGGACGATATAAACCGATAGTCCGAACAAAATGGCGTAAAATGTAAGCTTGGTGGTCGGCAGGTTTTTCAGTGTCGAACGGTTCACGCCTACTATATATATAGCATAAGAGAGTGAGGACAACAGAACAAAGATGATTCCCAAAGTCGACAGCGGTTTGTTTCCATCTCCCTGATAGAGCAAGGCGATACCTGAAAGCGCCAGCAGGATGGAAAAGACGGTAATTGCGGAAATCTTTTCTTTGAAGAATATCCCCATAATGACAGCTACCATCACCGGGTAGACAAAGAGAATGGTAGAAGCTATTCCGGCATCCATATAATTATAGCTCATAAACAAAAGCAGTGATGAAAAAGAGAATAGCAATCCCATAATGACTAAGGGCAAAACGTCTGCCTTGTGAAGCGCAAAGGATTGATGCTGCATTTTCATCAGAATACCCAGTACGATTGCGGCGAAGAAATAACGGTAGAATAAAACGGTATCGACACTCATTCCGGCTGCATAGAGCGGAAGTGCAAAAAGAGGATTCATACCGTAGCTGGCAGCGGCAATCACTCCATAGATAAAACCTTTGGTTTTTGGGGTCATTGTTCTATTTTTTATTGGCGTGCAAAAGTACGCAGTTCACCAATGATAAACAAGTGTTTAGGCGGTTGATAGTATAATTTAATCTTTCGTATGCTAAAAACTATTTCTTAGTAAAGAGGGAACTAATCTTGTTTATGCATAAAATTAATCGTCTGACAGTTGTTGAACTTGCGTCTGACTACTGTTGAACTTTCGTCTGACAACTGTCAGACGAAAAAGAATCAACTGTCAGACGATTAATTTTATTCGATCGGGGGATTAGTTATATGCAGTCCGGGGGATAATTAACAGGTAGTAGCCAGACAGTTTTTTGAATAAATGCTTGCATATATCTTGGATTTTCTCGAATATTGCATCCGAATTATCGAAAAACACTGATGACCAAAGCTAACTTTCTTGTTATTTACTGCCTGTTTATATCGGTACTTTGTTGCATGGCAAATGTGACGAAGGATATCAATATGCGTTTTAAAGATGTAAGGCAAGGACTTTCGCATCAAACGGTCAATTGTTTCTATCAGGATGAATTCGGATTTTTATGGATTGGTACTCAAGACGGACTGAATCGCTTTGACGGTCGTAAATTTGAAGTCTTCAAACCGGATAACGCGAATCCCTATTCAATCAATATAAATAATATCCGGCAGGTTTGCGGAAACAGGGAAGGATTGCTTTTTATCCGTAGTTTGCAGAGCGTGACTATTTATGACATGCGTTTGAACCGTTTTAAAGTGCTGCGTGAAGGAGAAGTGGCAGGAATCTGCTATGCGCACGACGCGTTATGGATAGCTACCGGAAAAGAAATCTATCGTTATCGTGGCTTCGACCAAGCGCCCGAATTATTCTTTTCATTTCCTTCGGATGGAGGGGATGTATTGATGAACAGTCTAATGGTTCGTCAGAATCAGACCGTGGTGGTGGGTACTTCTTCCAAGGGTATTTATTGTATCGATCAGGCTGCTCATATCACCCGTCATATTGATGTGGGGGCTGTCAACTCAATTACGGAAGACAGAAACGGGAGCATCTGGATAGCTACCAGAAACCGGGGACTTACCCGATTGGAGGCAAATGGGGAGCTTACTCATTACAGATATAATAAGGTGGCTGATCATACGATCAACCATGATAATGTGCGTCATGTGACACAAGCCAATGATAGTCTTCTGTATATCGGAACTTACGCCGGTTTGCAGACTTTAAATCTCTCTACCGGAGAGTTTACGGATTATGAATATGACTTGAATGTGGAGGCAGCCGATATACGTTCCATCATTTCGATGCATTACGACACTTCGGGAACTTTATGGCTGGGCACTTTCTATCAGGGAATACAATATTATAATGTAGCGAATGATGCTTATCACTTTTACCGTTCGTCTACGGCTGTTGGCGGGCATTTGAATTCCTATATCATCAGTTCCATTGCCGAAGACCGTTCCGGGCGGATCTGGTTTGCAAGTGAAGGAAGCGGATTGAACTATTATGATAAACATGCCAAACGTTTTTTCCCGCTTAAACATTTATATGCTCAAGAGCTGTCTTTTAAGATTGTGAAGTCTCTGTATTATGAGAAAGAACCGGATTATCTTTGGGTAGCTTCGCTTTATCAGGGCATCAACCGGATTAATCTGTCGACCGGACATATAGAATCTATTTCGGAAAATATCGATACTCCGGAAGGAAAAACAGTTGACAGGGCCTATAATCTGGTAAAAATGATAGAGTTTTCCGGTCACGATTCCTTATTGATAGCCGCCAAGGGTGGGCTGCTTGTATTGGATAAAAAACATCTCCGGTTGCATCATTTCGAACATCCTTCTTTAGCTTCCAGACATTTGTCGCAGGTTTGGGATATGACGTTCGATAAAGAAGGGGATTTGTGGCTGACCACTTCTTTTGATCTGATACGGGTCAATTTGAAAGCAGGCATTTCCCATAGTTATCCTTTCTCTCAAATAGCGCAGAGCACGGCGCAGCACCACATTAATCACATTTTATGTGATAGAAAAGGACGTATATGGCTGGGATCTACGGGATCGGGAATTTATCTGTTCGATAAGAAGAAAGATATCTTTGTAGGATACGGAGCGAAGCAGGGACTGGAGAATGGATTTATCACCGGATTGGTAGAGAGTCCGCTGGACGGTTCCATTTATGTGGCAACGAATGGCGGTTTCTCTAAATTCAATCTAGCCACTACCACATTCGAGAACTATAACAGGCAGAGTGATTTTCCCTTGAATAACGTGAATGACGGAGGGCTGTACATTGCGTCCGACCACGATATTTATGTCTGTGGACTGGCAGGCATCGTTTCCATAGCCCAGGAGAAACTGAACAAGCAGTCTGTGGAGTATAATGTGTTCGTAAAACGCGTGCTTGTGGATAATACGGAAATTCAACCCCTTGATTCGTTGGGACTTATCAAGGAAACGGTATTGTATGAACATCAATTAGTATTGCCGCCCAGGTATTCTTCCGTCACTTTTGAGATAGCGAGTAATACCCTGAATAATATTTCCAACATCGGTCTGGAATATAAACTTGAAGGATTTGATAACGAATATATGAAGGCGGGAGATAATACGATGGTTACTTATACCAATCTTCATCCGGGGCGTTATACTTTTCATGTTCGTGGCGACCAGTTGCGCATTCACGATCAGGAAGCACCTTCTGCCAGTTTTGAGCTGATAGTGGAGGCTCCCGTTTATCAACGGGCATGGTTTATTTTGCTGATGATATTGGCAGGTATTCTTATTGCAGGCTATATTATCCGTATGTTCTGGATACGGAAAACCTTGCAACATTCTCTATTGGCCGAGAAACGGGAAAAAGAGTATATCGAAAATGTGAACCAGTCCAAACTACGTTTCTTTACCAATGTATCGCATGAGTTCCGTACTCCGTTAACGCTTATATCCAGTCAGCTTGAGATGCTCCTGATGCATAAAGACATGATCCCCGAGGTGTATAATAAGATTTTGGAGATTTATAAGAACTCCCGCCGGATGAATAATCTGGTGGATGAGGTGATTGATATCCGTAAGCAGGATCAGGGATATCTGAAATTGAAAATTTCCAAAGAGAATATTGTTGCGGTGATAGAGGAGATTTGTTGTTCTTTCTATAGCTATGCGCAGCTGAATAAGATCGATCTCCGTTTTTCTTCCACTTTGAAAGAAGCGGATTTGTATATTGACAAGACGCAGATAGAGAAAGTGTTCTATAATCTATTGTCCAACGCTTTTAAATATACGAAGCCCGGTGACTGGATTTCTGTAGAATTGGCAGCGGAAGGAGAGAATGACATTGTGATTTCAGTCAACAATTTGGGTGTCGGTATTGAAAAGTCCAAGATCAAACATGTATTTGAACGGTTTTGGCAGGATGATTCGGCAACAACTACACGGACTGTCAAAGGATCGGGTATCGGGCTGGCAATGGCAAAAGGTATTGTGGAATTGCATCAGGGAACTATCGGAGTGGAAAGTGAGCCGAATGGAATAACGTCTTTTATCGTTACTCTTCACCGGGATGCAAATGTGAATGTGGAAGCATCTTCCTCTGCAGATGAACGCGTTGCCGAACATTATGTAATAGAGCCTCAAGAAATCTCGGAAATGGTGAAGCCGGATAAAACGGTGAAAATACTGATTGTGGAGGATAATCCGGAGATGCGTAAGGTGTTGGCACAGATTTTTGAACAGATATATGATGTATATACGGCTGCCGACGGGCAGGAAGGATTGGAGCAGGCTTCTTCACTACAACCACAGATGATTGTGAGTGATATTATGATGCCAGTCATGTCCGGCCTGGAGATGTGCGAGAAGTTGAAAAGCAATTTGCAGACCAGTCATATTCCTGTGGTATTGCTGACTGCCCGCAACCGGGAAGAGCATACCTTAGAGGGCTTGCAGACGGGAGCGGATGATTATATCTCCAAACCTTTCAATATCAAGATATTGGTGGCCCGTTGCAATAATATCATCCAGACTCGTAAACTGCTCCAGCAGCGGTTTGCCCGGAATGATGAACCTAAAGTGGAAGATCTTCCATTTAATCCGATCGATAAAAAGATGCTGATGGATGCTACGGCGATTGTGGAATCTTATATTGATAACGCAGACTTTGACGTAGCCACTTTTGCACGGGAGATGTGCATGAGCAGAACGTTGCTTTTCACTAAACTGAAAGCATTGACCGGACAGACCCCGAATGACTTTATTTTATCTTTGAGACTGAAAAAGGCAACAGAAAAATTAATCAATGATCCCAATGCCCTGATTGCTGATATAGCATTTGATTACGGCTTTTCTAATCCAAGTTATTTTATCCGGTGCTTTAAGAATGCTTATGATATTACTCCGGCTGCTTATCGAAGAAAACACGCAAATTGTTAATATATAGCGTTTTATGTGTTTCTCTCTTAGCGAGAATTGTACTATTTGAACTTTTATACGGACGATTCTATTATTCGAAATCACTAATTATTTGGATTTTTGCGCTGTAATCATTCAAATTATTACATAGTATGAAAAACATCGTAATTAAATGGGCTGTGTTCCTGACAGCCTTTCTTATCTCTTTAGAGGTTAGTGCTCAAAACGTCAGAGTTTCTGGAGTTGTGACAGACGCACTTGGACCAATCCCCGGAGCTAATATTATGGAGGAGGGGACTACTAACGGTACAGTGACGGATGTAAATGGAAAATATTCAATCAGTGTATCTGCAAAATCTACCCTTGTTTTCTCTTGTATAGGATATAAGGAACAGAAGATACGTGTCGGTACGAAAACGGTATTGAATGTGGATATGGTAGAAGAGTCGAAAATGCTCGATGAATTGGTCGTTGTCGGTTATGGAGTTCAGCGTAAGAGTGATGTGGCAACTTCGGTAGCCTCGGTCAAAGCGGATGAAATGAAGACATTTCCCGCCGGCAATGTGGCTGATATGTTGCGTGGACGTGCCGCAGGTGTGAATGTAACGAGCAGTTCGGGACGTCCGGGATCGACTCCTTCGATCACCATTCGCGGTTCCCGTTCTATCAGTGCGGACAATGCTCCTTTATATATCATAGATGGTTCTCCTTCCAGTGCAACGGAGTTTAGCACGTTGAGTGCGGACGATATTGAGTCGGTTGAAATTCTGAAGGATGCTGCGTCGCAGGCTATTTATGGAGCACGTGCCAGTGACGGTGTGGTACTGGTTACTACCAAACGCGGTAAAGCCGGAAAGGTGGAAGTCAGTTATAATGGTTATCTGGGTATCCAGTCCCTATGGAGAAATTTTGATTTTTATTCTCCCGAAGAATATATGCAGCTTCGTCGTGAAGCGAAGGCACATGATAAGGGAATTATTGATGCACGTGAGATTTCGATAGCCGAGGCATTGGAAGATGAGGTTATGCAGCGGGTATGGGCCAGCGGAAAGTTTATCGACTGGGAAAAAGAAATGTTCAGAAATGCAATTTACCATAATCATGATGTCAGTGTACGTGGAGGAACAGAGAAAATCAAAGTATCGGCAGGTGCCAACTATTTTGACCAACAGGGAATGGTGGTTACCGGATCGGGATACCAGAAGTTTTCTTTAAGGTTGAATCTGGACTTTGAAATATCAAAGTGGATTAGTTTTGGTATCAATTCTTCTTATGCGATGACTAAACAAGATCGTGAGGATGGTAACTTTAATGATTTTATTACCAGTTCCCCATTGGCGGAAATATATGATGCGGATGGCAAGTATACAAAGTATATCAACTCGGAAGGAAATTATAATCCTTTGTACCGTGCCCAACATTACGGACGTGAAGTCTCTCGCGATAATTACCGCCTGAACTTTTTTATGGATGTGAAGCCTTTCAAGGGATTCAATTATCGTCTGAATACTTCCGTTTATAATCAGACATCTGAAGACGGCTCCTATAAAGATTCCCAATATCCGGGAGGCGGAGGAACAGCTGTGCTCGACGAATCACGTACGCAGAACTGGCTGGTTGAGAATATTGTGACTTATAAAGTGCCTATCCGCAATAAGAAACATCAGTTGACGTTGACCGGTGTGCAGTCTGTCGACCATAATGGCTCGAAGTCTATCGGCTATTCAGTAGAGAATCTTCCGGTAGATAAAGACTGGAATTTCATTTCTCAAGGTGAGTTTACAGGCAAGCCCCGTCGTCAGTTTAATGAAAATAATCTGGTGTCGTTCATGGCTCGTGCACAGTATTCGCTTTTAGACCGTTATCTGTTGAATGTGGCTGTTCGTCGCGACGGTTCCAGCCGTTTCGGAAAAGAAAATAAATGGGGTACATTCCCGTCGGCTGCTTTTGCCTGGCGTGTAAATCAGGAGAATTTCCTAAAAGATGTGTCGTGGATTGATAATCTCAAACTGCGTGTCAGTTATGGTATTGTTGGTAATCAGAACGGTATCGGCAATTATACGACTTTGGGACTCGCAGATAATAAAGGATATGAGTTTGGAGATACTTTCCAGATGGGATATTTGCCGGGTAAGGAGCTTTCTAACCCGAACTTGAAATGGGAACAGTCTGCAACGGCTAATTTAGGTGTTGATTTTAGTTTCTTTAATGGTCGTCTGAATGGTACGGTGGAATATTACAATACGCATACGAAAGATCTATTGGTGGAACGCTCTTTGAATGCATCACTTGGATATACCACTATGCTGGATAATCTGGGAAAGACGAAATCCAGTGGTATCGATCTTTCTTTAAATGGTGATGTGATACGTACGAAAGAGTTTACCTGGTCGCTTGGAACCAATTTCAGTATGTATAAGAATGAAATTGTCCGTATTGACGATACGCTCGATGAAAATGGTAAACCCGCCAGTCAGGTAGCACAGGGGTGGATTATCGGAGAACCGATTAATGTATATTATGATTATCTGGTAGACGGAATTTTTCAGTATGATGATTTTGATATCACTCGTGACGGTACGGGGAATCTGGTATATACGCTGAAAAACACCTATGACAGTAACAATGACGGTGTAGCCGACAGCCCGATTGATTACGGCGGCGCTATTGAACCGGGTATGGTTAAAGTGCGTGATAACAATGGAGATGGAAAGATCACGGCAGATGACAGAGTGCCTATCCGGAAAGATCCGAAATTTACCGTCTCTCTTTCTTCCACATGGAACTGGAAAGGATTTGACTTGTTCATGGATTGGTATGGAGTTTCCGGCAGAAAGATAAAGAATAGTTATTTGTATGACTATAATTCCGGAGGTTCTTTGCGCGGAAAACTGAATGGAGTGAAGGTGGATTACTGGACTCCGTTCAATCCGTCGAACAAATTCCCGCGTCCTTCTTATAGTGCAGACCCTTCTTATTTGAGTGCCATCGCTATTCAGGATGCATCTTATATCCGTTTACGCACCTTACAATTGGGATATACTTTCCCGGCCAGACTATTGAAGAATACTCCGATTCATAAATTGCGTCTGTATGCAACTGCTACTAATTTGCTGACATTTACGGAGTTTAAGTCTTATAGTCCCGAACTGACTCCCGGGTCTTATCCGGAGTCCAAACAATATGTATTTGGTGTCAATGTTTCATTCTAAAATAAAGAATCCTTATGAAAAAGTTAATATATACAGCCTTTGTCATCTGCGGAATGTTGACCGCTTCCTGCTCGGATTTATTAAATCTGGAATCAAAGACAGACGTGACGAACAATTATCTGTTCACTACTCCCGAAGGGTTGAATACAGCTGTCACAGGTCTGTACTCTCTGGCACGTGAATTGCCGGGTGGAGCGGATAATAATGAATCCAATCTGTACATCGTTACTATGTGTGACTTTAATACGGATATTGCGATACTTAGAGCAGGTGTTTCTACTTCAATCGGACGTTTGAATACGAGCTTTACTCCAAGTACTGGGGATGTCAATAAGTTCTGGAAACATCACTATGGTATTATTGGAAAAGCAAATGAAATTATTGTAGCCGCAGAAGCCTTGGGGCTGGACGACAGCGATGTGCTCCATGCATGGAGTGAAGCGAAATTCTTCAGAGGACGGAGCTATTTTGAACTCTGGAAACGCTTTGACCGTCTTTATCTGAATATCACCCCGACCACTGTCGACAATCTGAAACGGGAATACAAACCGGCTTCTCACGCAGAACTGATGACACTGATTACAACTGACTTGGACGATGCCATGAAAGGGCTGGACTGGTCGCTTTCTCAAAATAATGGAAATGTATTGTATGGACGGGTAACAAAAGCTACTGCCAAACATGTCCGTGCGCAGGTTGCCATGTGGGAGTCGGATTGGGATACAGCCATTGAGGAATGTGAGGATATCTTTAAGCAGGAAGGCATCTACTCGATGGAAAAGAAAGCCGAGAATGTATTTAATGGGGCAGATTTGAAATCTCCGGAAGTGTTATGGAGTTTCCAATATTCACAAAACTTGGGTGGAGGTGGTTCCGGAACTCCGGTTGCCGGACATCGTATCTCTATTCAAACCACTACCCGGATCAATAAAATTTCGGGTTGTATCAATACAGCCGATCAGGGTGGATATGGTTGGGGACGTATTTATCCGAATACCTATCTGTTGAGTCTGTACGATCAGGCAAAAGATACGCGATATAATGAGTTGTTTGTTCACCGCTTTAAATACAATGACCCGACTTCTCCTAAATATGGAGAATTGATTCCTCTAACACAGAGTTCCAGCTATTGTGAAACACTGCATTTTATGTCGAAAAAATACTTTGACCAATGGACGACGGCTGATAATCCGGACCGGACAACGGGTTTCAAGGATCTGATTGTCTATCGACTGGCAGAAACTTACTTAATGGCGGCAGAGGCATATATGCGTCGTGACGGAGGTATGAGTACAGATGCTTTGCGCTGTTACAATAAAACATGGGAACGTGCGGGAAATGATAAATTTGCAGGTCCTCTGACACAGGATATACTTTTGGATGAATATGCCCGTGAGTTGAATTTTGAAGGCGTTCGCTGGCCTTTGTTGAAACGTTTGGGACTCTTGGGCGAAAGAGTGAAAGCGCATTATGGCGAGACGAAGGCTGAAAACCCTTATCTGGATAAAGACTATGCGGAATGCCGTACCAGTTTTGTGGTTGGAAAGCACGAATGTTGGCCTATTCCACAGGAACAGATTGACTTGATGGGGAAAGAGAATTTCCCACAGAATGAGAACTGGTATTAAGCGATTGATTATCTGTAAAACATGAATGAATATGAAAAAAATAATATACTTCTTATTGATTTTAAATCTGGGATTGCTTTCCTGTGTCGATGATGCATCGGTACGCGTGATGCCTGAATTTAATTGTAAAGATACAAAAGTAAATTTGGCGAAAGCGGCGGGTTCTTCTGTTACGTCGCTGTTATATACTAATGTCGGTCAGGTTGTTGCACAGTATGAAGCGGAGTGGCTTTCTGTAGATGTAAGTTCTAAAAGTGTTGTCTACACGGCCTTGGCACAAAATGACGGTGAAGATGCAAGAACGACTGTTGTGAAACTGACTTGCGGCTCATATACAGTGGAGGTGACGGTTACCCAGGATTCTAAAGAACCGGATCTTTCTTTGAAGATAGGACAAAGTGTGGATGAGGGTATCGGTATGATTTTCTGGGTAGATCCTTCGGATAATATGGTAGGAAAAGCGGTTTCAGTGAAGCGTCAGGGAGGGAATCCTTTCGAGGCTTCTGTGATGTCTCATAATGCACTTTCCACCGTCAACGGATATGCTAATTCTGCCTTGTTCACTTCTCCGTCGGCAAATGATGCGGTAGCATATTGCCAGTCGTTGGGTGACGGATGGTATCTGCCTGCCCGTGATGAATTATGGGAATTGTTTGATGCCTATAATGGTGTTGGACATGCTGATCCGGATTTTATTTCAGCCGTACCTGATAAACTGACGGAAGTAGAGAAGGCGGCACGTGCTGCATTTGATAAGATGTTGACTGATTTACAAGGTGATGTGATGAACGAGGCTGCCGGTTCGGGCAATGGCGAAAGCTATTGGTCGAGTACGGAAAACGCAGCGGGTAATCAGGCTTATTGGGTACGTTTCGGTAAATCGGGAGCTGATGCAGGAAATAAGACTGCTACTAACCGTTTTGTGAGATGTATGCGTACAATCGGTGATTATACTTATCCTGAAGAACCGGCAACATTGACGGTTAATCCGAATCCTGTGACATTGGAAGGAGCTAATGAAGCGGAAGCAAATGTGACATTGACATCCAATAAAACGGTATTTAGTGTGGTTTTGGCAAATGATTCCTGGCTTTCGTATATTATTTCGGGCACAACAGTTACGTTCAAGGCAAAATCTAAAAATACCACTGGCGATGTTCGTACGACTATTGCTACGGTTACAGCCGGTACTGGCACAGCCGCTAAGTCGGTGGAGGTAACGGTGAATCAGAATGTTGCGGCTGAAGGAGGCGCTTCTCTCGAGTTAAGTACAAATACCGTGACTATTACTCCTGATGCTGTGACGAAATCAGAAGGAATAACGATGATTTCTGATGAAACAGAATTTACAGTAAATATAACTGATGAGTCTTGGGTGAAAGCGTATGTTGATGTAACAAGTAAAACTCTTTATTTCTGGACATTATCTCCTAATTTGAATAGTTCTAACCGGATAACGACTGCTACGGTAATAGCCGGAAGCGGAGCGAATGCACCTAAGCAAGAAGTTACTATTACACAAAGAGGGCTCTTAAGTTCCGAGTTTGCGGTGGGACAGGTGATTGCGGATAATGGTTCGTTAAAAGGAGGCATTGTGTTCTGGGTAGATGGCACTAATCGTGGTAAGGCTAAGATTATGTCATTGGACAGAGAGAATCTGGCATGGTCTACGGCAAGCTCTCCGGCTTCTACCGGTTTAACTTTATCCAATGACAATGGCTTGGCAAATACTACTGCGTTGGCAGCATTGCCGAATGCAGCAGAAATGCCCGCTCTTAAATATTGTATGGATAAAGGTTCCGGATGGTATTGGCCTACGAGAACGGATTTGGAACAGATGTTTGAAACTTATAATGGGACTGCAGTGGCAGATGCAACGGAGAATAACCCGGATGCAATTACTGATTTTGAGAAAGCAAACCGTACAGCTTGGGATCAAGTGATTACTGGTGCAGGAGGAACTATCATGAATACGGGAGCAGCATCTGCTACCGGAGATTCTTATTGGGCTAGTCGCGAAACGTCGAGCGGTACAAGCGCATTTTATGTACGTTTTGGAAAACCGCTTGCCTGGGATAAATCGAATGCTAAAAAAGACGGTAAAAGATTTGTTCGTGCAGTCCGTTCAATTTCGAAATAATGGTATTAGGTATGTATAAGGTATATCAAAAAACAATTTTAGCCTGTTTGTTACTGGTTATGACCGGCACGGTTTATAGTCAGCGTGTGACGCAAACGATTAATGACGGTTGGAAGTTCTCCCTCTTTGAGGGAGATGCGTCCACTGCTGACTTTGATATTTCCGGTTGGACTGATGTTTCCATTCCTCATACGTGGAATGCAAAAGATGCAGAGGATGAAATTCCCGGTTATTTCCGGGGAAAAGGCTGGTACAGGAAACTGGTGACAGTGGAGGAACTGATCCCCGAACAAAGAGTCTATCTTAGTTTTGAGGGGGCCAATCAGGAAACGAATGTGTTTGTGAATGGAACGTTTGTTGGAAATCATAAAGGTGGTTATTCCGCTTTTACGTTTGACGTGACTGATTATGTTCATGCCGGACGCAATCTGATAGCTGTGAGTGTTGACAACTCGCATAATCCGGATATTGCTCCTCTTTCAGCGGACTTTACTTTCTTCGGGGGAATCTATCGGGATGTTTATCTGGTGTATACTTCTCCTGTGCAACTGTCTGCTACTCATTACGCTTCTAGTGGTGTGTATCTCAAAGCATCGAAGATTACGGATTTGCAAGCAAATATTTCAGTGAAGACATTCTTGTCCAATGCTTTGAAGAGTAATCAATCATTGATTCTTGAAACGGAGATTTTGGATGCAGATGGTAACAGAGTAGCGCTTTCACAAAAGAAAGTAAATGTGAAGGCGGAAGAAAAGAATGTAGCTTTTGAATCGCTCATGACTATTACGCAGCCTAAACGTTGGGATGTGGACTCTCCTTATATATATAAGGTGTATAGTCGTCTGAAGAATAAAAAAGAGGAGGTGCTCGATTGTGTTGTCAATCCGTTGGGAATTCGTGAATATCATTTTGATGCGGAGAAAGGTTTTTTCTTGAATGGGAAATATCGGAAATTGATTGGTACCAGTCGGCATCAGGATTACAAAGGAATGGGAAATGCTTTGCGGGATGAAATGCATATCCGGGATGTACAGTTGAGCAAGGATATGGGAAGTAATTTCCTGCGAGTGGCTCATTATCCGCAAGATCCGGTTGTGATGCAAATGTGTGATAAGTTAGGACTATTGACTTCAGTTGAAATTCCGGTAGTGAATGCCATCACTCAAAGTAAGGCATTTATGGATAATTGCGTGGAACAGGTGACAGAAATGGTTTGTCAGAACTATAATTATCCGTCTGTTATCATTTGGGCTTATATGAATGAAGTGCTTTTGCGTCCTCCTTTTAACCCCGAAAATAAGAAGGAGCGGGCGGACTACATGACATTCCTTCATCAAATAGCTTCGGCGGTTGAGGCGCAGATCAGAAGTCTGGATTCGGAACGCTATACCATGTTGCCTTGTCATTCTACTTCTCAAATCTATCAGGAAGCGGGAATTACAGAATTACCGATGTTATTGGGTTTTAATCTTTATAATGGATGGTATGGTGGTAGCTTGAGTGGATTTGAAGAGAAACTGGAAGAACTTCACAGGGAGTTTCCTTACAAACCGTTGCTCATTACCGAATACGGGGCGGATGTGGATACTCGTATTCACTCTTTTTCGCCGATGCGGTTTGACTTTAGTTGTGAATTTGGTTCCATCTACCACGAACATTACTTGCCTGAAATTCTAAAGAGGGATTATATCGTGGGAGCTATGGTTTGGAACTTGAATGATTTTTATTCTGAAGCCAGAAGAAACGCCATGCCTCATGTGAACAATAAAGGGGTGGTAAGTACGGATAGAGAACGTAAAGATGGATATTATCTTTATCAGGCTTATCTGAAAGAGTCGCCTGTCCTGCACATTGCTTCTAAGTCATGGAAGAATAGGGCGGGAGCCAGTCGGGATGGAAAGAGCTGTACGCAACCTTTGAAGGTGTATACCAATGCAGATAAGGTGGAAGTCTTTTTAAATGGAAAGAGTTTGGGAGTATATCCGGTATCGGATAAGGTCGTTTCTGTGGATATTCCTTTTGTCAACGGAGAGAATGTGGTAGATGCTGTAATTGAAAAAGAGGGACGCGAATATCGTGACCAGTATGTTTGCAATTTCCAATGTGTCAATGTGAAGAGCGGCTTTACGGAAGTCAATGTATTATTGGGTGCTCAACGCTATTTCGAGGACCGGACAGCAGAACTGTGCTGGATACCCGAACAGGCTTATGAAAAAGGCTCATGGGGATATATTGGCGGAAAAGTGGCTCCGAATAAGACTCGTTACGGTTCTTTGCCTGCCAGCGACACTGATATACTGGGAACGGATCAGGATCCTATCTTTCAGACGCAACGGGTAGGTATTGAGGCCTTTAAAGCGGATGTGCCGGATGGTGTCTATGCTGTATATTTGTATTGGACGGAACTTACTTCCGAAAATAAAAGAGAGGCTTTGGTGTATAATTTAGGAAATGATGTGGTGAAAGAGGAGTATGCAAACCGGGTATTTTCTGTGGATATAAATGGGGTATCTGTCGCCGGGCAAATGAATATTGCAGAAGAATACGGTTCCGAACGTGCGGTCATTAAAAAATATATTGTTCCGGTTTCAAAGGGAAAAGGGCTTGTCATTCGTTTTGGAGCGGTGGAGTCTGTGCCTATTTTAAATGCAATACGAATCGTAAAAGAATATTAGAACATGAAAAATAGTATAGTTATATTGTTTTTACTGCTGTTGTCCCAGTTGGGCTATGGACAGGGGCACGCATTTAAGGTCACTGCCCGTCCATGGGTGAAAGGACAGAAAGATCTTCCATGGAAGGAGTATGATACCCGTACCATTGCTCAACTGGATGGTTTTAAAGCTACTGATAAAGTGCATGTAAATGAGTATGGAAGTGATTTGGATGCTCCGAGGCACCGGGCTACTGGATTTTTTAGAGTGGAACGTATTGGAAATCGTTGGTGGATGATTGATCCCGATGGATATCGGCATTTACAAAAAGTGGTGGTTGGAGTACGTTTGGGTACCTCTGAACGCAATAAACAAGCCATGCTGGATAAATTCGGTACGGAAGAAAAATGGATCGAAGGGACGGCACAGTTGATTCATTCACTGGGCTTTTCTGGTGCGGGCTCTTGGAGTAACGAAGAGGCGATTGCTTCTTACAATGCATCCCACAAGGAGGTCTTGACCCGCTCAATCATTCTTAACTTGATGAGCGGATATGGTAAGAAACGGGGAGGAACTTATCAGTTACCTGGTAACACGGGATATCCTAATCAGTGTATTTTCGTTTTTGACCCGGAATTCGAAACTTATTGTGATGAGATGGTGCAAAAACTGGTTGCAAATAAAATGGATAAAAACATCATTGGTTATTTCTCGGATAATGAACTTCCGTTCGGACCCAAGAATCTGGAAGGCTATCTGACTTTACAGAACCCTGGTGATCCGGGAAGAGTGTATGCGGAATCCTGGTTGAAAAAACAGGGAATTACTTTGCAGCAAATAACCGATGAGCACCGGGAGGAGTTTGCGGGGGTGGTAGCTGAACGATATTATAAAGTGGTATCGGAAGCGATTCGGAAGTATGATCCCAATCATCTCTATCTAGGCAGTCGTTTACATGGAAAACCGAAGTTTATCCGCCAGATTGTGGAAGCGGCAGGCAGGTATTGTGATGTCGTTGCAATTAACTACTATGGAGCGTGGACGCCGAGTGAGAAGACCATGAAGCATTGGGGAGAATGGGCTCAAAAACCTTTCATCATTACGGAATTTTATACGAAAGGAATGGATTCCGGACTGGCGAATACGACAGGAGCAGGTTTTACCGTTCAAACTCAACAGGAACGTGGATATGCCTATCAGCATTTTGTTTTAGGATTATTGGAAAGTGGAAATTGTGTCGGATGGCACTGGTTTCGTTATCAGGATAATGATCCGACGGCAAAAGGGGCAGATCCTTCGAATCTGGACTCTAACAAGGGACTGATAGATAATGAATACAATCTTTATAAACCGTTGGCCGATGCTATGAAAGAATTGAATATCAATGCCTATCGTTTGGCCGACTGGTTCGATCAACAATCAAATAACAATCAATAAAATACATACCATGAAAAAAATATTTATACTGGGAGCTTTACTGTTTATAAGTTCTATTCCTATGGTTTCTTGTACGGATGATGATGATAAGGACCCTAATTTTATGCCTCCTGATATAGTGATGGGTGAGGGAGATGTGGAGTCGGAATACCCGGAAGATTTGCCCGTTCCCGGAGCTTCTGTGGTATATGCTCCGTCATTAAATACCAATATGTATCGTCCTATCAGTGTCAAGTATTCCAGTGCCTATCCTCCCATATCCAGTTGGACAACGGGGAATACACGTATTATTGCTTATATGGATGGATATAAACCGGCTATTAAGACATTGAAAGCATATCAGGAGTCGGTGAATAAGTATGGAAGTTCGACAACGCTTCCGAAACAAGCAGCTACGGGCAGGTTTTATACGAAGAAGATAGACGGGCGTTGGTGGTTGGTTGATCCGGAAGGTTATCTGCATCTGGAACGTAGTGCGACTTCTTTGCGTAAGGGGACTTCCAGTCGTAATAAAACAGCTTGGAATAATAGGTTTGGAACTGATGAGAAGTGGTTGTCCACCACTCAACGTGAATTGAGTGAGATCGGTTTTCATGGTACAGGTGCATTCTGTACAGGAACGTACTCGTTGATTCAGACTCATAATGCTTCCAATCCGAGCAGTCCGTTGACTTTGGCACCTTCCTTTGCTTTTCTAAGTCAGTTTAAGAGTGCGAAATCTTATAATTATCCCGGAGGAAGTGATGATAATGCTGCAGGCTTTGTGTTTTATAATGGATGGGCTGAATGGTGTGAATCATATTTGGCAGGTAGTGCTTTCGCAGATTATCTGCGTGATCCAAATGTATTGGGTTTCTTCTCGGATAATGAGATAAACTTCTCTTCAAACAGTTCCCGGATTTTGGATCGTTTCCTGGCTATTAACAGTTCGAATGACCCGGCTTATGTTGCAGCAAAAGCCTTTATGGATTCCAAGGGTACACAAAGTGTGACGGATGCCTTGAATAATGAGTTTGCAGGTATCGTAGCAGAGAAATATTATAAAGCAGTGAAGGAGGCAGTGATGAAAGTAGATGATAAGCTGCTTTATCTGGGGACTCGATTGCATGGAACTCCTAAATATATGGAGGGAGTGATGAGAGCTGCCGGAAAATATTGTGATGTCATTTCTATCAACTATTATAGTCGTTGGAATCCTGAACTGACAACAGCGATTGCAGACTGGGCAAGTTGGGCGGATAAGCCGTTTCTTGTAAGTGAGTTTTATACGAAAGGGGTGGAGGATTCCGATCTGAATAACCAGTCGGGAGCCGGATATTCTGTTCCTACACAAAATGAGAGGGCTTATGCTTATCAGCATTTTACATTAGGATTGCTTGAAGCTAAGAATTGTATCGGATGGCATTGGTTTAAATATCAGGATGATGATGGTACGGATAATTCGTCGAAACCTGCCAATAAGGGTCTTTATGATAATTCTTATCAGTTGTTTCCTTATTTATCTTTCTTTGCCCGCGAATTGAATTTTAATGCGTATGATTTGATTCAATATTTTGATAAATAGGTATTCGTTTTGATATAGTATTTGAAAAGAAAGACAAAGTGCGAATTTTGCAATAGTAGTTTTTATCAAAGCTATACAGCAAAATTCGCACTTTTTATTTTCTGATTAATTGTGTACTAACGTACCTATCTCTTCTCCGCTGATTACTTTCTTTAAGTTACCTACTGTGTCCATATCAAATACGACGATAGGCAGATTATTTTCTTTGCACATACAGGTCGCAGTTAAATCCATAACTTTCAGACCACGTTTCAATACTTCATCATACGTAATGTCATCGAATTTGGTTGCGGTAGGATCTTTTTCAGGATCAGCTGTGTAAATGCCATCTACGCGAGTACCTTTCAGCATAACGTCTGCTTCGATTTCTATTCCTCTTAGTGAAGAACCGGTATCTGTAGTAAAGAAAGGATTTCCCGTTCCTGCAGACATGATAACCACTTCACCGTTTTCCATACATTCGATGGCCTTCCATTTACTGTAGAATTCACCGATAGGTTCCATCCGTACTGCGGTCAATACACGTGCTTTTACACCGGTAGCTACAAGAGCAGAACTTAGAGCGAGGCTATTGATAACGGTAGCCAACATCCCCATTTGGTCCCCCTTCACACGGTCAAAACCTTTATTGGCTCCGCTTAATCCGCGGAATATGTTGCCTCCTCCGATGACGATACCAATCTGTACCCCTTGTTCGTGGATTTCTTTGATTTGTTGAGCATATTCTGCCAGTCTTTTTTCGTCAATGCCATATTGCTTTTCGCCCATCAAGCTCTCTCCACTGAGCTTTAGTAAGATTCTTTTATACTTTGCCATACCTTTTGCTTTTTATTGTTTGCCGCAAATATAGAGATAATTTATCGGATAGCCTCACCGGGATGCGATTACTTTTTTCATTATTTGCCTTCCCAAAAAGGTTTGTACAATTCCTCGCAGGGAAAGATAAATGAGAAAAGCCAGCCACAGGGCGTGATTTCCCAGAAGAGGATGGAAAGCGTAATATACTCCGAAGAAGCTGGCGGAGGCGACTAACATGGAGTAAAGCATCTGACGGGTAGCGGTGGCACCAATAAATACTCCATCCCACAGGAAAGCAGAAAAACCAGCTAGCGGAATGATAAGTGCCCAGTAAAAATAAGTGTCTGAAGCGTTGATTACTGAAGTGTCATTGGTTAGCAATCCCAGAAATTCTTTTCCGCCGATTGCATAAAGGATGGTGAATATTAATGAAAGACCCAATCCCCAATAGAAAAGGTGATGTACTGTGTTGCGTAAGGCTGTTTGATTCTTGGCGCCTATATAACGGCCGGCCAATGCTTCACCGGCATAAGCAAATCCGTCCATGATGTAGGAAAACAGAGTGAATAGTTGCATGAGTAAGGTGTTTACGGCTAATACAATTTCTCCTTGGGCGGCTCCTGCAGAGGTGAAAAATAGGGTGACCGCAACCAAGCAAAGGGTACGGAAGAAAATGTCTCGGTTGACTTGGAAGAAACGGTACATGGCTTGTTTCTGTATAATTTCTTTCCATACGATTCGCTTTTTTAGTGCACTATAATAGCGCATATATAGCAATATGGCCATGAAGAAACCTGCATATTGTGCGATTAAAGTTCCTGTTGCCACTCCTGCCACTTTCATATCCAGTAAGTAGACAAAGGATAGGCTGGCTACAATATTGACAATATTCTGAGTAATAGCGATATACATGGGAAAACGTGAATTCTGCATTCCGATAAACCAACCGGCGAATCCATAAAGTCCTAATGTGGCGGGAGCTCCCCAGATACAGATATAGAAATAAGTAGTTGCCAGTTGCTCGACTTCCGGTGTGGTTTGTATCAGAGTGAATGCCAATTTTAGGATAGGGTATTGGAGTATCAACAGGCAAAGAGCTATAAATAATCCTACGCCAACGGAACGTAACAGTAACCGGGTGATTTCATTTAGATCATGCTGACCATATGCTTGTGAGGTCATGCCACTCGTCCCCATACGCAGGAATCCGAAAATCCAATAGATAATATTGAACAACATTCCCCCTACAGCGATGGCTCCAATGTAGGCCGGAGAACCGAGGTGTCCTACGATGGTAACATCGATAAGTCCCAGTAGCGGGACGGTGATATTTGATATAATCGATGGTATGGCTATCCGTAATATTCGTCTGTTTTCGGAGGATTGTTTTTTATCTATCATTTTATAGAAACACTTTTATCAAATTGATTGTTCTTTTCGTCCGCAAAGGTACATTTTTTATTTTTTTGTTGTATCTTTGTGAATCACGAACTAAATAGCAATCAGATAGATTATGAGGACCTTAACTATTTTTCTTTTATCTTTATTCTCACTGCCGCTGGCGCTGAATGCACAGTCGGTTGATGAGATGTTGCAGAAAGTATCTGCCGCCATTGAGGCTGGGCAGAATGGACAGGCTGTGAGCTATTTCCGGCAGACTATTCCTCTGAATATAGACCGTACGGAAATGTATTATTGGACGAATGTGGACAAAAATAGTGAAATTAGCTTCAAACTGGCTACCGAATTAGCTCTCGCCTATAAAAAGAAACGAAATTACGACAAAGCTTATTTGTTTTACAAAGAGTTGCTGCAAAAGGACCCAAATAATGTAGATTGTTTGGAAACATGTGCAGAAATGCAAGTGTGTCGCGGACAAGAAAAAGATGCTTTGCGTATGTACGAAAAAATATTGCAACTGGATGCGGATAATCTGGCTGCTAATATCTTTTTAGGAAACTATTATTATTTGATAGCAGAGCAGGAGAAGAAAAAGTTAGAAATGGATTACAAGAAACTTCCTTCTCCCACTAAAATGCAGTATGCCCGCTATCGGGACGGATTATCGAAGTTATTTACTACCCGGTATGAGAAAGCACGTAGTTCGTTGCAGAAAGTTGTTCTACGTTTCCCATCGACAGAAGCTCAAAAGACATTGGATAAGATATTGAGAATAGAAAAAGAGGTGAATCGCTAAGCGGTTCACCTCTTTTTATTATATTCAATTTGCTATTTTATAGTTCGTATTGGCAAATCCAAAGGTCCTTCATTAAGTGCACGAGTATTAATGTCTCCTTTCTTTGGTCCGGGTATTAACGGGCTATATGATAAGACATGTCTGATACGTTCACGTTGGTTTTGAGTGAATTGATTTGAATAGCTGATAGCATAATCCATGATATTATAAGAGATAAACTCTATACCGTCACATCCTGTTCGTTTTACCAAATTTTCAAATGTATATTTTGCTTCCTCATTCTCATATATATAGTCACAATAGCTATCATACTCTTGTTTGTTATAGCTTTTAGTATCTTTGCAATAATCAGTATCTTCACACGTTCCATTAGTTGTTTCGGCAAAGACATGATGTAGTCCTAGATAATGTCCTAATTCATGAGCTAACGTGACAGTGATGTCTGCTGTAGTATATTTAGTTGAAGTAGATTCTTCATTAATATATAGACTGTTAATAGAGACACATAGTGGGAATTGTAAATTTGCTAATGTTAGATGAGAGTAGTCTGTTTTACTAAGCCCTTCTAAATAGTGGTTACCTGCAGTAGAAAAAGGAATATGGGAGATACCTAATGTTATTAAATTAGAATTAGAGCCCGAATCGAAGTTATAAACCATAATATTGATATATGAGTTCGGATCCCATAAGTATTTTACATATTTACCCGAATCATCATTCATAAAATCATCGCAGTTGATTGGATATGATTCTGACCATTGGATATATTCTACTCCGGGATTGGGTAATGTTTCTCCATTTTTATCTGTTGTTGCTAATGTAAAAGTAAGATTCATGTCTACGCTGTTATTCTTGTTTTTATACAGGCTGTTTACTTTGTCAAGTATATAGGATAAACGGCTTGAATTTACTTTCTGTAGAGAATTTCTATCTTCTTTATACAATACATGAAAGATAACAGGGATTTTATAATGGTATTCTTCAGCAGTGTTGGTAGAGCCATTTTGAGTTATTTGAATTGTTTTGCTAACCTTATGGCTTATAATAGTGACAGTGGCTGTTCTGGAAGCAGATTCCAAATTAGCATTAATAGTTAAGATTAACTTTCCATCATTTTCCCCTTTTTGTGTATTAGGAATACACCATTGTTTATTACTTGTTACAGTCCATGAAGAACTGCAAGTAATATCTATCGTCAATGATTCACCGCTTGCACTAATGTTATTGAACTTTGATTCTGATATATTTAACGTGGCAGAATCCGAATCATCGCATCCTATTAATATCCATAGTAATGGAAGAAGAAAAATTAATCTTGTTTTCATAAATAAAAGAGTTTTATATAAAACGCATGTTTCAAAGATAATGTTTTGATCTGAAATAGGATGGTTTATTTCAGTAAATATTCTACCTCCTTAAACATATAGCCTTTTTTGTTAAGCATCTCATCTTCCAGTATTAATCTTCCTTCGGGTTCTACACAAATGATTCGTGCAAGAAATTCACCGTTGGCATCTTTAAAACGATGCATTCCTTTCTTTCTGAAAAGAGACATTTCATATTGACAGGCTATTGATTCCGTATTCCCTTTTTTGAGGAAGTTATAATAAGACTGGATGCGCAACATGATGTTCTTCAGTATTTCAAATAGATCGAACTCTTTTCCGGTGATTTGTCGCAGTGAAACAGGATTAGGGGCAGAACTGTGAAATGTTTCCTGATTAATATTGATCCCGATTCCTGCAATACTTTGACTGATGTTCCGTCCCATCAGATCGTTTTCTATCAACATTCCACATATTTTCTTTTCTTTCCAATAAATATCGTTCGGCCATTTGATAGAGATATCGGTGGTATAGGTCTCCAGTTCTTCCTTAATAGCCAAAGAAATAATTTGTGAAATAAGAAACTGGCGTCGTGCTTCCAGGAATTCAGGGAAGATGACGGTGCTGAAAAGAAGATTCTTACCGGAATCTGATTCCCAAGAGTTGCCGCGTTGTCCACGACCGGAAGTCTGGAAGTCGGCGACTACGACAGTGAGTTCTTCCACTTTCTGTTTAGAACAGAGAGACTGCAGATAGTTGTTGGTAGAATTAGTCTCGCTGATATGAATCAATGGAACCGGGAATATTTCAGGGGAGAGCATCATATTCTGCACGTAACTTTTTGGTAAATTTTTTGATTACCTCGTCATAAGAGTGATCAATCAGTTGCTTGATCAATTTATCATCCACATCTCGGTCAAAGAATATCTGATTCCAGTATTTCTTGTTGAAATGCCATGCACCTTCCACACCATTATAATGGTCACGCAATTCAATGGCATATTCAGGATCGCATTTCATGGTAATCCTGTCAGGTGTATTGAAATTGATACATAAAAACATTTTACCCATGACCCTGATGGTTAGGAAATCATCACCGAAAGGTGTATCTTCCGTTACAGCTTTTTTGTTGAGGCTGTATTCTCTGGCTGTCTCTATATTCATAATTCTATCAATTATATACTCATTCGGTGTCTTTCAGCGTTGAATTTTAAAATAAAGGAGGGTAAAATGCTTCCTCTATATGTTCAATCTTGAAATTTATCTCATCGCCTACTATCGTAATGATATCAAAGCGTACAGGAGTATCAAGCTGAAACAATCTGATATAGGTATCCGCTGCGCGTACCGTACGTCTTATTTTGGGTAAATCAACAGCGTCTTCCGGTTCGGCAAATAGGGTATTGCTGCGGGTTTTCACCTCTACTACAATCAGTTCATTGTCCTTTGCTGCTACAATGTCCAGTTCGAAATGTCCTTTTCTCCAGTTCCGGTCACGGATGCAATACCCTTTCTGTTCAAGATAAGCTACAGCGGCATTTTCTCCGGCTTTTCCTAAATCATTATGTTTAGCCATCTTTTTTTGCAAATTTACTGCTTTTATTCTTTGTATTTACAGAAGTAAAAGTAATTTTGCAGAAGATATGAGAAAAAGGAGTAAAAAGTGCCTGAAAATGCATGTCGAATGTACCAAAAGGGAACGACGAATGAGCATTTTGTTGAGCGACGAAGAACAGCTGATTGTAGATCGTTATCTGGAGAAATATAAGATAACGAACAAATCCCGTTGGCTTCGTGAAACCATTCTCATGTTTATCCATAAAAATATGGAAGAAGATTATCCGACCCTTTTTGGTGAACATGACATGAGACGATAATCGATAATTAAAAATTAATAATTGAAAATTAAAGGGGGATGCTGGACGATATTTACTTCATGAAACAGGCTTTGATAGAGGCAGGCAAAGCTGCTGATCGGGGAGAAGTTCCTGTTGGGGCTGTCGTGGTTTGTAAGGAGCGGATTATCGCACGTGCCCATAATCTCACAGAAACATTGAATGATGTAACGGCTCATGCCGAGATGCAGGCTATTACAGCTGCTGCCAATGTGCTTGGTGGCAAATATCTGAACGAATGTACTTTGTATGTCACAGTTGAACCTTGCGTGATGTGTGCAGGAGCTATCGCTTGGGCACAAACTGGCAAGCTAGTATTTGGTGCCGAAGATGAAAAACGCGGCTATCAGAAATATGCAGGTTCAGCTCTACACCCTAAAACTGTGGTTGTAAAAGGAGTAATGGCTGACGAATGTGCTGCACTAATGAAAGAGTTCTTTGCTGCGAAACGAAAATAGAAGCGGTATCCTGTTTATTTGATTTCCTCAAAATCTACATATTCACCATCATCCTGGGTGAATATTTTTTTATGTCTTTTTTCCGAAATATTCTCGGAATATATTTCCTCTTCATCATTAATCGGACGACGATTTCCCTGGTCATAGTCCTGTTGGTTTGTATGTCCCGATTCCGTTTGTCTCGGGCGGGATGAAGATGAACCACGTCCTAATCCGAAAATAGTTCTTAGTATGAAGCCGACAATAGAAAGGCCAAATACAAAAATGGCGATGATAAAAATGAGTATAAATAAAAGTATATGCATTGGGCTATGATTTTTATGTTGTTACTTCGATAAAACTCATAGTACAACAAACGTGCCAAGAGATTGTTTATTTACTTTTTCTTGTAAAAAGTGAAAGTAAAATATACCATACAATGATGGCGGCGAAGCTGCTGATCCCCAGAAATATAAGGAGGGGAATACAGATAATCAGGAATATAAAACTGATTTTGTTGTCATTCCATGACAGATTTTTAAATTTCAGCGAAAACATCGGTATTTCTGATACCAGTAGTCCAGAAAACAGACAGACAAGTATAAGAAGGTAGACAGGATGGCAGTTGTCTGATATCAGGAAATCATGCGCCCCTGCTACTAGAGAGGCCCAGAACAACGCATTGGCAGGAACCGGAAGTCCGACAAAAGAACTGGTCTGTCGCGTGTCATTATTGAATTTAGCCAGACGCAATGCTGAAAAAACAGAAATTAAGAATGCCAAATAGGGTAGGTAAGGAGCGATGAACTCCATACTTGCCGGATAATACATTTCTTTGAACAGAGAGAATACGATCAGTGAAGGAGCAACTCCAAAACTGACATCATCTGCCAATGAGTCCAAGTCTTTTCCGATAATGGAATGTGCGTTGAGCATACGAGCCAACAATCCGTCGAAGAAGTCGAAAATGGAACTTAAAGCAATGAAAAGTAGAGCCAGTTCATATTTCCCTTCAAAAGCCATAACACAGGCAATACAACCGGAGAAAAGGTTTAGGCAGGTTACGGTATTCGGAATACTGTTTTTAATAACGTTTGTCATTGTGACAGAATTATTTAAGTTTGGCGATAACCGTTTGGTTACCGGTCGTTAATTGTCCCATGCTGACACATACTTCTGTGCCAATGGGTAAATACACATCCACACGGGAACCGAATTTGATAAATCCCATGTGTTCGTCAATATAACATTCTTCTCCTACTTCAGCGTAGGTGACAATACGGCGTGCCACTGCACCAGCAATTTGCCGGGTGAGTACTTCCACTCCTTCCGGAGTTTCGATCACTACCGTAGAACGTTCGTTTTCTGTGCTGGCTTTCGGCAACCATGCTTTCATAAAGTTTCCATTATGATGTGCTACCTTTTTAATGGTACCGTCCACCGGATACCAGTTGGCATGTACATTCACAATGCTCATGAAGATGGATATCATTAACCGGCGGTCATGGAAATATTCGTTTTCATCGACTTCTTCGATGACGACGATTTTTCCATCGGCAGGTGCAACGACAATCTTTTCAGTGTCCTGTCCGAAGAGACGGATCGGACATCGAAAGAAATTCACCATCAGCAGATAGACTGCTATACTCGCTACTGCTACCACATAAAATGGTATTTTGCAATCGATTCCCCAATAAAGAGCCGCATTAATCAATAGCAATAGCAAAAAGCTAGCCCATAATATATGTGTTCCTTCGCGGTGAATACGTATTTTTTTCAATTTCTTTAGTCGGCCCATGAATGCTGTTTAATGATATTGTCTGCAAAAATATACTTAATTTAAAAATTCAGCAAGTAAATGAGCATAGAAATGCGAATGTTGATAACTTTTTGAGGATTATTTTTGTTTATAACCCAGGAGGTAGTAATTTTATGCCTTCAAATTAACTACTTATCATTATGCAGGATTTCGTTCATTTACATGTCCATACTCAATATTCTTTGTTGGATGGTCAGGCTAGTGTAGCTCGTCTGGTCGATAAAGCCATGAAGAATGGGATGAAGGGTATTGCCGTGACCGATCATGGAAATATGTTCGGTATCAAGGAATTTACGAACTACGTCAATAAAAAGAACAGTGGTCCGAAAGGTGAAGTCAAGGATCAGAAGAAGCGAATTGCAGGAATTGAGGCCGGCACGATAGAGTGCGAGGATAAGGAGGCGGAGATTGCTGCTTGCAAAGCTAAGATTGTGGAAGCGGAAAACAAACTATTCAAACCGATTATCGGTTGTGAAATGTATGTGGCACGCCGCACCATGGACCTGAAAGAAGGCAAGCCCGACCAGAGTGGTTATCACCTGATCGTATTGGCTAAGAATGAAACAGGTTATCACAATCTTATTAAATTAGTATCGCACGCGTGGACGCGTGGTTATTATATGCGTCCGCGTACTGACCGTAGCGAACTGGAAAAATATCACGAAGGACTTATTGTCTGTTCGGCCTGTCTTGGTGGTGAGGTGCCGAAACGGATTACTGCCGGACAATTTGCAGAAGCCGAAGAAGCAATACAATGGTATAAGAACTTGTTTGGGGATGACTACTATTTGGAATTACAACGCCATAAAGCGACTGTCCCCCGTGCCAATCACGAGTGTTATCCGTTACAGGTGAATGTGAATAAGCATCTGATAGAGTATGCTAAGAAATTCAATATCAAACTGATTTGTACGAATGACGTTCACTTTGTAGATGAAGAGAATGCGGAAGCGCACGACCGTTTGATCTGTTTGAGTACCGGTAAGGATTTGGATGATCCTACCCGTATGCTTTATACCAAACAGGAATGGATGAAAACACGCGAAGAGATGAATGAACTCTTCGCTGACGTGCCTGAAGCATTGAGCAATACATTGGAGATTCTTGACAAGGTAGAATATTACTCTATCGATCATGCACCTATCATGCCTACTTTTGCTATTCCGGAAGATTTCGGAATGGAGGAAGGCTATCGGGCGAAGTTTACAGAAAAAGACTTGTTCGACGAGTTTACTCAGGATGAACATGGCAATGTGGTATTGAGTGAAGAGGATGCGAAAGCGAAAATCAAACGTTTGGGTGGCTATGATAAACTCTATCGTATTAAACTTGAAGGAGACTATCTGGCAAAACTAGCTTTTGACGGAGCTAAGAGAATTTATGGCGAACCTCTGACGGAAGAAGTCGAAGAACGAATGAATTTTGAGTTGTACATCATGAAAACAATGGGTTTCCCCGGTTATTTCTTGATTGTACAGGACTTTATCAATGCCGCACGTAAGGAACTGGGTGTATCGGTTGGTCCGGGACGTGGCTCGGCTGCCGGTTCGGCGGTGGCTTATTGTCTGGGTATTACGAAGATAGATCCTATCCAATATGATTTGCTGTTTGAGCGTTTCTTGAATCCGGATCGTATTTCCTTGCCTGATATCGATGTGGACTTTGATGATGACGGTCGTGGTGAGGTGCTTCGTTGGGTGACGAATAAATATGGTCAGGAAAAGGTGGCGCATATTATTACGTATGGTACCATGGCGACAAAGATGGCTATCAAGGATGTTGCACGTGTGCAAAAGTTGCCTTTGTCAGAATCAGACCGTTTGTGTAAATTGGTTCCTGACAAGATTCCTGACAAGAAACTGAATTTGCCGAATGCCATTGCTTATGTTCCCGAATTGCAGGCAGCAGAAGCGTCATCTGATCCACTGTTGCGGGATACGATCAAGTATGCCAAAATGCTCGAAGGCAACGTACGTGGTACGGGTGTGCATGCCTGCGGTACGATTATCTGTCGTGACGATATCACCGACTGGGTACCTGTCAGCACTGCTGATGATAAGGAAACGGGTGAAAAGATGCTTGTCACTCAATATGAAGGTTCGGTCATTGAAGATACCGGATTGATTAAGATGGACTTCCTCGGTCTGAAAACCTTGTCTATCATTAAAGAGGCCGTTGAAAATATCCGTTTAAGTCGTAATATTGAGGTGGATGTTGATGCGATCGATATCTCTGATCCGGCTACTTATAAATTATATAGTGACGGACGTACAATTGGTACATTCCAGTTTGAATCTGCCGGTATGCAGAAGTATTTGCGTGAATTGCAGCCTTCTACATTCGAAGATTTGATTGCCATGAATGCCCTCTATCGTCCGGGACCGATGGATTATATACCTGATTTTATTGATCGTAAACATGGCCGCAAACCGATTGAGTATGATATTCCGGTAATGGAGAAATACTTGAAGGATACGTATGGGATTACGGTCTATCAAGAACAGGTGATGCTTTTGTCGCGCTTATTGGCCGATTTTACCCGTGGTGAGTCTGATGCGCTTCGTAAAGCGATGGGTAAGAAGTTGCGTGACAAGCTGGATCACATGAAACCTAAATTTATTGAAGGCGGAAGAAAGAACGGACATGACCCGAAAGTGCTTGAGAAGATTTGGACAGACTGGGAAAAGTTTGCGTCTTATGCTTTCAACAAGTCGCATGCTACGTGCTATTCGTGGGTAGCTTACCAGACAGCTTATCTGAAAGCGAATTATCCTTCTGAATACATGGCGGCTGTGATGAGTCGAAGTTTGTCTAACATTACCGATATCACGAAACTGATGGACGAATGTAAAGCAATGGGTATTCAGACACTGGGGCCGGATGTGAATGAAAGTAACCTGAAGTTTACCGTAAACCATGATGGCGATATTCGTTTTGGACTTGGAGCTGTCAAAGGTGTAGGTGAAGCTGCCGTGCAAAGTATTATGGAAGAACGCAGGCTGAATGGTCCTTTCCTTGGAATCTTTGATTTTGTACAACGTGTCAACCTCAATGCCTGCAACAAGAAAAATATGGAATGTCTGGCATTAGCCGGAGGATTTGATAGTTTTCCGGAACTGAAACGGGAACAATATTTTGCTGTAAACTCTAAGGGGGAAGTGTTCCTGGAAACATTGATGCGTTATGGTAACCGTTATCAGGCAGATAAGGCGGCTGCCGTCAATTCCCTGTTCGGCGGCGAAAACGTTATTGATGTTGCAACTCCTGAAATACCTCAAGGGGTAGAACGTTGGAGTGATCTTGACCGTCTGAACCGTGAACGTGATTTGGTTGGTATCTATCTTTCCGCTCACCCGTTGGATGAATTCTCTATCGTATTAGAACATGTTTGCAATACACGTATGGCGGATTTGGAAGATAAAGCCGCACTTGTCGGTCGTGAAATAACGATGGGAGGGATTGTGACCAGTGTTCGTCGTGGAGTCAGCAAGAACGGAAATCCGTATGGTATCGCCAAGATCGAAGATTATTCAGGTTCTACCGAGATACCATTCTGGGGAAATGACTGGGTGACTTACCAGGGATATCTTAATGAAGGAACGTTCTTGTATATTAAGGCCCGCTGTCAGGCCAAGCAATGGCGGCAAGATGAGCTGGAAGTGAAAATCACCTCTATGGAACTTCTTCCCGACGTGAAAGAAGAACTGGTGCAGAAGATCACGATTATCATTCCCCTGTCTGTCTTGAACTCGGCTTTGGTCACTGAACTTGCTACTCTGACAAAGGAACATCCGGGAAATACGGAACTATACTTCAAGGTGACAGATGATGCTGATGTAACTCATATGTCGGTTGATTTGATTTCCCGTCCGGTTAGACTTTCAGTAGGCCGGGATTTAATAACATATTTAAAGGAACGTCCCGAACTGGGATTTCATATAAATTGATTATATGTATTTTCTCAGATGAATATCAGTCCCTTAATAAATGGCAAATATAAAAAGTATTTGGCAAAAACTAAGGTACAGTAAAATATGAAATCCGGTTTCTGTATTAACCCTCCTTTTTAATCAATTAAACAGGAGGGTTAATAGTGAGAATAATATTGTCTGCTTTAGCCTTTTTTGAGTTTTTTGTATTCTTTAGGAGGCATTCCCATGATTTTATTGAATAGACGTGAGAAGTAATAAGGATCGTCAATGCCTATTTTGTAGCAGACTTGGTTGATTTTTATGTTTGTGAAGTCCAACAGATAGCATGCCTGTTGGATTTTGAGCATATTAAAATAAGTCAGGGGGGAATATCCTGTTCGTTGGCTGAATAGTGAAGAAAAACGAGAAATTGAATAGCCCGTATGTTTGGCGATTTCTTGGAGTGTTAGTTTTCGTTCAATGTTCTCTTTCATGTAGTGTATTGTTTCAATGATTATATCTGTAGAGTTTGAATCCTGTTGAACGGCTCCTCTATATTGCTGAAGATATCTTAATGTTCCAAGATAGTGATAGAAGATGGAGCAGGTATATAATAGGTTTTCGTGGCTATATCCCATTCCTAGCGTATGCAAAATCTCCTCAAACATATCTATTCGGTTATTAATTCGGGAATGTATTCCTGGTTTGATTTCTATGGGATGTGAACATTGCGCAGAAAAATAGGGAGCCAACTTTCCTTTGAAGTGTATCCAATAGATAGTCCATGGTGAATCATCAGCAGAGCCATAGGAGTGAGGAATTCCAGCAGGCAAGATGAAATACTCATTGGCATTGACAGTATATCTTTTCCCATTTAGTTGATACCATCCTTTACCTTCATAACAATAAATAAATACATACTGGGAAATAGGCTCTGACCGCTCGATAAAGTGAAACTTTGCTTTGGGGTAATAGCCGATATCAGTAATATGTAAATGAGTCGATACGGGATTTTCTTCCATTTCATGTATAATGAATTGGGGAAGTACAACAGCTCTTTCGCCGCTAAATCCATCTTTTTTTTAATCATAGTATTATTATTGAAAGTGTTGTTAGAGTTTTATGGCTAATTATATAAAGCTATGTAGAGAATTAGCAATGTAAATGAATACAAATATATATATTATATAAATATAGTCAGTTTGTTATATTGCATTTTAACATAGTAGATAGTAGTGATTGCTTCTTTTCTTCTGATTGACTTATGGTCTTTATGCTATTTTTGTGGTCTGTGTTTTGCTAAGTAGTAAAATAGTCCATCTTTATATATTTTTTTCTATTTTCTGTATTGATATTATTGTTTTTCTTTGCAGCAACTTCTATTGATATATTATGAAAAAGAATAATGTTTATCTGTTATTGATTTGCCTGGTCTCGGCTATGGGTGGGCTGTTATTCGGCTATGATTGGGTAGTGATTGGTGGTGCTAAAATTTTTTATGAACCTTTTTGGGGATTGGAAGATTTGCCTGTGCTTCGCGGTTGGGCTATGAGTAGTGCTTTGGTCGGATGTTTGGTTGGAGCTTTACTCTCAGGACGTTGGAGTGACCGTTATGGACGTAAAAAAATGCTGATTATTGCATCATTTCTTTTTGTGTTGTCCGCTTATGGAACGGGCGCGGTTAATGATTTCGACTGGTTTATTTTTTATCGGATTGTGGGTGGATTTGGCATTGGAATCGCATCCAATATATCCCCTGTGTATATAGCGGAAGTAGCTCCAGCTCCGGTTCGAGGAAAATTCGTTTCTTTAAATCAATTAACTATTGTATTAGGTATATTGATGGCTCAACTTGCTAACTGGCAGATAGGAGAGTATTATGCGGCAGATTCAACGACTCTTAGTGCGGAAAGCGTGGAGTGGGCTTGGAGATGGATGTTTTGGGGAGAGTTGGTGCCTGCAGGGCTGTTTTTTATTCTTGCATTTATGATCCCTGAAAGCCCGCGTTGGTTAGCGGCTAATCAACAGATGGATAAAGCGCAAGTTATTTTAGCTCGAATTGGTGGAGATGACTATGCAAAGCAGACCTCGTCAGAGATAATTCGGCTAGTTACAGAGCAGCAACAGCAAAGCAATTGGAGACAACTTTTTCATCTGTCAGTTCGAAAGGTGCTGATAATAGGTATCGTACTGGCTATCTTTCAGCAATGGTGTGGTATTAATGTTATTTTCAATTATGCGCATGAGATATTTTCCGCGGCTGGTTATCAAGTCTCTGATGTTTTGATGAATATTGTGGTGACAGGTGTTACCAATGTTATTTTTACATTTGTGGCTATCTACACTGTAGATAAGTGGGGGCGCCGGAATCTAATGTTTATAGGTTCAATTGGATTGGCGGCAATCTATCTTATTTTGGGTACATGTTATTATTGCGGGGTGAGCGGATGGCCAATGTTGTTGCTCGTCATATTGGCCATTGCTTGTTATGCCATGTCATTGGCTCCTGTTGTCTGGGTAGTACTTTCTGAAATATTTCCGGTGAGAATACGGGGAATGGCAATGGCTCTTTCAACATTTTTTTTATGGGTGGCCTGCTTCTTCTTGACGTATACATTCCCTATTCTTAATGAATCTGTAGGAGCAGCAGGTATATTCTGGTTGTATGGTGGCATTTGTTTGGCGGGCTTTCTTTTTATCCGGTCAAATTTGCCTGAAACAAAAGGAAAGACATTAGAAGAATTAGAAAAAGAATTAATAAAAAATAGATAAAACATGATTGAAGAAGTAAAAGTTTGGGAGGAGGATATTCTTCTTCCTACCTATGCTATCGGCAAAGCTGAGAAAAATCCCATGTTTCTTGAGAAGCGGGTATATCAAGGTAGTAGTGGAGTTGTTTATCCATATCCTGTTATTGAAAAGATAGAAGATACTTGTAAGGAGCAAAGTTATCATGTTATCTATCTGGAAAATGAATATATCAAAGTCATGATTTTGCCCGAATTGGGAGGACGCGTACAAATGGCGTATGACAAGGTGAAACAGCGTCATTTTATATATTATAATCATGTCATAAAACCGGCTTTGGTGGGATTAACCGGACCATGGATTTCTGGAGGTATTGAGTTTAATTGGCCACAACACCATCGTCCGAGCACTTATTTGCCGGTTGACTATCATATAGAAAAGAAAGAAGATGGTAGTGCAATCGTTTGGGTAAATGAAAGAGAGCGTATGTTCCATCAAAAAGGTATGGCTGGTTTTACATTACGTCCGGGATGTGCCCGACTTGAAATACAAGGGAAAGTATATAATCCGACTCCTTTCCCTCAAACATTCTTGTGGTGGGCCAATCCTGCTGTCGCAGTGAATGAATATTATCAGTCGGTGTTTCCCGAAGATGTTAATGCAGTTTTCGACCATGGTAAACGTGACGTTTCTCGTTATCCTATTGCTACAGGAACCTATTATAAAATGGATTATTCCTCCGGAGTTGATATCTCTCGTTATAAAAATATCCCTGTACCTACTTCATATATGGCTATACGTTCAAAATATAATTTTGTAGGTGGATACGAGAATGATACACGTGCAGGAGTTTTACATGTGGCAAACCACCATATTTCACCAGGTAAGAAACAATGGACATGGGGTAATGGAGACTTTGGCCAAGCATGGGATCGTAATTTAACGGATACAGATGGTCCGTATATTGAGCTAATGGCCGGTGTGTATACAGACAATCAACCTGATTTTACATGGCTGCAACCTTATGAGGAAAAAACATTTGTCCAATATTTTATTCCTTATAGAGAATTGGGGGTAGTGAAAAATGCTTCTGAAGACATATTGATGAATATTGAAATAGGAGTGGACTGTGCAATTTTGAAGGTATTTGCTACGTCAACACAAACCGAACTTCATATAACTGTAACTCAATTTGGGAATACAGTCCTTGATATTATCAGAGATATTACTCCTGAAAATGATTTAAGAGAAAAGGTCGAAATTATAGAGATTAAAGACGTATGTGTCACTATCTCTAATTCCAAAGGAAAGTGCTTGTTGAAATGGAGACCAGAGCCAGAAGACATTAAGGAGGTACCGGAAGCGGCTAAGGCGGTTTTAGATCCGAAAGATGTCTCGACTACAGAACAACTGTATCTAACCGGTTTGCATCTGGAACAGTATCGCCATGCTACTTATATGCCTACTGATTATTATCAAGAGGCCCTGAACAGAGATCCGAGTGATGTCCGAAATAACAATGCTATGGGGCTTTGGCTATTGCGTAAAGGACAGTTTGCCAAGGCTGAATCTTATCTACGTCAGGCAGTAAAGACTTTGACAGAGAAAAATCCGAATCCTTATGACGGAGAGCCGCTATATAACTTGGGACTCTCTCTTAAATATCAAGATAAGCTTGCTGAAGCATATGACTATTTTTATAAGGCATGCTGGAATGATGCATGGCAGCATATGAGTTATTATTCTTTAGCACAGATATCAGCAACATGGAATGACTGGGAAAATGCGCTTTATGAAGTAGACAAATCATTAATGCGGAATTGGTGTAATTTACGAGGTAGGCATCTGAAAACAATCGTTTTGCGTCATTTGGGAGAAGTGGATAAAGCTTTGGCATTGATAGAGGAATCACTGTCTTATGATTATTTTAACTTTGGATGTAGTTTTGAAAAATACCTTATAACTGGAGATGAAGAAAATCTGCATTTATTGATGACACAAATGCGTAGAGAAAGCCATAATTACGAAGAGCTTGCTTTGGATTATGCCTCATGCGGATGTTGGGAAGAAGCACTTAAAGTGGTGAATGCCGCAATTGATTTTTCGGTATCACAACCGACACTATTATATTACTATAAGGCTTGGTTTCTGCTTCGGCTTGGTGAGACAGAAGCTGCTACGGCTGTGGCGAGAGTGGCTGAATTACAATCGCCGGATTATTGTTTTCCAAACACTTTGGAGGCAATATTAGCTCTTCAAACCGTCATCGGACTTATAAAGAAGGCTCCTAAAGCTTTGTATTATTTGGGTAATTTGTGGTATGACAAGAGACAATATGCAGAAGCTGTAGCTGCTTGGGAGACCTCTGTCGAACAGGATACTACCTTTCCAATTGTATTCCGTAATCTTTCTTTGGCATATTTTAATAAATTAGATCGAAAACAAGAGGCGGTTGCTTTATTGGAGAAGGCTTTTGGGTTGGATGTAAAGGATGCTCGTGTGTTGATGGAACTGGATCAATTATATAAGTGTCTTAACCGTCCGCATGAAGAGCGACTGTCTTTACTTGATGCATATAAAGAGGTTACGTTCTCGCGTGACGATCTTTATTTGGAGTATGTGACATTGTTAAATCAGTTAGGGCGTTATGAAGAAGCTATCCACCTGATTGATAACCGCCATTTTCATCCTTGGGAAGGTGGCGAAGGGAAAGTCCCCGCTCAATATCAATTGTCTCGTGTAGAATTGGTGAAAAAATATTTGAATTTGAAGGAATATGAAAAAGCATTGAAGTTGATAGATGAATGCTTTGTCTATCCTCATAACTTGGGAGAGGGTAAGTTGCAAGGAGCTCAAGAAAATGATTTCAATTATTATAAGGGTTGTATTATGCAAGCGATGGGACGGGATGCAGAAGCACAACGCTTATTTGTGAAAGCTAGTCGGGGAGATAGCCTGCCTGTAGCTGCAATGTATTATAATGATCAGAAACCTGATAAAATATTTTATCAGGGGTTAGCCTTCTTGAAAATGGGGGATGAAGAGAATGCTCGTAGTCGTTTTAATCGGTTGATTGATTTTGGTGAAAAACACTTATTTGATCGCTTCAAAATGGACTATTTTGCAGTATCTCTTCCTGATTTACAAATTTGGGAAGATGATATGAATAAGAAAAATCGCGTTCATTGCAACTACCTGATGGGACTTGGACATTTGGGGCTTGGTAATATGGAGAAGGCAAAAAGCTATTTTGATATTGCATCCCACTTGGATAATAACCATCAAGGTGTACAGATACATAGTAATATGATAAATAAGTAATAACTTCTTATGTCTGAAAAATATGAATAAACTAAAAATCAATCTGCTTTTATTGCTTCTGTATCCTTTGTTTGCAGGAGCTAAAGAGGTTAATCTTTCCTCGCCAAATAAAGTATTGCATGTTGCCGTGACGGCTGAAAAGAATGTTTCTATGCAGGTACTGCACAAAGAAAATGTCCTGTTTACAGTTCGTGATATTTACTTGGATACAGATCAAGGTATGTTGCCTAAGCTAAATGCAAAAGTACATTCAATAAAGAAAAATGCTGTTGATCAAATAATTGTGCCGGAAATAAAGGAGAAAAACTCTCGGATAGTTGATCGATATAATGAGATTTCATTACTGTTTGCTGACAAGACAAAGCTGGAAATTCGTTTATATGATAATGGAGTAGCTTATCGCATCTCTACCAATTGTAAAGGGGAGCTTACAATTTTTGATGAAGCTGCAGACTTTGCTTTTGATCCTTCTTCCACTTTGTTTTTTCAGAAAGACGCTAATATGAATAGTGACTATGAGGCACCTTATGTAGAACAGAAAATTCAAGATATAGAGCAAGGAGTAACAGGTAATTATCCGGCTTTAGTAAAAACTCCATCGGGAGTGAATGTGCTTTTATTAGAGTCTGATTTGCAGGATTATCCTTGTTTATGGTTAGAAAAAGGGAATAGGGATTTGAGAGCTCATTTCTGGAATTATCCTAAGACCTATAATGTTAAAGGTAATTCGAAGAACAGAAGACAAATTCTTACTTGTGAGAATTACATAGCTAAGACGTCCGGAAAGAGAACTTTTCCTTGGCGTGTGTTTGCTATAGCTTCGGAAGATAGGGATTTGCTGAATAATCAGTTGGTTTATCAGTTGGCACCTAAATGTCAGATTGAGACTCCTTCTTGGATAAAGCCGGGATGGGTAACTTTTGACTGGTGGGCACGACGAGGATTATATAATGTCGACTTTAAGGCTGGCATTAACACAGAGACTGCTAAATATATGATAGATTTCGCTTCCCATTTTGGCGTTCGTTATTTCTTATTTGATGATGGTTGGACATATAAAGAGGATTTGACACGGACGATTGACGGTCTTAATATGAAGGAGGTGGTAGATTATGCTACTTCAAAAGGAGTGGATGTGATGCTTTGGGTCACTTACGATCTGTTTGATAGCCAAATGGAAGCTGCGTTGGCTAAATTTTCCGAATGGGGCATTAAAGGATTAAAGATTGATTTTATCAACCGTTCTGATCAAGAGGCATCTAATTTCTACTGGAAAGCTGCAAAAAGAGCGGCTGAGTATAAGATGGTACTTGATTTCCATGGCGCATATCGTCCTGATGGATTAAGAAGAGCCTATCCCAATGTTTTGACAAGAGAGGCTTTGGTGGAATTTGAGCAGAACGGCGGAACTTATAAAGATAATCCGGATAATCGTTGCATGCTTCCTTTTATTCGTAATGTGGCCGGTCCTATGGATTACATCCCCGGAACATTGAATAATGCTACCAAAAAAACATTTCGTTTTAACCATGACACACCGATGGGGCAAGGTACAAGGGCACATTTCATGGCAATGGCCGTTATTGCTGAAAGTCCTATGCAGATGTTGCCAGATCCTCAATCTGACTATTATAAAGAGGCCGAATGTACGGAGTTTTTGGTAAATATCCCTGTTGAGTGGGATGAAATCGTGCCACTTGACAGTAGAATAGGTGATTACGTGACTATGGCTCGTAGAAGTGGAGATTCATGGTATGTAGCTGCTATTACAGATTGGAGTCCAAGAAAGATGAAACTGGATTTAAGCTTTTTGCCTAAAGGGAAGAAGTATAAGATGGAGATTTTTAAAGATGGCATTAATGCTGATATTCGTGCTATTGATTATAAACATGAATTTATAGAGGTTGAAGGTGGAGAAGTTATGAATATATCTTTAGCTTCAGGTGGAGGTTGGGTTGCCAAGATTTTTTAGTATCAAATCAGCATCAATATAAAACAGTAGTACGTGAGATTGTATGTTTGCAGTAAAATAGTCTATCTTTTTAGATAAATAGTCTATTTGAGTCTCTAAAATTATTCGCTTATTTTGCAATATTCTTAAGAATTGTTAGTTGTAATTAAGTCCGTAATATAAACCTTGTTTAATTAAATCTTTGTTTATGAAATGTAGTAATTTTATAAATCAGAACAAACGTTTCTGGATTTTTAGTTGGTTATGTGCTTTATCTGTTACGTTTATGTTTGCGCAAAACATAAGTGTAAAGGGATATGTGTTTGATAAGGGGACTGGTGATCCTTTGATTGGAGCGTCGGTTATTCAAAAAGGAACGCAAAATGGTGTCGTATCTGATGTGGATGGTAATTTTGTGATCAATATACCTATAAACGGTACATTGGTGGTACATTACATTGGTTATAATTCAAAAGAAGTTCAAGTGGCTTCTGCTGTGAAGAAATTGAAAATTGGGATGGAAGAGAATTCGCAGATTCTAGATGAAGTCGTTGCGATAGGCTATGGCTCTGCTAAGAAGAAGGACTTGACAGGTTCTATTGCTTCTATTAGATTGGAAGATTCTCCTCGTATGTCTCTTCCTAACATGAACGTGTTGGATGCTTTGAAAGGTCAACTTCCAGGTTTAGACATTGGTACTGCTACTAATGCGGGAGGTAATCCTAGCTTTAATATCCGTGGTCAAAACTCTATTAAGGCATCCAATAATCCATTGATTGTTGTTGATGGTGTTGTTCATCTCGGAAGTTGGAATGAGCTAAATCCTAGTGATATTGCTTCAGTAGATGTTTTGAAAGATGCGAGTTCCGCAGCAGTTTATGGTTCGAGAGCTGCCAATGGGGTAATTTTGGTTACAACAAAACGTGGTAAGAGTGAAAAGCCGACTATACGTTTTGGCGCGACTGTAGGCTTTCAGACTCCTACAACGAGACCGGATATGCTTTCTCCTGAAGGATATCTTCAATTAAAGAAAGACTTAAGAAGAATGAACGGTGCTTCTGAAGCGGATTTAGAATTGCAGAATCTGTTGACTCCATATGAGTATTCTGCTTACCAGGAGGGCAATATAATTGATTGGTATGATGAATGTGTTAGTATGGGGCTTTCTCAAGATTATCAGCTTAGCATTTCCGGGGGTACGGACAAACTGAACTATTATGTTTCTGGTCAGTTTCTTGATCAAGATGGTATTATGTACAATGACCAATTCAAAAAGTTCTCTGTAACCTCCAAAATAGAATCACAGGTTACAGACTGGCTGAAAGTTGGTTTAAAGTTGTCTGTTGTTAACAAAAATGCGGACGGTAAAGAAGCGGATATGAGAAACGCTGTAAACAACACTCCTTATGGTTATAAGTATGTTCGTTTTGAAGGGTTTGAACATGAGATGGAACGTTCTCCTCAGGGACATCAGACTACTATTAACCCGTTATGGCAGACAAGACAATTCAATGAAGACAGAAATCAGAATTATAATAGTGTGACATTTGCTCGTGTTGATTTGCCTTGGATAAAAGGTTTGTCTTATACATTCAACTTCTCTTTAAATCGTTGGGAAGGACATGGTGCAAACTTCCAAGATGAGCGTTATTTTATGAATACATTGGATGAAAAAGATCTCTATGATCAAACGAAGTATTTGGTAGACGCAAATGGTAGCAAAAGTCATTCTACACGTACAGACTGGTTTATGAACCATTTGATCAACTTCAATCGTACATTGGGTGATCATTCGGTAGACTTGACTTTATTGGCAGAACGTCAGAGGGCAACTACTACCAAGTCTGAATTGAGTGCAAAAGATTTCAAAGCAGCAGGTTCTACAGTTCTGGGTATTCATTCGCTTGAATTAGGTAATCCTGCTAAAAGAGGTATCAATACCGATAAAACAGTTCTTTCTCAATTGGCCTATATGGCTCGTGCCAATTACGCTTATAAACAGCGTTATCATGCATCTGCTTCTATACGTCGTGATGGCTATTCCGGTTTTGCGGATGGTAATAAATACGGTGATTTTTTCTCGTTAGCCGGTGCATGGACTGTGAGCAATGAGGCTTTTTTTAGAGATCATGTGAAGTTAATCAACTACTTGAAATTTAGATTATCTTATGGTGAAAATGGTAATCCGTCTGTCGGTTCCTATTCCACTTTCTCAAAAATGGGTTCCGGATCTTATTTGTTCGGTCAGGAAACAGCAAATACTTCAGCTTCAAGTGGCTTAGCTAACAAGGCACTTTCTTGGGAAAAGACTGGTGCATGGAATGTTGGAGTTGATTTCTCAATGTTCAATGATCGTTTGAGTGGTAATATCGATTATTACTCTTCAAGAACTGTTGATCTGCTGCTGAATCGTGCTATTCCTGTAATGAATGGTTTTCAGAATGTATCCGATAATATCGGTGAAGTGAAAAACTGGGGATTTGAATTCTCTTTGAGATCAAGGAATATTGAGACAAAAGATTTCTCTTGGTCTACAGGTTTGAATTTTTGGATGAACCGTAATAAGGTAGTTTCGCTATATGGCTTGGATGGTGATGGCGATGGTGTAGAAGATGATGATATCGCAAATAATCTTTTTATTGGCAAATCATTAGGTGCAGTCTATACTTATGTATTTGACGGCATTATTCAGGAAGATGACCTCGAGTATATGGCAATTTATGGTGGTAATCCAGGTGATGTTAAATTCAAGGATTTAAATAATGATGGTAAGATTGATGCTAACGGTGACCGTAAAATTGTAGGGTATTCCAAGCCTAACTTTACAATGACCATGTCCAATACCTTGACGTATAAAAACTTTGAACTCTATTTTTTACTGAACTGGATTTCTGGTGGTGGAAAAAATAATTATTATATTGCTGATAATATTTATGCTAATTATGTAGGAACCTTTGGCGGTGGCGGTACTGCTAACTGGCTGAATAAGGAATATTGGATGCCTGAACACCCTTCTAACAGGGTTCCTCGTCCAAATTATACGAATCCTTATCAGTATAAGTTCCCACAGCGTCATGACTTTTTACGTCTGCAAGACCTTTCTTTAGCTTATAGATTTGACGAAAAGCTCTTAAGTAAAACTCCTGTCCGGAGCTTGAAATTCTATGTGGCTGCAAAGAACCTTCTGACATTTACTTCTTGGGAAGGAATCGATCCTGAAACAGGTACGGCCTATGCTCATGGTAATCCTGCTTTGCGTAATATAACCATGGGAGTGGAAGTTACATTTTAAATTTAAAAATAGAGGAAAGATATGAAAAAATTAATATGCTTGGCATTGTCACTCTGTTCTCTCTGTGCATGTAATGACAGTGATTTTTTGAAGGAGAATGCAGATGATTTTCTTACAGTCGATAATTCTTATTTAAATGCTTCCCAGTTCAGAACTGGTTTGAATGAATTTTACCGAATTGTTCGTCAGAATTATAATTTTAGGGATGACCCTAATTATTTCTTTCAATTTGGTATTGGTACGGATATTATGTTTCGTCCAGTTTCTGATATGGATATGTATACAGACTGGAGTTTGGTAAATTCGACCACAGATATTTACCGTGTTGTTTATGGACGTCATTTTGGTATGCTTTATAATGTGAATACATTGTTGAAACAGACGGAAAATCCGGATGTAAGATGGAGCAATGAGGCTGAAAAGTTGGCGGCTCAGGCAGAAGCCCGTTTCTTTAGAGGATATTGTTACCGTTATTTAGGTTTTCTGTTTGGAGGGGTACCTATCCTGACGGAGCCGGTAGGAACTCCATCTCTTGCTTATACACGTGATAGTCGTGAGGATGTGTATAGACAATGTATCGAGGACTTTGATTTTGCGGCTAAGAATCTTCCGGTTTCTGTAACGGAGCCGGGAAGAGTGGTTCAGGCAGCTGCCTATCATTATTTAGCAGAGATGTATATTGCTCTTGGGGATGAAACTGGTGATAAGAGCATGTATCAAAAAGCGATAGATGCAGCCTCTATGGTCATTGACCAAAAGGTAGGAGAGTATCATTTGATGACAGAACGCTTTGGATGGCGTAAGGATGTAGCAGGGAAGGATGCCTTTTGGGATCTGTTCCAGATGAAAAGCGAAGATGGATTCTCTAATTTTAGTTATCAGACTGGAAACAAAGAGTCTATTTGGGTTATTCAGGTAGATAAATTCGTACAGGGTGGATTAAATGATGGCTTAGCTACCCGTACTGATCAAGAACGCGTATTCTGGCCTGCTTTTTGGGGAACTACAAAATTTGGTTATGACGGAAATGCCCGTGACTGGACTGGCCGTGGCATTTCTTGGGTACGTCCTACTCCGTACTTCTGTTACGATTTGTGGGGAAAATCAGGTTCGGAGGATCAGCGTAATGCGGAATTCAATATCAATCGTATTTATAGAGCTCCTAAACCAATCGTTAATGGTGTTGAAGTGGATGATCCTAATAAGGTTTACGAAACAGGTGTGACTTTGGAGGATGGAACAAATATTGTAGTAAAACTGAGACCGGGTGAGATTATTAAGAAAGAGTGGCTAACTACCAGACAAGATACAATGGAGCGTTTTTATCCTCGTATCATGAAATGTGGTTCAGATTGGCATTATGCTGCCGAACCGGCTAATGGTTTTGTAATGGAATGGTACGCTATCCGTTTAGCTGAAACTTATTTGATACGTGCTGAGGCGTATTTGAAGAATGACAACAAAGATGAAGCAGCTGCAGATATTAATGTAGTAAGAAACCGTGCCAATGCAAAACCGGTGGAAGCAGCAGATGTGGACATTGATTATCTACTGGATGAGAGAGCCCGTGAACTTTATGCTGAAGAATTCCGTACACTTACCCTATGCCGTATGGGACTGCTTTACGATAGGGTTAAGAGGTTTGGTTATGAGGCTTCTGCAAAGACTGTGCGAGAAAGGAATAACTTAGGTCCTATTCCCCAATCGGTTATTGATGCGAATTCCCAAGCAGAGTTCCCCAATAATCCAGGATTCTGATAAATTGTTGATATAGGTATTATTTAGATAATTATTAATTGGCAAGTTGATTTTGATTTATTACTGAATGGAGATAAATACTCTATTTTCTTGCCGATTAATTTCATTGAAAATCTTTATTAAACAGACATTATGAAAAACTATAGTTTTATAAATCTATTTGTTGTTATGGTGTTTTCACTTTTGTTGGGAGCATGTGACCATGACGACGATTATGTAAGTTATTCTATTGATTTAAAGGATACTCCGGATCAATACGAATATTTGGATGAAAATGGTGAATTGGAGATACCTTTGTATGTCGCCTCTGAGGCCGGCATAAAGAGTGCTTATTACAAAGTGGGCGTGAAAAATGATGAAGGTAAGGTTGTGATTGGTAATGCGGTAGATATTCCGGTTCCTGAAAAATCATCGAATGATGTATTGTCAGTTAAAATTCCGGTAGTCAAGAATATGTCCCATATATTCTTTGCTGTATTTGACAAAAACGATCAATTGTACAAGAGAACGGTTACTGTTGCAGAAGTAAGAAACGCTCCTGTTTTAGCATTTAAGGATAATGTTGACCAGAAAAAGACGGTTTGCGTAGGCATTCCTTTCAATATCAAAGGAGAGATTCAGAGCGAATACGAACTGGCTTCAGTTTGGGCTGTTCCGGTGGTTAATGGAGTGGAAAAAGAGGCAGTTCAAGGAAGTTTATCTTCTACTAATAATTTTGAGCTTTCTATTCCGGTAGAGGCTGGCTTACAGTCTGTTCTTGTAAAAGCAGCTAATGTTCATGGTGGAGTTGCTATTAAAGAATTTAAAGTTCTGAATGTAGTGATGGAAGATTTCTTGGACCTGACATTCACCAGTGATTTGACAGAATTGAACAGAACTATTATAGGTAAGGTAAAGTCAATTGATGGAATGATAGCATCAGGTTCTGATATCGTTTCCGTGAAATATGCAATAAAGAAAAATGGTTCATTGGGCAATTATACAGAATTACCTCTCATTGACAGTGAAGGGAATGAAGCTAAATTCTCTATCCAGTTAACAGGTGAAGAGGGGATGGAATCTGTGGAGATTGTTGCAGCCAATCAAGGAAATGTAATAACTATCGAGAAACCCAGAGTAAAGGTATTAAGTGCATCCAGAGTTACTTCTTTGACAGATGTTACTATGTCTACAGACCCTGCAGATAATGCTTGTTTCCTTGCATTATTTGAAGATACCCCTGTATTTGGTGTATCAACAGCGATAAATAAACAAGAAAGAATTGATTTTTACTTGGCAAACAAAGGAAATGGAGTTCAACCTTTGTCACCTCATGCTTATGGAGCAGGTGATGCTTATTATAATGCATCTAAACCTTATATTACTGGTTTTGAGACATTGACTTATGCCTTTATATCTGCTAAGCGGGGAAAAATAACTAAGGATGCGTTTGATGCTATCTCATCTGAGCAAGGGTTGCAAGAATTCTTGGAATCAAGTATCATACCTCCTTCTCCTGATGGTGAAAATTATAAGATTTACACAGCAAGTCGTCGGGTAGGCGATACATTTAATGATACAAGTAAGAAAGAGGGAGGTTTCCTTTTCGGTTGGGGTACTCATTCCCATCCGACTGTATCACCAGCTGTGGGTGTCAGCAATGTTGCATTTGCCATTTTCTATGTGAAAAGTGTGACAAAGAAGGCTAATGGTCATTGGACTATGGTGTTTGATGTGAAGTATCCATTGACAGATGAACGTGCTGCAAACACGGGTGGGTCTATAGCACCCTATGCTCCTTATCCATTGTAATTTCGGATAAGGAAAGAATCAAATAGCAAGGTGGAAGCTATTCATAAAGGGGCTGACTAAAAAGTTTTAACTTAATACCCCCCTCTGACTACAGACATATGTAGAAAGAATATTGTAAATAGAACTTTTTAGTTAGCCCCTGTTATTTTATTAGTAATTATAATTGGAGTAATAAGTTTAAAGCTGAATTGGAACTATGAAACTGAAAATATTTCTTGTTTTTTTCATTACCTCTCTGTTTTCTTGTTTGTCTGCCCAGGAACCAGTGCGTTTAAAGGTCATGACTTATAATCTGCGTTTTGGGGAGCTTTCTTCATTGAAGAATATTGCAGATTTTATTGTTGGAAATGAACCGGACTTCGTTGCTTTACAAGAACTGGATTGCATGACCAGACGTGAGAGAACACCACATCAGCATGACAAGAACTTTATAACGGAGCTAGGCTATTACACAAAGCTGTTTCCTCTGTATGGCAAAACTATACCTTATGCGGGTGGTTTTTATGGTATTGGAATGTTGACTAAATATCCGTATATAAATGTGCAGAAGATTATGTTGCCTAAACGGGATATCCGGCATGAAGCACGTGCACTGTTGATGGCTGAGATGGAACTGTCAAGTGGAGATACAATTATAGTAGCTTCCACCCATTTGGATTACACCTCTTCTGAATCTCGTGCCGAGCAATTGAAGGTGATTACCAAAATACTGGAAGAAAAGCGTTTCCCTATTATTTTAGGGGGAGACTTTAATACAAAACCGGATTCTGACGAGATAAAGAAATATTTTGGGACATGGCAGTCTCTTTCAGATAATACCGTATTGACATCCCCTTCCAAGCATCCTCGGAATAAGATAGATTATTTGTTTGGTTATCCCCAAAAGAGTTGGAGACTACTCTCTTCTAAAGTAGAGAATATATTGCTCTCCGATCATTTGCCGATTGTATCTGAAATAGAATTAGTTAATAAAGTAAAATAAGGTTATGAAGGTTTTTAGTTTTACTCTTCTTTTCATATTAAGTATGATGTCGGGATACGCTGAGAATACCGTCAAGGTTTTGTTCTCTCCTGATAATAATGTTGCATTCTCTGCTTACGAGGCAGGCGGTTTGCTGAAATACAAGATTTCTTATAAAGGAAAGCCTGTCATTTTGGAGTCACAACTTGGTATAGATGGTTGGTCGCAAAATCTGGAAATCGAGCGTATTGACTCTTTATCTGTAAATAAGACTTGGCATCCGGTTTATGGTGAACGAGCCGTAGTCGAGGATTGTTACAAAGAATATAACTATACGTTGAAAATAAAAGGACGGGGGAGTCGGCTTGCATTAATTGTGAGAGCTTATAATTCAGGTATTGGTTTTAGATATAAATATTTAGGCAGTTCTTATCTGCGTATTAGTAAAGAAGAAACAACTTTTGTCGTCCCTGAAAATACTTACTGCTGGTTTGCGCCTTTTGCTCAAGCAGAGCACAAACGTATGTTAGTGAAGGACTGGCCGGGTGAGGCCGAGAGACCGTTGACGCTCCAATTGGAAAATGGATTGTATGCAAGTCTGGCAGAAGCGGAAATGGTAAATTATAGTAGAACTAAGTTTGTGTTGCGGAAAGGTGAAAGTAATGTGATTCGTTGTAAAATGTATGATGCTGTGGAAGACATAGCTCCCTTTGAAACTCCTTGGAGAGTGGTGATGGTGGGTGAACAGCCTAAAGACCTAATCAACAATAATGATCTTATTTTGAACCTTAACCAGGCTTGCCAAATAGAGGATACGGAATGGATTAAGCCCGGACGAATTATCCGTACTGTTTCTTTGACAACAGAGGGAGCAAAAAAAGTAGTGGATTTTGCAGTAAAAAGAAATCTTGATTATATTCATTTTGATGCAGGCTGGTATGGCTCCGAAACTTCAAAAGATTCAGATCCCAGAAAGTCAGACGTTGATCCGCAACGTTGTTCTGTGAATGATTTGGATATACCTACCGTTGTGCAGTATGCAAAAAGTAAGGGAGTTGGGGTGTGGCTGTATGTCAATCAACGTGCTCTTGCTGCACATTTGGATGAGATTCTACCATTGTATGAGTCTTGGGGAATCGCAGGTATTAAATTTGGTTTTGTTCATGTCGGTTCGTTCAGGTGGAATATCTGGCTTCACGAGGCTGTTAAGAAATGTGCGAAATACCACCTGATGGTTGACATTCATGATGAATATAGGCCAACCGGTTTTAGTCGCACTTATCCAAACTTGTTGACTCAAGAAGGTGTAAGAGGCAATGAAGAATTTCCTGATGGGGTAAATAATACCACATTACCGTTTACTCGTTTTATTAGTGGCGCAGCAGACTGTACAGTTTGTTATTATCATAGAAAAGAGCTGAAACCCGGATTGGCACAGAGCCTAAATGCACGTTCATTGCTAAATACCTCTTGCCATCAGATGGCATTATCCGTCATTAATTACAGTCCTTTGCAGTTCTTGTATTGGTACGACACACCGGAAGATGTAAAAGATGAACCCGAATTATTTTTCTTTGATAACTTGCCCACTACATGGGATGATTCAAAGACGATTGATGGTGCTATTGGAGAATATATAACGATGGCCCGTAAAAAAGAGGGTGTTTGGTATGTCGGATGCATTACTAATAATGATGCAAGAGATTTGAACATCTCTCTCGACTTTTTGGATAAAAACAAGAAGTATGAGCTGACTCTATTTACAGATGGAGGCGAAAAAGTAAAAACAAGAACACATGTGGATATTAAAACGAAGAAAGTAACCAGTCGGACAATACTGAATTTATCGCTTTTACCTCGTGGTGGTGCTACAATGATTATTAAAGAATTGCAAAAGTGATATGAAGAGATGTATATTAGGTAGTCTGCTTGCACTTTTCTGTTCATGTTCTTCTCATTCTGATTTTGATGTGGCTTCTTCATTGAATTATTGTGAGGAACAAACTAAAAAAAGTCTTGCAGTGTTGAATGATACAACCCGAATGCCACGGAATATTTTGTCCGGTGAGGGACAAAAACAATGGCATTGTACTTCCATTAATGATTGGACAAGTGGTTTCTGGCCAGGTATTTTATGGTATGTGTATGAGTATACACGTGATGATGAAATCAAGAAACAGGCTGAACGTTACTCTTCAGCCTTGTTTCCTGTAGTAGATCGTAAAGCCGATAATCATGATTTGGGTTTTATGATGTTTTGTAGCTCCGGCAATGCTTACAGGCTTACAGGAGAGCAAAAATACAAAGAAATATTGCTTCGTACTGCTGATTCGCTAGCCACTTTGTTTGACAAGAGAGTGGGGACGATTCACTCGTGGCCCGGAATGCGGAAACAAAAGGGATGGCCGCATAATACGATTATTGATAATATGCTTAACTTGGAACTCCTGTTTTGGGCTTCTAAAAACGGGGGGAGGCAAAGATTTGTACAATATAGCTTATAGCCATGCGCTGGTGACTTCACAAAATCAGTTCAGAGAAGACTACAGTACCTGTCATGTGGTTGTATATGACACAATCAATGGGAAGCGAATCAGCCAATTAACCCATCAAGGGTATGCGGATAAGTCAATGTGGGCACGCGGACAGGCGTGGGCTATTTATGGTTTCACCATGTGTTATAGAGAAACGGGTGAACCGCTTTTTCTGGAGGTGGCACAAAAAGCAGCGGACATTTATTTGAAAAGACTTCCTGAAGACCATATTCCTTACTGGGATTTTGATGTTCCTAATTTACTCAATGAACCTCGTGATGCTTCGGCAGCTGCTGTGGTGGCCTCGGGATTGTTGGAACTTAGTTCGTATGTGAAAGACAAGGCAAAGTCAGGTGCATATTTAAATTCAGCAGTAGAAATGGTAGAAGCATTGTCTTCCCCTGCTTATCGAGGTGGACAAACTAACAATGCGTTCCTTCTTCATTCCACAGGACATAAGCCCGATGGAACGGAAATAGATGCGTCAATCATATATGCTGATTATTATTATATAGAGGCATTAATCCGCTTGAATAAAATTTATAATAATGGTAAGCCGAACAGTGATGAATAGATATGTTTTATTTATATACTTGTTATTCTTTGTTGGAACAGCTTTTGCCCAACAAGATGAGAATTTCTATTTTTATTCTACAGAGGATATCAGCAATATAAAATCCTCGTCTAAGACAAAGTGGGGGAATAAAATTTTGGGTAAACTTGCTGAAACCATTGCGGAAAGGGAAAAACATTCATTAGCTATACCTGCTTTGGAAGGTGGGCATGGGCATCATTATTTTTGTCCGATTCATAACACTCAATTTGTATTTGACTGGGAAAGTCCTAAAGCGCATTATTGCGCAGTATGTAAGAAGAAATGGGGTGATGTTGACAGGTATGACTGGGCATGGGTGAATTTTGTTCATGGAGCTAACTTGGACTATTTGAAGGCGAATATGTATTTGTATTTAGCTACGGATGAAAAAAGATATGCGGATAATATAACTTCCATGCTCTTGGACTTATCTCATAAGTATCCTGCCTATAAAATCCATGACCGGGAGCGAAAATATACTCCCGGCACTAGTGGCAAACTGTTCTCCCAAAGCTTGGATGAAGCTGTATGGGCTATAGATGCGGCCCGTGCATTTTTGGTTGCTTCTGTAGAAATGACGCTGCAAGAACGTCTTCAAATAGAAAAAGGTTTCCTGCGTCCCTGTGCTGACTTGCTGCTATCCAGCCGCGATAAGGGGAACTGGCAAGTTTGGCATAATGGAGGAATTATAGCATTAGGGGGTTGCTTTGAAAAATGATTCTATCATCAATGCTGCCTTAAACAAACCGGATCTGGGATATTATGATATGCAAAAAAAGAATGTATATAATGATGGCTGGTGGAATGAAGGATCGGTCGTTTATCATTTTTATCCTTTAAGGGCTATTCTTCTTTCTGCTGAGGCAGTAAGGTGTCGTCATATAAACCTGTATGATGAGAAGGTTATCAATATGTTTTTGTCTCCGGTCAATATGCTTTACTCGGATCTAATGTTTCCTTCTCAAAACGACGGTTGGTATGGAACAACATTGTTAGAACAGGCTGGCTTATATGAAATAGTTGCTTTGCGTACAGGAAATCAAAAGATAATAGATGTATTGGCAGCTTGTTATGAGAAAATAGAGCGAAAATCACCAGATGCGTTAATCAATGGAATGGAGCTGAAATCTCATGCTTCCGGTGTCTCTTTAAGTAGTCATTTATTCCCCGATTTAGGTGTTGGTGTGTTGCGTTCTAAAAATAAAACGATTGTTCTGAAGAATGGTCCCAGTGGTGGGGTGCATGGACATCCGGATAAATTGTCTATTAGCATTCATGACGGACGTAGGGAAATCCTGCCGGACTTGGGAACTACGGCCTATGGTGTGCCGGATTGCTATGCCTGGTATCGAAAAACAATATCTCATAACACAGTGACTATTGATAAGAAAGATCAAAAAGCATCTAAGGGGAAAATAGTATTATTTAAGCCAACTTCTTGTGGAGGTGTAATAGAGGCTGTGTCTGACAGTACGTATGTAGGAGTGAATATGCATCGCACTCTTTCCTTAGAAGGTATAAAGTTGGTAGATCATTTTACATGTGAGTCGGATGTGGAACATACTTATGACTATACATTGATATTGCGTGATTCCATCTCTCTACCGTCAGAAAGGAAAGACACATTACTTGAATATGAAAGGATATCGAAAGTACGTAGGAGTCCTGGTAAAGGCACCTTTTCTTTTTCTATGAGTGATGGAACAAAACTCTCTTTAGAAGTTCATTCTCCGTATGAATTATTTATTGGAGTAGCTCCCGGTATTCCACCTAAAGGATTGAAGAAAGGTGAAGATGTCTACCCGTTGATTATTCGAACCAAAGGTAAAAAAATGGATATTAAAACCATTTGGACTTTTGTTGATTGATTGCCTTAGATGTCTAAATTTCGGTAGAAGCGTAAGATGAAAGGAAGTCTTGTTAGAAAAATAAATTCATTAAAAAATATAATATGAAAATATTTCTTTCTGTTTTATTCGTTTGGTGTTGTACGTCTGTATACGGATATAATAAAATTTCAATAGATACATTGGGTAATGGAATTATCCGTTTGTCTGTAGGAACTCCGGACGAACATACCCCTTATGATTTTTGTCCGAAGAAACCCAAACAGGGAAGTTTGGAAAAACTACCTGAAGGTACGCTTCCTTTTATATTGGAAGATATAGACTTGCAAATTTTTAGCCGTGGTGGACGGGTGCGTATACCATTGCTGAATGACGAACAGCTTTATGGCTTTGGACTTCAAATAGGTTCATTCCAACAGAGGGGACTGAAGAAAAAGCCGATAGTAAATGACCATCCTCTGAACACATTAGGATACACGCATGCCCCTCAGCCATTTTATATTTCAAGCAAAGGATATGGCATTCTGATTAATACATTGCGCTATACAACTTTTTATTGTGGCACGCATACTGAAAAGCATACCCAAAAGAAAATAGTTTCCTCAAATGGTGAAGTGAAGAATTCAACAGAAGAACTTTATGAAAACAAGAAATCAGGCAATTATGTCTATATTGATATTCCTAATTGTAAAGGAGTTGAAGTTTTTGTTTTTAAAGCTTCCAATGTAAAAGAAGTTGTCCAAAAATACAATCTGCTTTCCGGAGGCGGCTGTTTGCCTCCGATGTGGGGACTTGGATTCAAATATAGAACGAAAACAGATTTTACTCAAGAAGGTGTGATGAGGATACAGGCTTATTTCAGAGATAAGAAGATTCCTTGTGACGTGATTGGATTGGAACCAGGATGGCATACCGCAGCTTATTCTTGTTCTTATGTTTGGAATGAGAAACGTTTTCCAAATCATCGTTTAATGTTAAAAGCCCTGAATGAGAATAACTATAAAGTGAATCTTTGGGAACATGCATATGTGCATCCGACATCACCATTGTGGGAGCTGCTGAAAGATTATTCAGGAGATTTTCTGGTTTGGGGTGGCTTAGTCCCGGATTTTGCATTGCCGGAAACAAGAAAGCGTTTCTCTGATTATCATAAACAGCTCATGGGAGAAGGTATTTCGGGATTCAAATTGGATGAATGTGATAATTCTGATATTTCTGTAGGCAATTCAACTTGGGGATTTCCTGAAATGAGCACTTTCCCTTCCGGAATGGATGGTGAGCAAATGCATCAGGCATTGGGACTATTGTATTTGAGAACATTAAATAATATGTATGAAAGCGAGAATCGGAGAACCTTTCAAGATTATCGCTCTTCCGGTTTGTTTGCTTCTTCCGTTCCAGCTTCTTTATATAGTGATATTTATGGATATAAAGATTACATTCAAATGATCAGTAACTCAGCTTTTGGTGGTTTGTTGTGGTCTCCGGAAGTTCGTCAGTCCGGTTCTAAACTTGAATTCTTCAGACGTTTGCAGCTCGTGTTGTTGTCAGCTCATGCTGTGGTAGATAGTTGGTTCCTGCAAAATCCTCCTTGGTTGCAATATGATAAGGATAAGAATAATACAGGAGTCTTTTTGGCCGACAGTGTTGAGATGGAGAATATAACACGCAAACTTATAAATACCCGCATGCGGTTGTTACCGTATTTATATAATGCATTTGCCCGTTATCATATGGAAGGTATTCCTCCATTTCGTCCTCTGTTGATGGATTTTCCTATGGATGCTAAAACACAGAATTTATCAGATCAATATATGATGGGAGATAATTTGCTGGTTGCTCCTTTACTGGATGATACTGGAAAGAGAAAAGTCTATTTCCCGGCCGGTGCATGGTATAATTTTAATACGAATGAACGTTACGAGGGAGGTCGAGAATACGAAGTTGCCATTGCTTTAGATGAAATGCCTTTGTTCGTTAAGGACGGTACAATTTTACCTTTGGCAGATCCGTTACAGTTTGTTTCTGAAACTTCTGTTTTTAATATAACCTGTCAGGTCTATGGTAATTCTGATGGAAAGCATTGTACATTATTTGAAGATGATGGGGTTAGTTATGATTTTGAAAATAAGAATCGTTATAATTGGTTGACATTGGGAGTTAAAAAGGGAAAAGGCTATTACAAACGTCAAGGTGCTTTCAATGGACGGAGATATAACATCAATAAATGGGCTTTTATAAAGTAAAAAGATGATTGGAGCTTATGATAAACAGGCAGACTAATAATAAGAAAGAACAGATGATTACTCTTAGGAATACCAATGGCTTAGTAGCCCGCTTCTCCACCTATGGAGCACGTTGGTTGGATATGTTTGTTCCCGACAGGAATGGTTGTTTTGAAGATATTTTGTTAGGATTCAGTGATTTGTCTGACTATAAATGTGCTTCAGAACAATATTATGGTGCTATTGTCGGACGTGTTTGTGGCCGTATCAAGAATGCTCATTTCAGTATAGGTGAGGAGTGTTATGAACTAGCTGCTAATGATATATATGGCAAACCTAAGTTCAATCATTTGCATGGAGGAATTTTAGGGTTTCATAATCGTTTATGGGATAGCTCGATTAAAGAGAATGAGCAGGGAGAAGAAACTGTTGTTTTTACCTGTTTGTCAAAAGATGGGGAGGAGGGGTATCCTGGTAATTTAAGTGTTTCTGTGAGCTATACATTAACTGTTGATAATTCAGTAGAAATGGTTTGTAGAGCTGTAACAGATAAAGTGACGCCTATAAATGTAACGAATCATGCTTTCTTTAATCTGGCTGGAGTTCGGAATAATATAGATGTGTTGTCTCATAGCCTTAGATTATGTTCATCTCAAATAATAGCTTGTGATGATAATCTGGTTCCTACTGGAGATTTGGTCTCTGTAGCCGGAACTGTATTAGACTTTAGGCAATCACGCCAGATTTCAGATGCATTAATGACTGACTACCTAGGGATTAAGCAACAAAAAGGTTTTTCTCTTGCTTATGCTTTATGTAATAAAAAAGAGTGCTCTCCCGCTGCTGAATTATATGATAAAGATAGTGGGCGGAGATTATCTGTTTATACCAATCAACCATCTTTGCAGGTATACACAGGCTATCTAATGGATGGTTCTGATGTGGGAAAAGGTAATATCCCTTATTATGCGAATGCAGGAATTGCTTTAGAAACTCAAGGATATCCCGATGCGGTACATTGGGAATGTTTTCCTTCTGTGCTTTTAAATGTTGATGAAGAATACTTGCAATATACGAAATATAAATTCTCCGTTGATGATTGTATGAACTTTTAAATGGATTAGTTACTTTAATAATAATCTTGTATTATGAAAAACTTGTTAGGTAAGAAGAGTATGTTATTGTTGCTTGTTTATACTTATTGTTTATCGGTATCTATGGCTGTTGCTACTGACAAAAGCTGTCCCGCACAAAAAGTAATAAACAGGCAATTTGGGGATAATATTGAAAATGTTATTTTTAAGATGATAGACCCTTGTGAAGGAAAAGAGACATTCTTGATAGAGTCTTCTAAAGGTGTCTTGACCATTAGTGGAAGTAGCCAAATAGCTTTATGTTATGCCTTTCGATATTATTTGAAAAATGTTTGTGGAGCAATGAAAACCTGGAGTGGAGATCATCTTTCTTTACCTAAAACGTGGCCGGAGTATAATTCTGCGAAGCAAACGACACCATACGATTACAGGTATTTCTTGAATGTTTGTACTTATGGCTATACAGCTCCTTATTGGAATTGGGAACGTTGGGAAAAGGAGATTGACTGGATGGCTTTGCATGGAGTGAATTTTCCTTTGGCTACAGTAGCGGCAGAGGCTATAGCCGAACGTGTGTGGCTACGTTTGGGATTGGATAAAAAGGATATACAGTCTTTTTTTACTGCTCCGGCTCATTTACCATGGCATCGCATGGGAAATTTGAATTCTTGGGATGGAGGACTGTCTGACAGCTGGCAAAAAGAACAGATAAATCTGCAACATTTAATTTTAAATAGAATGCGAGAGTTGAATATGCATTCCATCGCACCAGCTTTTGCAGGATTTGTACCTATGGCTTTTGTGGAGAAACACCCGGAGATTAAGTTTAATCATTTGAAATGGGGAGGTTTTGATGAAAAATACAATGCCTATGTATTGCCTCCGGACTCTCCTTTTTTTGTAGAGATAGGAAGGATGTTTGTGGAAGAGTGGGAAAAAGAATTCGGAAAGAATGATTTTTACCTGTCGGATAGTTTTAATGAGATGGAACTTCCCGTAGCGAAAGATGACACGGAAGGAAAGCATAAGTTGCTTTCCCAATATGGTGAAACCATTTATAAATCGATCTCTGCAGGTAATCCGGATGCTATATGGGTGACTCAGGGGTGGACTTTCGGCTATCATCATTCTTTTTGGGACAAGGAAAGCTTAACAGCTTTGTTAAGTCATGTGCCGGATGATAAGATGATAATAATCGATTTGGGGAATGAATTCCCGAAATGGGTATGGAAGACGGAACAAACTTGGAAGATGCATGAAGGATTTTATGGTAAGAAATGGATCTTTAGTTATGTTCCGAATTTTGGAGGTAAGAATTTGTTGACTGGAGATTTGGGATTGTATGCATCAGCCTCGATTGAGGCTTTGCGCTCTAAATATGGAGAAAATTTAGTTGGTTTCGGTTCTGCGCCGGAAGGTCTTGAAAATAATGAGGTCATATATGAACTGCTTGCAGATGCTGGTTGGAGTAAATCTGCCATAGATTTAGATTTATGGTTAAAAGAATATTGTATAGCTCGTTATGGGGGATATCCGAAGAATATGAGTGAGGCATGGAATTTATTAAGAAAAAGTTCATATGGTACATTCTATTCTTATCCCCGTTTTACTTGGCAAACTGCTGTTCCTGATATCAGGAGAAAGAGCAAAGTCGATATGAGTGATGATTTTTTTCATGGCATAGAGTTGTTTTTAAGTTGCTCCGAGAACTTGAAAGAGTCTGATCTTTATAGATACGATGCTATTGAATTTGCTTCTTATTACTTATGTGCAAAAGCAGATTTATTATATATAAAAGCATTGGAGAAGAAACAGATGGGTGCTAAGAATGAGGCTGATAAACTGTTGGAAAATGTTGTTTCTTTGTTACAGCAGGCAGATAAACTACTTTTGTCTCATCCTCTTCACCGATTGGATAGGTGGGTCGAACAGGCTAGAAACTGTGGTCAGTCTGTTGTGGAAAAAGATTTTTATGAAGCAAACGCAAAGCGTTTGATAACAACGTGGGGAGGAATACAGGAAGACTATGCAGCCCGCACATGGTCTGGCTTGATTAAGGACTATTATATACCTCGTTTGCAACTCTATTTTTCTGATAAGAATTTGGATGATTGGGAAGAAAAATGGATAATTACACCATGGCATAATACTACAGAGACTTTTCAGGAACCTTTGGATGAAGCTGTAAGATTAGTAAAGAGTGCCGTGGCCTTGTGATGTTCCATATTACGCAAATAGTCTATATATACTTTACGCTAAATATTTGAAGGATGAAGCATATTTATTATTCTCTTTTGTTGTTTATTATGGTGGCTTTGCCTATACAAGCCAAGTCGGATGGTGATGTCTTAGTTGCCGAATCTATGTTGAAGCGATTAATTCCGGCTTATGTGAATCAGTTTCAGTTTAAGAAAACAGACAGCGAGAAAGATATCTTTAGAATAGAGTCCACAAGTAACTCTAAAATACAGATAAGTGGGAACAATGCTAATTCGATGGCTGTTGGTCTGAATTACTATTTGAAATACTATTGTTTGACAACCGTTTCCTGGTATGCCAGTCAACCGGTGGAAATGCCGGAAACCTTGCCTGAAATTCCAGAGCCGATAGAAATTCCCGCAAAAGTAGATCAGCGTTTCTTTTTAAACTATTGTACTTTTGGGTATAGTATGCCTTTTTGGAAATGGGTTGACTGGGAGCGGTTTATAGATTGGATGGCTCTTAACGGTGTTAATATGCCTTTGGCTATAACAGGGCAAGAAGCTGTGTGGTATAAAGTGTGGAAGGAAATTGGTTTGAAAGATCAGGAGATTCTTTCCTATTTTACCGGACCTGTGTATTTGCCTTGGCATCGGATGGCAAATATTGACTCTTGGAATGGACCATTACCAATGGAATGGCTAGAGAATCAAGTCGATTTGCAGAAAAAAATATTGTCCCGTGAACGGGAATTGAATATGAAGCCTGTATTACCTGCATTTAATGGACATGTTCCGGCAGCATTAAAACGAATTTATCCCGATGCCAATATTCAGAGTTTGGGTAAATGGGCCGGTTTTTCAAGGCAATATCATTGTTCCTTCTTGAATCCTGAAGAACCTTTATTTTCCTTGATACAAAAGAAGTTCTTAAAAGAGCAGACACTTTTGTTTGGAACAGATCATATTTATGGGGTAGATCCTTTTAATGAGGTTGACCCTCCGAGTTGGGAGCCTGACTATCTGGGAAAAGTGTCATCGAAACTATATCATACTTTGACAGAAGCCGATCCTAAAGCCGAGTGGCTACAAATGACCTGGATGTTTTATTTTGATCGGAAGAAGTGGACCGCTCCCCGCATCGAGGCTCTTTTGAAAGGCGTACCTGATAATAAAATGTTCTTACTGGATTATCATTGTGAGAACGTAGAATTGTGGAAAACTACAAACTATTTTCATGGGCAGCCTTTTATCTGGTGCTATTTAGGAAATTTTGGAGGAAATACGGCTATTACGGGAAACGTAAAAGAGAGCGGTAGACGACTGGATATCGCATTGCGAGAAGGAGGAGATAATATGAAAGGTATCGGTTCTACATTGGAAGGACTTGATGTCGTTCAGTTTCCTTACGAATATATTCTTGAAAAAGCCTGGGCTACGAATAAGGATGATGAAGCTTGGGTGAATGCGTTGGCAGACCGTCATGTAGGGAGTGTATCTTTGCCGGTGCGTGAAGCATGGCAGATATTATTCAATGATATATATGTGCAGGTACCTAAAACAGCCGGGATTTTGCCGACCTACCGTCCTAAGATGGGAGAGAACAGTGGACGTACAAAAACGAACTACTCTAACAAGCAACTTTTGCTGGTATGGCAGAATTTGTTGGATGCCTCGGATTTGCGTCGTGATGCTTTGAGACTAGATGTGATTTCTGTTGGTAGACAATTGTTGGGCAATTATTTCCTGACTGTTAAGAATGAGTTTGACAAAATGTATCAGACCAAAGATCTGGCAGCTCTGAATATGCGTGCTTCTGAAATGCGCGAGCTCCTGGTTGATATAGACAAACTAACATCATATCATGATTATACCTCTCTATCTAAGTGGATTTCTGATGCCAGAGGATTGAGTAAGGATCCTGTAATTCAGGATTATTATGCGAAGAATGCCCGGAATCTGGTTACTACTTGGGGAGGAACTTTGAACGATTATGCGAGCCGGGCATGGTCCGGATTGATTAGTGATTATTATTCCATACGTTGGAATATGTATATAGATGCTGTATTGAGGGCAGTGAAGAGTAAGACAGAATTCAACCAAAAAGCACTGGATGATGCCATTAAGCAGTTTGAGGATCACTGGGTTTCTTCAAATAAGCAAGTGGAACGTAAAGTTGAAGGGGACTTGATGAATTACGCTCACTTTTTATTGAATAAATACAAAACAAGGCTAGAATGATGAATCGATTGATAGTAACTATAGTGGTATTATTGTCGCTGGTTTTAGAAAATCAGGCAATGGTTCAAAAGAAAGAGAAAGTCGACTGCAACTGGGAACCTGTAAAGTCTGCTCGTTTGGCGAACTATGGTGTGGTGACAGTGGATGAAATTAAGCAGGACATGAAGTCGGTACTAACTTATTTGGAAAAGAATACCCCCTCCCGTGTAGTTAATAAACAGAATGGGAAAATCATCACCGAATATGCCAAAATGGATCAGAATGCCCAACTCGAAAGAGGTGCTTTCAGCTTGATAAGCACTGAATGGGGAGCGACCTATTCGGCCATGCTTGCTGCGGCAGAGGCTACAGGAGAGGTGGAGTATAGCGATTATGTATATAAACGCTTCAACTTTTTAGCAGAAGTGACACCTCATTTTAAGACTGTGTATGAAAAATATGGCACTACCGATAGTATTATGATCCAACTCCTTGCTCCACGCACTTTGGATGACTGTGGAGCAATGTGTGCGGCGATGACAAAAGCTCAAATGACGAATAAGGATCTGAAACTGCAATCTATGATAGATGACTGTTTTAATGTCGTTATGTATCGGTCAGCAAAGTTGTCTGACGGCACATTTTCCAATGATCGCCCTTTTCGTCACACCTTATGGCTGGAGGATATGTTTAAGGGAATCCCTGCATTGGCATTAAGAGGACATTACTTGTCGTATGACCAGCAGAAATATTTTCAAGAAGTTGTACGTCAGATCAATCAATTTGCCGACCGTATGTTTGTGCCTGAGAAAGGGCTTTTCCGTCATGGATGGGTGGAAAGCATGAGTGAACATCCCGCCTATTATTGGGGAAGGGCGAATGGATGGGCTATGATGACACTTTGTGAAGTGCTTGATGTATTGCCTAAAGAACATCCGGACAGAGAACATTTGCTGGATTTGTTGCGACAGCACATTAGAGGAGTAGCGGCTTGTCAAGGCAAGAATGGCTTTTGGCATCAGCTATCCGACTGCGATGATTCTTATGATGAAACTTCGTCTACTGCTCTCTATGTATGCGCTATTGCTCACGCCATTAATAAGAGATGGGTTGATGCAATGGTTTACGGTCCGGTTGCTCTGTTGGGATGGAGTGCCGTCTCATCTGTTATCAACGCTGACGGACAAGTGGAAGGCACCTGTGTAAAGACCAGCATCGGTTTTGATCCGGCGTTCTATTATCATCGTCCGGTGAGTGCACTGGCTGCTCAAGGTTATGCTCCGGTCATTTGGGCAGGAGCGGAAATGGTCAATTTGATGAAACGTGAGCATCCGCGCATGAATGATGGTGCCGTTTGCTTTTATCCTACAATTCAACGGAGTGACCTGCCTGTATTCTCTTATTCAGAACCGGGAAATCCGCTTCAGTTTGTAGCCGGGTTGAGTCGCTTGGACAAAAAAGCTCCAGTGGTATTTGTCATAGGAGATTCTACGGTGAAATACCGGGCAGGTAACGGTGAATATGGCAGATGGGGTTGGGGAGGCTTTTTGCAGGCTTTCTTCGATATATCTCGTATCACAGTTGAAAATTGTGCCATGGAAGGGCGTAGCAGCCGCACTTACTATACAGAAGGATTGTGGGATAGGCTGTTACCGGCTATGCGGAAAGGCGATTATCTGATTATAGACTTCGGACATAATGACAGTGGTCCGTTAAATACCGGTCTGGCTCGGGGAGCACTGAAGGGGACAGACGATAAATCACAAAAAGTAGTTCTTGAGCGTGACGGAAGTATAGAAGAGGTATTCAGTTATGGACATTATATCCGTATGTATATCCGTCAGGCTAAAGCAAGAGGGGTTGAAGTGATTATTCTTTCTCATACGCCTGCCAATCAATGGCAAGATGGTAAAATGAGGCGTTGCACCCAAACCTATGCCAAATGGTCGAGAGAGGTGGCGGAACAAGAAAATGCTTATTTTGTAGATTTGAATGATATTGCAGCGAAGAAATTCGAGACTGTTGGTGAAGAGAAAACTAAGTCCCATTATATGGATATGGTACATACATCTAAAGAAGGAGCCATAATCAATGCGGAGGCAGTCATTGAAGGCATTCGTTATTTAGAGAAATGTCGTCTGAAGAGTTATTTGAAGAAATAGGAATCCATTAACCGTATGCCTGCCTCTTTAGTTCTTGCCATTTGTATAGGCTTTATAAAACACCGGAAAAGAATATCACCGATTAGAATAAATTGATTATATTTGTGGCGAGAATAAGCTAACAAAATAACATTTAATAATTAATACTTAAAAAAATGGCTTTAGAAATTACAGACAGCAACTATAAAGAGGTTCTTGCAGAAGGAAAACCGGTTGTTGTAGATTTTTGGGCTCCTTGGTGTGGCCCTTGCAAGATGGTGGCTCCTATCATTGAAGAATTGGCTGCGGAGTTTGAAGGACAAGTAATCATCGGTAAATGCGATGTAGATGAAAATGGCGATATGGCTGCCGAATATGGTATCCGTAATATTCCTACTGTATTGTTTTTCAAGAACGGTGAAATAGTAGACAAGCAGGTAGGTGCAGTTGCTAAACCGGTATTTGCGGAAAAAGTAAAGAAGCTTTTATAGTCGATAATACTTAATACCTATTACTTAATACTTAAATTACCATGGGACTGGAAGACGATTTTTTATTAGCAGATGCCGATGACGAAAAGACCATCGAGTTTATCAAAAACTATCTGCCTCAAGAACTGAAGGAAAAGTTCTCGGACGACGAATTGTATTATTTTCTCGATTTAATCGACGAGTATTACTCTGAAAGTGGCATTCTCGACGCTCAGCCTGATGAAGATGGTTATGTCAACATCGATTTGGAAGAGGTTGTGGCTTACATTGTAAAAGAAGCCAAAAAGGATGAAGTAGGAGAATATGATCCTGAAGAAGTCCTCTTTGTGGTTCAGGGAGAGATGGAATACGGAAACTCTCTGGGACAAGTGGACTAAACGACGTCCGGTCTCATTGTAGATAAAATTAAGATAAGGGGTGTGCTCTGTGAGTATACCCCTTTTTTGTGCGGTGTTTTTCTCAAACATTCTTATGCCTATGAGAAAAAGTTCTCACTGCGATGAGAAAAAATACTCATTGCAATGAGAATTAATTCTCACTGTGGTGAGAATAATCCCTTGCCTGAATAGTCTGAAACAGCGTATTCTGGTTATATTTCCTCCAATGCATAATACTGATAATCGCGAAGTATAGTCTGAAGAAATTTTTCCTGATTATCGTCACGAGGAGTAATGGAAAGCAGTTCCTGTACTTTCTTAGCAAGTGCCATGACACGTCTTGCCCGGTCTTTCTCGCTGGATTCCAGTGTTCGGGTAATTACATTCACTTGTTCGAGTGATAAATCAGCCGATTGCGGATATACCGGATTATAATTCTGGGTAAGATAATCGAATTCATCCAGGCTGACATGTATCTTACGGTAGTTTTTCTCTTTAATCACCATCGTACCGGCAGCAAGATCCCCTAACCGTTGATTGTTTTTATTCAATAAAACGACCAGAAGCCCCAGCCCGCTTGTGATGGGACCATCAATGGGGAAAAGAATCCATCTTAACAGATAAGAGCCTATACTGGGAGTGGAACCGTCCACTTTTACAACACGGATATTGATAAGTTTCTTCCCGAAACTCTGTCCGTGATTGAACATTTCGCAAAGAAAAGAATAACCGAGAATCGGCAAATAAACGATACACAGGAAAAAGAATAAACTGAATCCTGACGGTAAACTTAATTCGGATAAGAGAGTGGCAGTGGACAAGATGTAAAGCCCGATCAGAAAATAATCGATGATTAAAGCCATCAGTCGTTCGCCGATACTGGCTGGCGTTTGGCTGATACGAACGAATTGTCCGGTTATTATCGTAGATTCTGCCATTTCAGGTTAAACATTTTTAGGATTCCGTTGCAAATATATCATAATTCTCTTATTTTTGCTTCCGGTTTCGGACAAAACTTATCTGAAATCTATTGATAAGCATGAAAGAAGTAACGTTTATTCGTCGGAACATTGAAAAATGGAAGGAGACAGAGAAGGTTGTGGAGCGGGCGGCGAGTCTGTCTCCCGATCAACTGGCCGATGCATATACGGACTTGACAGCTGACTTGGCATTTGCTCAAACACATTTCCCGACTTCCCGTATTACTATTTATCTGAATAATCTGGCTTCGGCATTACATAACGAGATTTACCGGAATAAACGCGAGAAGTGGACACGCATTATTACCTTCTGGACACAGGAAGTGCCACGAACCATGCACGATGCACGCCGCGAATTACTGACCTCCTTTCTGATTTTTGTAGCCAGCGCATTAATCGGTGTATTATCAGCAGCGAATGATCCGGATTTTGTCCGGCTGATATTAGGAAACGGTTATGTAGATATGACACTTGATAATATAGCCAATGGTGAGCCCATGGCCGTGTATAACGGTTCTTCTGAAGTACCGATGTTTCTAGGCATTACGCTTAATAACGTGATGGTATCTTTCAACTGTTTTGCCATGGGATTGCTGACTAGTTTCGGCACAGGATATATGCTTCTTTCCAATGGCATCATGGTAGGAGCTTTTCAAACTTTCTTTTATCAACACGATTTGTTGTGGGAATCCAGTCTTGCCATCTGGCTGCACGGAACGCTTGAGATTTGGGCGATTATTGTGGCCGGTGCTGCCGGATTAGCTTTAGGCAACGGCTGGCTGTTTCCCGGCACCTATTCCCGACTGGAATCTTTCAGAAGAGGGGCGAAGCGAGGCTTGAAAATAGTGATCGGCACTGTCCCGGTATTCATTATGGCAGGCTTTATAGAAGGTTTTATTACCCGTCACACAGAACTTCCCGATATGTTGAGGCTTGGTGTGATACTCACTTCTCTGGCATTTATTATATTCTACTATATTTATTTACCAAATAGAAAAAAACATGGAATCACAGAAACCTAAGATTGCGATGTATGTGAAACGTCCTTTCGGTGAGAAGTTGAACGCTTCTTTTGATTTTATAAAAGAGAATTGGAAACAATTGTTTAAGTATTCAACTTATCTGATACTTCCTATATGCATCATTCAGGCTGCTAACTTTAGTGGTTTAATGGGAAGTATGACAGATCTTACTGCTATGCAGACTTCAGGAGGAATAGGTGAGAATCCATTGGCTGCTCTGGGACCCTCATTTGCATTGAATTATGCAGGAGTGATCTTCTTCTCATGCTCGGGAGGTTTGCTGCTGACTTCCCTGATTTATGCGATGGTACGATTGTACAATGAACGGGAAGAACGCCTGAATGGAATTGTATTTAGCGATATAAAATCGTTGCTGCTCCGTAATGTCAAGAGGCTGTTCCTGATGGGAATTGCTTGTGGTTTCTTGTTCTTCTTTGCGGTGATCCTTGTTGTTCTATTGGCTGTGTTAACACCTTTCACGCTCATTCTGACCATCCCGCTTTTATTCGCATTTATGGTACCTTTGGCATTAATGGCTCCCATCTACTTGTTTGAAGACATTTCGTTGGGCGAGGCATTTGCGAAAACATTCCGGCTAGGATTTGCTACGTGGGGCGGAGTCTTTCTGATATTACTGGTGATGGGGCTTATTGCCAGCGTATTGCAAGGAATCGTTTCTATACCCTGGTATGTGATCTATATTGTCAAAATGATCTTTACGATGAGTGATGGGGGGGCAACTTCTTCATCAGTCGGACTGAACTTCGCACAATATTTGTTCTCTATCCTGATGTTGTATGGTTCTTACTTGTCGGCTATATTCAGTATCGTCGGCTTGGTTTATCAGTACGGTCATGCATCGGAAGTGGTAGATAGCATAACGGTAGAAAGTGATATTGATAATTTTGACAAACTCTAAAACAGACCTCAACTAAATGAATCTCACTTCCCCGGCTGATACATTAGTCTGTGATACGGTGCAGATTGCCCTTTGGCAGTCTGATCCGGCATACAACTATAACCGTGAATTGATTACTCCGGAGATGAATGTCTTTGAGTGGATCAGCAGGCAGTTTGGGGAATTGATGCGTAAAATATTTGGCAGTCGTTTTGCTGAAGAGTATTCAGGGCTTATCCTGATATGTATTGCGATTTTTATTTTGCTGTTGATTGTTTGGTTTCTCTATCGGAAACGTCCCGAATTGTTTATGGTCTCTCGTAAGAATGCATTGCCTTATACGATTGAAGAGGATACAATTTACGGTGTGGATTTTCCGGGAGGTATTGCAGAGGCACTTTCCCGTCAGGATTACCGGGAAGCGGTACGTTTGCTTTATTTGCAAACTTTGAAACAACTTAGTGACGCAGAACGTATTGACTGGCAACTTTATAAAACACCTACCCAATATATTAATGAAGTACGGATGCCGGCATTCCGGCAACTGACCAATCATTTCTTGCGGGTGCGTTATGGTAACTTTGAGGCGACGGAAGAACTCTTCCTGACCATGCAGTCTCTACAGGGAGAAATAAAGAAAGGAGGCGTCTCATGAAAGGAAGCCGCTGGTTCATTATCTTTATTGCCGCCTTTCTATTTATCATGTTTGCAATAGAATATCATTTGCCGAAGAACTTTGTATGGAAGCCCACTTTCGGACATTATGATGAGCAACCTTTCGGATGCGCGATATTCGATAGTCTGTTGTCTTCTTCTTTGCCACAGGGCTACACCTTTTCGAAAAAAAGTCTCTATCAGTTGGAGCAGGAAGATACGACGCAGCGCAGAGGGGTATTGGTAATCTCTGATAATTTGAGATTGTCGGATGTTGATGTAAACGCTCTGTTGAAAATGGTGGAACGTGGAGATAAGATCATGCTGGTGAGTACCTTGTTTGGCAGATATCTGGAAGATACTTTGAGTTTCAGGTCTTATTATTCTTATTTCAGTCCGATGGCTTTGAAGAAATATGCAACTTCATTCTTGTTAAAAGACAGTCTGTGCTGGGTGGGAGATTCGGCGGTTTATCCCCGTCAGACCTTTTATTTTTATCCCCAGTTGTGCTCTTCTTATTTTTGGGGAGATTCGCTTCCTGAAAGGGTGCTGGCACAAAAAGTCCTTGAGTCGAATGAATTTAAATACGAAACCGAGGCGGACTCACTGGTCACGGATAGTGTTACTTATATGCCTGTAGCGATGTCCCGTCAGTGGGGTAAAGGAGAGGTCATTTTAGTTTCCACTCCGTTGATTTTCACCAATTACGGTATATTGGATGGCAAGAATGCAACCTATATTTTCCGTCTGTTGTCACAGATGGGAAAACTGCCCATAGTTCGTACAGAGGGATACATGAAGGAGACGGCACAGGTGCAGCAATCGCCTTTCCGCTATCTTTTGGCACACCAGCCGCTTCGTTGGGCGTTATATCTGACAATGATTACCATCATACTCTTCATGATATTTACTGCGAAGAGACGGCAACGGGCTATCCCTGTTATTCAGGAACCGGCCAATAAATCTCTTGAATTTACCGAACTGATAGGTACACTTTACTTTCAAAAGAAAGATCATGCGGATCTGGTCCGAAAGAAGTTTTCCTATTTGGCCGAAGAACTTCGGAGGGAGATTCAGGTAGATATTGAAGAAGTGGAAGATGATGAACGCTCTTTCAACAGAATTGCCCGGAAAACAGGAATGGATATACAAGAGATTGCGGAACTGATCCGCGAAGTACGTCCGGTGATTTACGGAGGACGTACGATTGATGCGGATCAGATGAAAGTGTATATTGATAAAATGAATGAAATAATCAATCATATCTAAAGAAGAAATTTATGGAAGAGAATACAGAACAGCGAGTAGATTTAACTCTCTTTTCCGAGAAGATACAAGAGTTGAAAGACCGGATTGCTTGCGTCATAGTAGGACAGGAGCAGACTGTCGATTTGGTACTGACGGCTATTCTGGCGAATGGACACGTATTGATAGAAGGTGTTCCGGGTGTTGCTAAGACACTGTTGGCTCGTTTGACTGCCCGTCTGATTGATGCCGATTTCAGTCGTATCCAGTTTACTCCGGACTTAATGCCGAGTGATGTGTTAGGTACGACTGTGTTTAATATGAAGACCAATGGCTTTGATTTTCATCAGGGACCGATTTTTGCAGATATTGTATTGGTGGATGAAATCAACCGTGCTCCTGCCAAGACACAGGCCGCCTTGTTCGAGGTAATGGAAGAGCGCCAGATCAGTATTGACGGAACCACTCACCGGATGGGAGAGCTTTATACGATTCTGGCTACCCAGAATCCGGTAGAGCAGGAGGGAACATACAAACTTCCCGAAGCACAGCTCGACCGTTTCCTGATGAAGATAACAATGGATTATCCCTCATTAGAGGAAGAAGTGAACATTCTGGAGCGTCATCATACCAATGCTGCATTGGTGAAATTGGATGATATCACTCCCGCCATTACCAAAGAAGAAGTGCTGTCCCTTCGTGCTTTTATGAATCAGGTGTTTGTAGATCGAACGTTGCTTCAATACATCGCATTGATTGTGCAGCAGACCCGTACCAGTAAAGCCGTATATTTGGGAGCCTCTCCACGTGCATCTGTAGCTATGCTGCAATCGTCGAAAGCTTATGCCCTTTTGCAGGGACGTGATTTTGTGACGCCGGAAGATATTAAGTTTGTAGCTCCCTATGTACTTCAGCACCGCCTGATCCTGACTGCGGAAGCTGAAATGGAAGGTTATTCTCCGGTGAAAGTGACACAACGTTTAATTGATAAAGTGGAAGTTCCGAAATAGTTGATAAATGATAGTTGATAGTTTATTGCTACAATCTAACCACAGTCTTTAATCTTTAATTTCTAATTAATCAGTTAATCAGTTGTTTTTAACTCGTCGTTTCTATATTGCCCTTGTCGTAGTTATCCTGTTATTGGGTAGCGGATACGTCTTTGCTCCGTTCTTTGTCATCGGGCAGTGGACTCTTTTTGTCCTGCTTCTGGTGGTACTGGCAGATGCATATTCTCTTTATCGCATTCGTGGAATCCGCGCTTTCCGTCAGTGTGCCGACCGCTTCTCCAATGGTGACGAAAATGAAGTGAGTATTCGGGTGGAAAGTAGTTATTCGCATCCTGTATCTTTAGAGATCATAGATGAGATTCCTTTTATCTTTCAGAAACGTGATGTTGACTTTCAGGTGAAGCTTGGAGCAAACGAGGGAAAAACAGTTACCTATCATCTTCGCCCTACTCATCGTGGTGTTTACTCTTTCGGTCATATCAGAGTTTTTGTGACCGGAAAAATCGGCTTTATATCCCGACGTTATACTTGTGCGGAACCTCTGGATATTAAAGTGTACCCGTCCTATTTGATGCTCCATCAATATGAATTGTTGGCAATAAGTGATAATCTGACTGAATTGGGAATAAAGCGTATTCGCCGGGTAGGACATCATACGGAGTTTGAGCAGATCAAAGAGTATGTAAAAGGTGATGATTACCGCACGATTAATTGGAAAGCAAGCGCCCGCCGACATGGACTTATGGTGAATGTATATCAGGACGAACGTTCCCAACAGATTTATAATGTGATAGATAAAGGTCGAGTGATGCAGCAAGCCTTCCGAGGGATGACTCTGTTGGATTATGCGATTAATGCTTCGCTGGTATTATCGTATGTTGCCATGCGGAAAGAAGATAAAGCCGGCTTAGTGACCTTTGATGAGCATTTCGATTCTTTTGTTCCTGCTTCTAAGCAACCGGGATATATGCAAACCTTGCTAGAGAATCTTTATAGTCAGCAGACCACTTTCGGAGAGACGGATTTCTCGGCTCTTTGTGTCCATTTGAACAAGCATGTCAGCAAACGTAGCTTGTTAGTACTATACACAAACTTTTCGAGTATAGGAGGTATGAACCGTCAATTATCTTATCTGAAACAATTAAACCGCCAGCATCGCTTGCTTGTAGTCTTTTTCGAAGATGTCGATCTGAAAGAATATATAGCTCAACCCGCAAAAGATACGGAAAGTTACTATCGTCACGTGATCGCAGAAAAGTTTGCTTACGAAAAGCGGCTGATTGTATCTACTTTGAAACAACATGGAATCTATTCCTTATTAACCACACCGGATAACCTTTCAATTGATGTGATTAATAAGTATCTGGAGATGAAGTCACGGCAACTATTGTAATATGAATATCAATAATAGTCTGACTTTTTATTCTTCTTTATTATTCCATAGAACTTATAATCCTATGGCTTTTCGTGTTTCCACAAAAAAGAATATAGCCATGCCGATAATGATAATCCCTAATATCCCATAGAAGAGTCGTGCCCGGTTGCGTCCTACGTTTCTGACAATGGTTTGCGCATTACGTGTTGTGAAGAACCAGTCCCAGTTAAGCAATGACGCCAGCAGGGAGACAGTTCCTGCCAGCGCAAAGATTCCTTGTACGATATATTGCCCGGTCATAGTTTAATCACTCTACTTCCGTCTTCCAATTCTTCAATCGTTACTTTTACGGCGTCACCCGGCAGTAATTCTTCCACCAGTTCCGGCCATTCGATAAAGCAGAGAGCACCACTGTAGAAATAATCTTCGTATCCCATGTCGTACACTTCACTTAGTTTCTTGATGCGGTAAAAATCGAAGTGATAGATTAACTCCCCGGTTTCGTCCGAACGGTATTCGTTGACAATAGCAAAAGTAGGAGAACTGATAACATCCGCTACACCCAATTCTTCGCAGAGTGCTTTCACAAATGTGGTTTTACCGGCACCCATCTTTCCGTATAAAGCAAATACTGTGTTGTCGCCCATAGCAGCGATGAATTCCCGGGCTGCTTCATGGATACTTTCCAGTGATTGAATTTTGATTTCCATATACTATATCTATTATGATGACTTTTTCCTGCAACAACTCTTTCCGATTTTGCAGACAGCATAAATCAGGATAGAGAAGAATATGATGGAAGCTCCCGAGGGGACTTTCCAATGATAAGAAATAAACAATCCGCCCAAGCATCCCAAGAAACCGATACCGATGGACAACCAGATGATTTTCTTGAAACTATAAGTGAAGAGGTTGGCCGTCATTTGTGGAATGGTGAGAAGAGATATGGCTAACACAATACCTACCATCCGCAGGCAGGCTACAATAGTCAATGCGATGAACATCATCAACACGTATTCGAATATCTCTACCGGAATCTTCTGCGAACGTGCAAATTCACGGTCAAAGGCAATATATACAATAGGACGGATAAACAGATAAAAGAATCCGGTCAGTATGAGTGCCAATATGCCGAGCATCCATAAGTCAATTTGATTGATGGTCAGGATATTCCCGAAAAGATAAGCTGATAAGTCTGGTGCAAATCCGGGTGACAAAAAGCTGAACATGATTCCGAGTGCCATTCCCAACGTCCAGAATACTGCAATGGCAGAGTCCTCGCGCATATCTTTCCGTCTGCTGAGCCACTCCACACCGAAGGCTGATAAAACCGAGAATACAGCCGCCGAGAGTATCGGGGAAATGCCGGCAAACAATCCTAACCCGATTCCTCCGAAAGAAGCATGAGTGATTCCTCCACTGATAAATACCAGGCGGCGGGTAACGATGTAGGTACCGATAATCCCACAGGCAATGCTTGCCAGCAGACTACCCAACAAGGCGTGTTGAAAGAATGTATATTGTAGTAAATCCAAGTAAATTAAAAATTAAAGATTAAAAATTAAAGACCGTGATTAGATGATAACAACAGGCCATCATCTCTCACCTATCATTTATCACCTATTACCTATTACCTCTCAACTTTCTCCGTTTCTTCTTTCTCCGATAATTAGAAAGACCTCGTCTTTGAGATCATCCGGCAGTTCGATGCCACGGAGTTGAAGACTACGCACCCATCCGGCCACTTCTACATCCAATGTTGTATACAGTACATCCCGAAACATATCTGTCTCTTCTTCCGTATATGCATTTCCAGGTCTGCCAATGAACTGGTCCAGCTCTTCATCATCGTAATATTCTATCTTTTTACTGACAGCAGCCAACAAACTATCCCGTTCGCATACTTCATGTTGGCCGCAGCATTCCACATCTACTTCCTTCACTTCCGGCATACGGTCCAGTTCGCCTTTCTCTATTTTCTTTTGTAGTCTTTTGTTGCGGATGATTCCGGCTATCAGCGCGATAATCCCCAGCAGTACCAGACTTATAATAAGTATCCACATGACAATATAACAGTTACAAATCAAATTTGTGCAAAGTTACTTATAAATTTGCATTCTATCATGTTAGGCTATCTATTTCTTTTCTTACTTTTGTATCTTACTAACCTAAAGTTCATACATGATGAAACAAAAGAAACTGTTATTTAGCTTGATAGGAGTATGCTTGTTATTAGGATTCTCTTCTTGTTCCAGTGAAGACAAAAGTGTGTTTGGGGACGACTTCGAGATTCCTGAATTGACAGATGCAAATACTATTCAATTCACGGTAGATGCTAGCGGTGAATGGAAGGTGATAGAAATGAATGCAGGTAGTGGACGAATTGCTATCGAATGGGGTGATGGACGATTACAAAAAATCGAACATCCCGATAATGCTTCGATTCAATATAGATATAAGCCTTCAAGGAGTTTCACGGTAAGGGTTTGGGCAGAGGAATTGACAGCTTTCAGTGTTAGTGGTGTGTTGATGCCGGTAAGTAATATGCATTTGGGGGATTTTCCCAGGATGAAGAGGATTGAATTAAATAGTATAAAAGAAAGCAGTTTCTTAGATTTGAATACTTCCTGCCCTAATTTGGAATATATGAATATTGGAAATTGGGAGGGTTTGGAAGAATTACATTTTGATGAGTGTCTGAATCTGAAAACGGTACAGGTATACACTAATCCGAAATTGACTTCCATAAAATTGGGGCATTGTGAATTTTTGACCTCGTTGTATTGTATAGATAATGGAATAACTTCACTTTCATTGAAAAAGTTACCAGCATTACATACGGTAGAGTTAACCGGTACACCGCAGTTGTCGGCTTTGGAAATAGATGATGATAATATGATTAGTGTATTGCATATTGAAGGATGTGTATTTCAGAAACTGGACTTTTTGAACAAGTTAATGTCATTGACTGAATTATATTGTAGCTCTAACAAATTGACAGACCTTGATACATCTGGTAATAAAAAACTGTGGTATTTGGATTGTTATAATAATCAATTAAAGAGTTTGTCTATCCCAATGAATAATAATTTGAGAAAACTTGATTGCCGATATAACAAATTGGATAAAGATCAACTTAATAATATCTTTAATACTTTGCCGGATGTTACAGGGTATCCCGCTTATTATGATAAATGTGTGATTATGTACAAGAATAATCCGGGAGCGGCAGATTGTGATGAGACTATATTACAGAATAAACATTGGCGGGTGAATTGAAACTTACCTTATCAATAAATGAAAAACGACTTAAGATATTTGAAGTATAATGAAGAGAAATTATTTACTATTAGCATTCCTGTTTGTTGGAAACATTACTTTTGCCCAATCTTCTATTGAGAGAGGGTTAAATACGATCAATCGTTCCTCCGCCGAGGCTACTATCAACTTTTTGGCAGGCGATGAGTTGCAAGGTCGTGAGGCGGGTTTTCACGGTTCACGTGTGACTTCGGAGTATATTGCCTCTTTATTGCAATGGATGGGAATCCCACCTTTGACTGACAGTTATTTCCAGCCTTTTGATGCTTATCGCAAAGAACGCCAGAAAAAAGGGCGCCTGGAAGTACATCCTGATTCCATAGCTAAACTGAAACAGGAAGTCCATCAGAAGCTCTCTATGAGGAATGTATTGGGAATGATTCCTGGTAAAAACACGAAAGAATATGTGATTGTAGGGGCTCATTTCGATCATTTAGGCATCGATCCTGCACTCGACGGCGATCAAATATACAATGGTGCTGATGATAATGCTTCCGGTGTATCGGCAGTGTTGCAGATAGCGAGAGCCTTTCTTGCCAGTGGACAGCAACCCGAAAGGAATGTAATCTTTGCCTTTTGGGATGGAGAAGAAAAAGGATTGCTAGGCTCTAAATATTTTGTACAAACTTGTCCTTTCTTGTCTCAAATAAAAGGGTATCTGAACTTTGACATGATTGGACGTAATAACAAACCTCAACAGCCTAAACATGTTGTCTATTTCTATACAGCCGCTCATCCGGCTTTTGGTGATTGGCTGAAAGAGGATATCAAAAAACACGGCTTACAGTTGGAACCGGATTATCGTGCCTGGGATCATCCGATAGGAGGAAGTGATAACGGTTCGTTTGCCAAAGTCAATATTCCGATCATCTGGTATCATACCGACGGGCATCCTGACTATCACCAGCCTTCCGATCATGCAGATCGATTGAATTGGGATAAAATAGTGGAAATTACCAAAGCATCTTTTCTCAATATGTGGAAGATGGCGAATGAGAAGTCATTTTAAGGAAACAGATAAAATACAATCCTGATAATGAACGGGAAAATGTGTCAGGATTGTACTTCTTATTTTTTGAGTATTCTTTTCAAGTAGTCGATATTTGGCAGATTCACAGTTTCAAAAACTCCTTTATAAAACAGGGCGAAGTTGTTGAAAACACAAGGCAATTGCTTTGCTTTTTCTAATGTGTCCACTTGAATGAAAGAAACAGGAACATTATTTGTTTCGCAATACTGTTTAATCATCTCAATGTATTGATAGATATAAGGGCATTGCATATCATAATAAACAGTCAGTTCTTCGCTTTCTATTTTTAGCCTTTTAGCATTTGGAGTGAATTTCGGGGTTGTCCCATCAAAAGAAAGGGCAAGCAATTCATATCCATTATCGGTAGTGTCAACCACCTCAAAGCCGAACTTCTTTGCAAATGATTGGTCTGAAAGCCAATTCTTCTGTTTTCTTGCTCCAAGCATACAAATGCCGGATTTACCTTTTTCTTTAGCATCAGTTATACAGTACTCCATCAACGAACTTCCATATCCATTTCCTCTGGGATTACCTAAAACCCATAAGCAATAGAGGTAATAGTAGTTGCCTCCTATTATCGGTACCCAGGCCTTTTCAAGAGGAGCATATTCAATAAAGACCGTAGCTTTTGCATTTAACTTTCTAAAAACATGACCTTCCTTCAGTCGGTCGGAAAGCCATTGCCGTTTTGCTTCAATGCCCGGATGAGATTTTTTACTACGGATAATGCAGCATAAATGCTCATTGGAAAGATTTTCTGCTGTTAAGTTTATGAAATCAGTATTCATATATGTTCTCGTTTTTATTTGGATAGTATCAATCAGCCAGTGGGGTAATTGTAACCCTTTATTGGCCTGTTGACAGACTCTCTTTGCAAATATAGCGAATTTGTGTAGATAATCTTTGTTTCCCGATGGTAGAATTCACGGAAGCTTTCTTTCTTAAATAGGAGAGACGGCGAATAAGAAGAACTTTACATCCGGCAATAAATAGCAGATGGCAAAAGACGAAATAGAATAGTCACATATTTCCATCTTTTAGAGATGAAAGCTACTTTTTTCTTTTTAGAAATAGCCTTTTTTATTTGTCTCACAGCCTTGTCAACAGGAGTAACCCAGAACAATCCTTCTCCTTTTGCCATGGCAGTGTCTACAAATCCGGGACGAATATCGGTCGTATAAATAGGATGGTGAGATTTGGTCGCTTTCTGCCGTAGCCCTTCCATATAATTGATTTGGTAGGCTTTCGATGCATTGTAGGCAGGGGCAATACCACTGCCCCGAGTACCTCCAACGGAGGAGATAGTAACCAGATGCCCGCTTTTTTGCCGTTCGAAATATCGGAATCCCCAGTCTACAATGTTGGTGAATCCTATCACGTTAGTTAGTAAGGTGGGTTCTTCCAGTTGGTAGGATAGTTCAGGGTTTAGTTCTCCGGTACCGGCACAGATAATCAGTATATCCATTCCACCCATTTTTTGAATGAGTGTCTCAAGGGATGAAATAGTGGATTGCGTGTCGGTGATGTCACACACTTGATAGAATAGTTTGTCTTCGTCACGGGCGCATACCTCTTTCAATAGATTTTCTCTACGGCCGGTAATGCCGATAAGGAAATCTTCTTGAGAATAAATTTCTGCTAATCCACGGCCGATGCCCGAGGTTGCACCTATAATTATAATTTTCTTCATGAAATACCGTATACTTTATTTGTCCGCAAAAGTAGGGGTAGGGAATAAATAAACTCTTGACTGAAATCAAGAATTTACTTTTGTACGACTTTTCTTCGGATACGGCTTAATGTTTCGGGACGAATCAGAAGGTAAGAAGCCAGTTCTTTTAAAGTAATCAGTTTCAGTAAGTCGGGACAACGGTTGATAATTTCGAGATAGCGTTCCTCCGGTGTCAGGCTGTACATTGAAATCATCCGGTCGTAGACCTCCCACAGCAAAGTTTCTGCAATGCGACGTCCCAACTTTTGGTGAGCGTCGTTGGTATCGTAGAATTCTGTCATTTGCTGGTAATTGATTACGTATACCGAGCAGTCACATAAAGCCTGTATATCTACATTGGATTTGTCCTGTAATTGAAAAGCCGGATAGTTGCCAACAAAAGAATGATCGAAAGTATATCCTACGATGCTGTTTTCGCCTGCACTGTTAGTACAACAGTACCGGAAAGAACCGGAACTGACGAACCCCATTGTTTTACATACTTCTCCTTGACGGGAAAAGTATTCTCCTTTCTTATAATAGGTCTGCTTCCCCTGTTGCAATACGAAATCTACAATAGGGGAGTAGTTGATATGGGAAGTATATTTATTGAAATCTTCCACAATGTCCGGAGATTATCCTTCGTTTATCACCTGAAATCCGGCCTGCTTCAAATCCTCCCAATATCCGGGATATGATTTGGTAACGACCTGCGGATCAGCAATAAGCAAATTAGAATGACAGATAACTGCCGGAGCAAATGCCATAGCCATCCGATGATCTTCGTAGGTGTCAATCACCGGAATTTCCTCCGGTTCACATCGTTCGCCATTCCACATTAATATGCTGTCATTTTCTTCCTCAATAACATATCCTAGCTTTTTAAGCTCTGTGCGCAATGCGGCAATACGATCAGTCTCTTTTATTTTCAGACTTTGTAATCCTGTGAAACGGAAAGGAATATTCAGCAAGGCACAAGTAACGACAAACGTCTGTGCCAAGTCCGGAATATCGACAAAATCCTCTTCCAGCCTTTCCGGCGCTTTACCTGTTTTTTTCAGTTTCACACCCTGCGATGTAAATTCGGTAGTTATGCCTAAGCGTGAGAAAACTTCTGCTCCCCGACTATCACCCTGATAGCTGTTACGGAACAATCCTAACAGCTCTATTTCTGCTTTGGGAGACAAGGCAGCAATCTGATACCAATAGGAAGCCGCGCTCCAGTCACTTTCCACTTTGAAAGGAATGCTCTGATAGAGTTGTGGAGCAACGGAAATACAGTTTGGAGAAGTCCATGCGGCTTTGGCTCCAAAGTCCTGCATCAGTTGCAATGTAAGATTAATATATGGACGGGAAATAATCTCCCCGCTCAAATGTAACGTCAAACCGTCTTTGAGTACCGGACCTATCATCAGTAAAGCAGATATATATTGGGAACTGACATTTCCTTTCAGTGTTATTTCATTTCCTTTCAGCTCTGCCCCTTTGATACATAGAGGAGGATACCCTTCATTGTGGGTATACTCTATTTCAGCTCCTAACTCCCGAAGAGCATTGACTAATATCTGTATCGGACGTTGCTGCATACGTGCTGTTCCTGTGATGGTCCGTTCTCCCGGAGTCACACTTAAATAGGCGGTAAGAAAACGCATAGCAGTGCCCGCAGCCATGATATCAATCATCTCTTTCCCTTCGGTGAGAGCCTTTATCATCACCTGTGTATCGTCACAATCAGACAGGTTTTCAGGAGCATACGTTCCTTTACCCAATGCATTGATGATTAATGCACGATTACTGATACTTTTAGAAGCCGGCAACTGGATAGCTGCTGTTACCGTTGAGGGAGGGATGAGTTTATAGAGCATCATATTTAAATATATTCTTTGTTATGAAGTACAAAAGTAGAGATTTATTCGGAGACTTCCAACTGGTTTTGGCTCTTGGTAAGGGAGTTGAGGTAGTATCTATCTCTTCCGGCTTATTCTTTTTATTATTAACAATGGTTTGTTTGGAAAGAAATTTTATATTTGCAGTATACTAATAATAAGCTCATGAAAATAAAATCCTTGTATGCCTTATTGTTTTGTATTTTTACGACTGGATGTTTGGACGGTCAGAAACAGTCGGATCATGCAATCCTTATCGCTTATACGTCAACAGAATTTCTGGAATTAGGCTCTTCTGTCTGTTATTTGAATGAACGAGGTGATACGGTGATTCCTTTTGGTAAATATCATTATGGAGGGAGTGATACCATACGGCATATCGGTTTTGTAGTGGAACCTCATACCCCCGGATGGACAACGATCAACAATAAAGGAGAAAAACTTTTTTATACCTTTAGCTTTGATAATGGGCCGGACTATGTAGAGGAAGGGCTTTTTCGTATCATAAACGATGAAATGTTGATGGGGTTTGCCGATACATTAGGGAATGTCGTCATCCAACCGCAGTTTGCTTTCGTTTTTCCTTTTAAAGACGGGAAGGCCGAAGTGACCTATACCGGGGCAAAGAAGGCAATGGATGATTATGGGGAGCATTGGACATGGCAAAGCGATCATTGGTTTTATATTGATAAAAAAGGTAATAAATTGAAATGAAAATATCGAATATACGTTTACTCAACCAACAGTTGTTAAGTCCTCTTTTCTCTCAACCGAAGGAACTTGTGTCATGGATGGGAGCCATACAGGCACAGAATTATTCCATGGTAAAGTGGGCAGTAGGAATGCGTTTGAAGTCGGCAACGATTCAGACTGTGGAGAAAGCGCTACGCGAGGGTGAGATTTTGCGGACTCATGTTATGCGTCCGACATGGCATCTGGTAGCGGCAGAGGATATCCGATGGATGTTGAAACTTTCTGCCGAGCGTGTGATAGCTGCCAATGAATCTTATGCGAAAGGACATGATTTGGATATTTCAGAAGAACTTTATGCGAGAAGTTATCGGTTACTGGAAAAGATTCTTAGTGGAAAAAAGAGTCTGACAAGGCAGGAAATTGCTGAACATTTTAGCCGTTCGGGAATTGTGGCGGATAATCATCATATGACTCGTTTTATGACACGAGCGGAACAGGTAGGTATTGTCTGTAGTGGAGAAGATAAAGGAAGTAAATGCACGTATGCGCTTTTGGAAGAACGTGTCCCGCCAATGCCCGAATTGACAAAAGATGAATCTTTAGCTCGTTTGGCCAGAAGCTATTTTCGGAGTCATGCTCCCGCCGTTTTGCAAGATTTTGTCTGGTGGTCGGGACTGCCTGTTACCGAAGCACGACAAGCTGTCTATCTGATTGATTCAGAATTGACTACGGAAGAATGGAATGGACAGACATGGTATATTCATGAAGATTGCCGGACTCGTGGAAAAGTCTCCGGAAGTTTACATCTTCTTCCTTCTTATGATGAATATTTGCTTGGGTATAAAGACCGGACAGACGTTTTGCCTAAAGAGCATTATGCAAAAGCATTTACGAATAATGGTCTGTTTTATCCGATTGTTCTTCATGAGGGGCAGGTGATAGGAAACTGGGATAAGTCTGTTAAAAAAGGAGGCTCGTTCATAGAACATTCATGGTTCCGGCTGGATGATTGTGTCGATGAAGTTGCTTTGAACCGTGAAAAGGACAGGTATATACGATTTTGGAAATAATATGAAAAACGTATATTCTATCTTTCTGCAATTCACCTCTATTAATTATAGTATTTGTTTTTAATCCCCTTCACCCGTGAATGCCCTATTTATCAGGTGTTCAGAAGAAAGGTGAAGGAGATAGATAAAATGCTATATCTGTAGAAAGAACGGATATACCTCTTATTAACTCTCAAAAGCATAGCTTTAGACTGGTTAAAGCTATGCTTTTCATTCCCTAAAGCTATGCTTTAGTCAGGTAAAACAACCTGTATATGTGAAGTACCTATTTATTCATTTGTTTTTTGGCCCATTCCAGTCTTCGTTGATCGGCTAATGGAGTCACTTTAAATTCTTCGAATGTAGCGGTGAAGCCTTTCCCGTCCGGACAAGCTCCCATCAACCCAACCATGACAGGACAATTATCTTGCAACCAACAAGTGCGCATCATAATATATTCTTTATCGTCACGTGAGAAAAATATTTCTACTGCATCCAAACGGCGGACTGCTTTTATCCATATAGAACGGGGAGCATCCGGCAACTGCACTACGCTCCAATCGCTAGTCCGATGCGTTACAACAGCACTCACATTCTGTTTGCCATCTACATATTCCACACCTGCTTTGATCCAGTTTTCATGGTCGATGCGCAGCATTAATCCCATTTGGTCGAAAGTTGTTACGTAATTGCCGGTTATCTTTACTTTGGCTTCGAATTCTCCACCGTAAGTGGCATAATAGAAAGGACCGTCGTCTACGGTAAATCCATAATGAGAAATCCGCCAGAAGTCAGTTTTTGCCGGAACGTCCATCACTAAAGTTTTACCATCTTTTATTTCCCATTGTTGAGGCTCATTCAGCCAGTTCATTTTATTCAAACTTTGTCCCATAGAAGAAGTTGCTACTGCCATAAAGGCTATTGACATGATTTTGATTTTTAAATATTTCATGATTATTTCTTATTTGATTATCTTTGTGGTGCAAAGATAGCACAAGCCGCCGTGTGTAACAATACTGAATAATAACCATTTTATAGAATGGACGTATTACAAAAGGAAATAGATGAAGTTTATGCAACGCAACCGATCACTGATGAAACATTGGATAATAGGGTTGTAGAGCAGCATCGGCGATTTATTCATTCATTGACAGAGATAAATGGCGGGTGTGCTGTAATTTCGGATCTTTCGAACAGGAAGAGTTATATTGCCGTTCATCCGTGGGCACATTTCTTGGGGTTGACTCCCGAAGAAGCTGCGTTAAGTGTAATTGATTCTATGGATGAAGATTGTATTTACCGGCGTATTCATCCTGAAGATTTGGTAGAAAAGCGGTTATTGGAGTATAAGTTTTTTCAGAAAACCTTTGCAATGCCTTTCGATGAACGGCTGAAATACCGAGGAAGATGCAGAATACGTATGATGAATGAGAAAGGAGTGTATCAGTATATTGATAACTTAGTGCAGATTATGGAAAATACTCCTTCGGGAAGTGCATGGCTGATCTTTTGTCTTTATTCCCTGTCGGCAGATCAACGGACAGAGCAAGGTATATACCCTACCATTACTCACATGGAACGTGGAGAAGTGGAAATACTTTTCTTATCGGAGGAACATCGCAATATATTGTCCGAACGTGAAAAGGAAATACTTCGCTGTATACGTAAAGGACTATCAAGTAAAGAGATTGCAACAACCCTTTATATCAGTGTGAATACAGTCAACCGGCACCGGCAGAATATTTTGGAAAAACTTTCTGTCGGGAATTCGATAGAGGCGTGTCGGGCTGCTGAATTGATGAAACTGTTGTAATTGTAATCCAATTTTTTCACCTGTTTTAAATGATCATGTGTGAATGCATCTACTACTACTTCAGTTTCCACCATAGAAATGGTGAAAGCTTTGGCGCCATATCCGAGATATTTCAGATTGCTCATTTCTGTTTGAAATAAAGCGGCTGAAATATCTCCGGAAGTGCCATAAGGTTTTAGTAGATTGGTATATTGTTTTTCTATTTCCTGAAAAAAGATTCGTTGCTCCATAAGGTATCGTCTGCATCGAAAGCTATAACTATAATAAGTCCTTTCATCGGTTTCGTCGTCAATTTATGATTTTTGTAGATATCCGGGTATCTCATAGAGCAAAGATAGAAGAAAAATCAATATATCATTTAAAAGTTGACTTTGATATTTTTTCGGAAAATAATATCTTCTGCATTTCTCCCGATCATAATTGTATAATCTCCATCAGCTTTTTCCCAACCGGACTGACCGTAATACGCTAGTCGATCAAAAGGAATTTTGAGTTGGATTGTTCGTTTCTCCCCTTTTTTTAAAAACACGTTTTCAACAGCTTTGAGCTCTTTTACCGGACGGGTTGATTCTCCCCACCATTTTCGGGTATATATCTGGATTAGTTCGTGTCCGTCCATTAAGCCGCTATTATAAATAGGTATGTTGACAGAAATAAATTTTTCCTCAATGCTGATGTCAGGCTGCCCATATTCAAAAGTTGTATAGGAAAGGCCGTAGCCGAATGGATATTGTGGCTTGTTGTCAATATCAATGTAACGACTTGAGTAGTTGCCTTCCTTGTCTACTGCCGGACGACCTGTGTTTTTATAATTATAGTATACAGGGATCTGACCTATATGCTTGGGAAAAGACATAGGTACTCTTGCCGACGGATTATATTTTCCTGTTATGACATCCACCATGGCATTACCGGCTTCTGTTCCGAGAAACCATGTATAAAGAATGGCGGGTGCTTTTTCTGCTATTTGGTTAAAGATTAGTGGTCTTCCACCCATTAGTAAGGTTATGCATTTTTTATTGACCTTATAAATTTCACAGGCAAGTTCTTCTTGTACTCCGGGAATATGTATGTCACCTCTTGAACGGGCTTCCCCACTCATTCCCCAGTTTTCTCCCAAAGCCAATATAACCAAGTCGGACTCTTTGGCTGACTTGATGGCAGCCGGAAAACCTGACCTATCATTACCGGAGATAGAACAACCTTCTATAAAAGTGATTTCAGTTTGTGGAAATTTGTTTTTGAGTGCTTCAAGTAAGGTGACGGCAACATCTGTTTCGGCAGCTACTGTCCAGTTGCCGTCCATAGCCCGTTGGAAATTGGCCAATGGTCCGATGACGGCTACTTTTTGAGGTATCTTCACTGGAAGCAGACTGTTGTTTTTGAGTAAGATAATGGACTTGCAAGCCATTTCGTATGCTGTTTTCCGGTGTGAATCCGTTAATATTTCATCAGCTTCTTTCTGGCTGTTGCAATATCGATACGGATCATCGAAAAGACCTAATTGATATTTTTGTACCAAGACTTTGCGAACTGCTTCATTTAAGGTAGCTTCTGAAACTTTCCCGGTTTCTACTAATTTCTTCAGTTGGTCGGAATAGACATTACTTTCCATATCAATGGTAACTCCTGCCTGAATGGCTTGCATAGCTGCCATTTCCCTGTCTTTGCTATAACCGTGTACTACCATCTCCCAGATGGAAGCCCAGTCGGAGACTACGAGCCCCTTATATCCCCATTGTTTATAAAGCAGATCATACAAGTATGCATTGCCGGAGGAAGGTACACCGTTAATCTCATTAAAAGAGCACATAAAACTGGCCACCCCATTCTCTGCTGCAACTTTGAACGGAGGAAGGTAAACATTATGTAATGTTTGCATAGAAATATCCACAGTGTTATAATCTCTGCCTCCGATAGCTGCTCCATAAGCTGCGAAATGTTTGGCGCAAGCCATTAGCTGGAGTCCGTCGTCGAAAGGTTGCTGGTAACCGTTAATCATTGCTTTCCCCATTTCGCAGGCCCAGTATGTATCTTCTCCCGGTCCCTCCATCACTCTTCCCCAACGAGGATCGCGAGCAACATCAAGCATTGGTGAGAAAGTCCAATGAATACCGGAAACCACCGATTCACGTGCTGACACCCGGCATGATTGCCATATGGCTTCTGTGTCGAAACTGGAAGCCATGGCCAGGGGAATAGGAAATACAGTCCGGTAACCATGAATGACATCCAGTCCGAAAAGAAGTGGAATATGCAGTCGTGATTGCATGGCGAGTTCTTGCATGGAACGAGTTGCATATTCACCGCATACATTCAACATAGATCCTATTTTCCCTTCTTTAATCAGTTTCCGCTTATCTCCGGAATCAGTGATAGGACCGGTTGCCATTTGGAATCCCGTTATCTGATTAAGTTGCCCTATTTTTTCATCCAATGACATTAACCGGATGATAGAATCTGCCTTGGTCTCATAACTTTGCTGGGCAAAGATTGAGGATGAAGTGATTATTCCTAAAAGGAGTATGATGATATGTTTCATGTTGTTTCTTATTTTTCAGTAACGCCTTTCCAGCTATCTGTACGAAATGGAATAGCGGGAAGACCTTGTGCATTAAATAGATTGGCGGCGGGGTTGTTGCTCCAAGCATAACGGACAGCAACCGGTTCTGCTATATTCTCGTTGTATACAATGATTTTTCCATTTGCATCAATAAATGCTTTTGCCCATACAAATTTCCGGTCTTCTCCGGCAATGCTGAATCCTTCCAGATAGCCATACTTGTTATGAATAGTCAATTGAGAACCATATGTATTCATGGTAATAACAGCTGTATTTTCTTTAAAACTGACATTCTGGAAAGTAGGACCGCTGTAAACAAGTGAGTCTCTGCCATAATCTTTGTGCAATGCAATTAAGGATAGGCGTCTGCCCACTTCCTGTTTATTTGTAGGGTGTATACTATAAGCGTCGCCGATGTCATATATAGTGGCCTGTCCTGTGTGTGGCAGTTCCAATGTCATAGCTTGAGATTCCCGAAGTTCTGCCCATGAACTTCCGACAGGGGTCGTGTCTTCCGGATACAGGTTGGCTAATTGTACCCAATAGAAAGGTAATTCATACCCCCATCGGGTTCGCCAATCTTTTATCTGTGTTTGAAATAGTGTCCGGTAATCATATCCTGCTCCTACATTATTCTCTCCCTGATACCAGATGACTCCTTTTATACGGAAAGGAGTGAGCGGATGAATCATTGTATTATATAAGGAGGAATGTACCATGTTGGGAGTTATATCCAATACATGGTAATCTGCATTGGCAACTGACATTTGATATTTCCAGTTTCCTGCCAGAGAGTGACGGGTATTGTCAATTTCCAGATAGATGTCCGCTTCCTGTCCCCACATGCCACCACTTCCTCCGTTATCAGTTACTCTGACAGTGATGTTGTTACTACCTTCTTTCAATATGCCGGGAGGTATGGAATAGATTCGTGGAGTATCCCATCCACTGGCATTACCAACTTTTGTTCCATTCACCCATGTGATATCTGCATCGTCGATGGTTCCAAGAGAAAGAGTGGCGGGTCTGCCTGCTTCCGTACAAGTTAAGTTCAGATCATATTTGAACCATACATGTCCGTCTATTAGTGATAAAGGAGTTGTTCCCCATTCACCGGGCACTTTCATTTCTTCCCATGCCACAGTGTTGAATCCGGGAATAAACCACTGGTTGTTAATTCCCGGATCATTTTCCATGGCATCCAGAAAAGCCTGTTTCTGTCCCTTGTTCTGGCGAATATATTCTTCCAGATTATTGACGACTTCCATGTTATATTGCTTTTGAACGTTGGAGGGGAGTGCAGTAAAAGCTTCATCACTAATCCATGTTTCAATATCTGTTCCTCCCCAAGAAGCGTTGATAATCCCAATAGGAATTTGCACTTCTTTATACAGAGCTCTGGCATAATAATAGGCTATTCCCGAAAAAGCTCCGACAGTGGAAGGAGAACATATCTCCCATTGGGCATTAAAATTGTCCTGTGGGCTGTTTTTGATGCTTTTAGGTACTTTTAATGCTCTGATTTCCGGATAATTGGCATTTTGAACTTCTTGCTTTGAATTGGCGGACTGTTCAACAGTCCATTCCATATTAGACTGTCCGCTGCATAGCCAGATGTCTCCAATCAATATATTTTCTATTTTAATACTGTTTTCTTTTCCCTGGACCGTTAGAGAATAAGGACCTCCATAAGGTATAGGAGATAAAATTATTTCCCAAGTGCCGTCTTTCTTACACCGTGTATTCACTTTCTGATCATGAATACTGACCGTCACAGTTTCATACCTGTTTCCCCATCCCCAAATCTTTATGGGCATATCCCGTTGTAACATCATGTTGTCGGTGAAGTATCCGGGCAGTTTGATTTCTGCCCGGATACTTTGAGAGATGAGTAAACAAAATATGACTAAAAAGAAAGTATCATATTTTTTGAATCTATCCATTTTTATACGTTTTTATCGATTAATTGTCTGTTGCAGGGATAAAGAGTACTGCATCTGCTACAACTATTCCATCTGCTTCTTCGTTCGAGATTCTCACATAGTTATCCATTCCCTTTGTAAGTTTATATTGCCCGATAGAGACCCATTCTCCGGAAGTTTGTCCTTCTACAACAATATCCGAAGATCGGATGATCTTTTTATGTAACTCATTTCCATCGTAAATGTCTATGTGCGTTTGTGTAGTAGCATTTTGTACTTTGGGGAAATAAGCATATATTTCATACAGATTGTCTACCGGTATGACCGGAGTATATTGTATGGTTTTAAGATTCTTTCCTTTGGAATCGTCAGAAAAGAAATCGGGACCATAAGCTTTCCATATTTCAGTTTTCCACTCTCCGGTACGTTGAACATGGGACGTATCATGGTTGTCTATCAGGATTTCCGGTTGGCTTTTGTCCGCCAATGGGTTTTCTCTGAATTCTTTCAGGATAGCTTTGGCATCTACTTTCTGTACGCAATTATCATATTTGTCAATAGCCTGACCGGCGGCAATGGCTGCTGATTGTGCTAATACCATGAATACCGGTTCCATGCGGATTGAGCCATATGCGATGTGTGACGTTGACAAACAAACAGGGACCAGCAGATTTTGCACTTCATTTTGTTTGGGAGTGATGGCTCTATATGAAATAGGGTAGGGGCTAAAGCCTCCGATTTCTACATTCCCTTCATTTTTCACCATGCCATTCACGATATGGCGGTCACAGTTATGTGAGTCCATGGTATAGGCGGCCCAGCCTATACCGTCCGTTACAGTTTCCCTGCCTTGGCAGTGATGTTGTGTCATGACCAGTTCACCGATCATCCGTCGGGCTTCACGTACATACAGTTGGTGTGTCCAGTGTCCATTGTCTGTGTATTCATCTTTCGGGTAACCCCATTCCAACATCTGGTTGCGGATTGATTCGGGAATCCGTTCGTCATGTCCCACGAAGTAGAGCAGGCCTTTGGTATAATCTTCATGGAATTTCCAAATTCGTGCCCGTTCTTCATAGTCAGCATCCGGGTAATTCCAATTTTCACCTATTACATCTGTAGAAAAACCTCCGAAGTTATTAATGTCTGTCTTTCCATTAGGCATATCACTCCAAATAAAAACATCTGTATGTTTATTCCATGGATGTAACTCTTTGAGCCGTAGCAATAATTCATAGCGTGAGGGATTGTAATTGTCCGGTTTGGTGATTGGAATCCGATTTTCCGGACGGTTTGTTAATGTTATCCTGAAGTTGTATGCCTGTACTTTTTTGTCACCGGTTCCATTTGAATTGACCGGAGCGGGATTGATACCATAAATTAACCCACTGGTTGAATCACCTTTTATCTTATAGGGGTCTATACCGTCAGGGAATTGATGACGGTCCATTAACTCGACACCATTATATGTTTCTCCATATTGACTGTTCGCTTCTCGTCCCACTATATAGGAAACACCACTTTTTGCCATCAAGTCTCCTTCGTAAGAACAGTCAATAAATACCTTTGCCCGCACTTTTCGATTGGTAGTATGGTTCGGATGTTTACTATCCTCCAATGTAATGGTGGTGATGGAGTTTCTTTGTTTTTCTACATCGGACAATCGGTTTTCATACCAGACTTCAATTCCCGCGCGTTTTATGTAGTCTTTGAAAATGGTTTCGGCCACGCTTGGCTCAAATATCCATTGTTCTAGTTTTCCATAGTGTGTGCCCAACCGGCGATAGAAATCTAGCGCTAATCCTTGCACTACATACTTGTTTCCAATGTCAGTAAATCCTAATCCTCCCGAACTCATGCCGCCTAAATGGCGGCCAGGTTCGATGAGTAAGACACTTTTTCCTGACTGTTGTGCCGTATAGGCTGCGATTACACCTGCCGATGTACCGCCATAGATACAAATATCTACTTCTTTAACTGATTGTGTACGGCAGGAAATCATTGTTGTCAGGATAACTGACAGTAATAATATTATTCTATTTTTCATTTTTACATTAAGTACTTTATAGGTTATTTATTTGAAATCAAAATTCATTACCTTAAAGGACATGGTAGATGAACTGCCTCCGGCAGCTTTTGCATAGATTCCAATCGTACATTCTCCTCCTGTTACATTAATTTGCATGGAATTCTCTTTCCAACCGCCTCCCGGTAATGTCATTTTCTGTTGCGTTTCGTTTCCGTTTTTATCAATCACAATGAAATAAACCCCGTCAGTGGCAGCTGAATTTCCCGGATAACCGGCTGCCTGACAAGATAATATGTAAACTCCATCGGTCAGGTTTGTAAGTTTTTGGGTGACTCTGCCTTCAAATCCGCTTGTTGCGGAGATATTGTTTTTAAGATAGTAAGCTCCTGTGGGGGAGCCGGCTGCAATGTATGCGTCAGTAGCCAGTCCGAACAGGCCGCTAGTACCGCTTGTTGTCCAATGTTCCATGCTGTTATTGATGAAAAAGCCGTTTTGTAGTATTGCATTGCCACTTTGTTTCACGATGATTGTTACATTTGGAAAATCTCCATTGGGATGTATCGTTATTGAGGTTCTTCGTTGTGTGACATCATTAGGAGACGCTGTAAGTTTGAAACCATTGGCGGTAATATCGCTTATGCTGCACCAAGTGTCAGTTGGAGGATCCACTGTATAATCTATATTTGTGGCAAGAGTCACATATAGTTCGCCACCGGCTTGTGCGAATGTTTTATTCAATTCCTCGTCTGCTATGGAGAAGTTAGGATCGCCTTGTTCTTGTGTAACTTTGATGATGTAGAAAGGAAACCCTACGGTAGCTACTACTACATCGACACTTCTTGTTGTTGTCAATGCATTTGTATTGACAGAGAAGAAAAAACCATCTTCCGTTTTTTCTCCGATGGTGCACCATGGCTCGGAAGACATAGGTACATAATTGTCTGTGGAAGTTACGGGTATGAATATTTCGCCACCACTTTTTCCGACAGTTAAATTTTGTGCGCTATCTACTTGGAAAATTTTTCCGGATAGTTCATTGTCTTTATCGCAACTAAATATGATTAATGCGAATGTGACTATCATTGATATTTTCAAATACTGCTTCATATGTAGATATAAATATAGTTATATATTTTATTTAGAAAATGCTCCCAAATAGTTGATTCCCTGAACCGGATTTCCAGCAAAATCAGTATCGGCCATTCCGTCGAACAATATTCCGTCCGTGAAAACTTTGGATTCAGTTGGCTGGAATCTTAGGGTCTGACTGAAACCATTGGCTGAAACGGGTGCATTTATTTTCGGATCATAACGGAGTGGAGATGAATCTATAATAAAGGAACTACCCACATGGAAAAACAGATTGTTTTCAAACGAATACTTCTCCATATTGTGGAGGTCTATTTTTCCCGTACATGGAGTCATTGACACAAAAATATTGTTCCGGTAAGAAATATCATGAGACTTTCCGGCATTAGCCCAGTCGTCAGTAAAAATGATTACTGGAGTTGTCCCATTATCCAACACAATTGTGTTGTTGTAAATGTCTGTTGCTCCCACATTACTTGAAACTGTCATCAGACTGCCACGGTAACTTCCGTCATTCTTGTAGAAAATGTTATTGCGGATAACCGTTCCGCTATGGTCTCCTGTTTTTATATTACACAGAAGAATGCCTCCTCCTTTATTATGATGAACATAATTGTATTGTACTAATGTGTTTTTGCAGGCAATATCCACATCAAGTCCCTGACCATCGGCACTGCCATGAGCCAGCCAAGTGTAGGCGGCTTCGTTGTATTGCATGACGATATTAGTACAGCTATAAGGCCAAAGGCCAGCACTTGCCTGTCCGTTTCGTCCGAGGAAGTTGGCATGGAAACAACGGTTATGATCAATATAAGAGTCGGTGGAGCCCATTAGGATCAAGCCGTCGCCACCGCAGTAGCTGAAATCATTGCCTTGTATCACCACATTTCTGGATGGGTACCAGTTTTGGTCGTCGCTAATATATTCATTATTGCCGTTGCCCGGTTTGTCACGTTGTCCCCATTTCCCCTGAATCAGGATTCCTGTGCGGCATACCTGACGAATAATGTTGTTGGTGATAAAGAGATTTTCATACCAGCTGGCACCTTGTTCTTGGGTTGTAGCATTTTCGATGATGATACCACCGAACTCTTTATTGGAGAAGCGGCTATCCGGTGCTATTTTTTCTACATCGATCGTTTCCGGATCAACATTTTCAAAAGGTATATCACCGGCCCAGTTCACTTCTTCGATGAGGCAGCCTGTAATTTCTACATTGAGGAAAGCTCCGGCACCTTGGATTTGGGTTTGTATGCGAATACCACGTGTTCCGGTCTTGTTGGTTACACGAATATTGCGGAAACGCATATTGTCATCCTGGATCAATACGGCTTGATCGCCTGTTCCGCTGATGGTAGGACGTTCTGTTCCTCCGTAAATGTCCATAATAAATGGCTTGTCGACACTACTGTTCAGATTTTTCAGAACCAGATTTTCTGCAAAGACAGAACCGCTTTTCAGCAGGACTTTCATCTTGGGAATCTTGGCCATATATGTAACTTTGGATAACGTTTTGAAAGGAGTTGCCTCGCTTAGGCCGTCATTTGTATCATCGCCTGTATCAGTATCTACATAATAGACAGTATAATCGCTTTCGTCGATGACGGGGATTGAAGGAGGAGTAATTCCCTTGTCGTAAGTCACTTCTATTGATTGATTGGGTTTGTTATCGATCGGGTCATTGTTCCCTTCACAACTGTAGCAACAGCAGATAAATGCATATAGCCATATATATTTTTTCTTCATATTATTAACTTGATTATGGTGAAAATATTAATTGGTATATCCCGGATTTTGCTTGACCACCCCTTCTGATTCGAGAATGTATTTGGAGGGTATGGCAAAACGTACTTTATGACTTGCCGACTGGCTATTGGGAAACATTGCCTTGGAGTCGGAAACAAATACTCCATGCCGTATTTTATCCTGACGCGACAAACCTTCTGCCATAAACTCATGTAACCGTTCGTTGAGGATGGCTTTATTGAAAGCATCCTTGTCCGACGTTTGTACATCAGTCAGTTCGGGTAAGTTTACGCGGTTGCGAATTTCATCAACGAGGTCGATAGCTTCCTGTGTCGGACCATTGTTGTTCATATTGATACATTCTGCTAATGACAGCATAACATCGGCAAAGCGGTAAACAATCAAATCTACTGAAGCAAATTCACCTCCGGTATAGGTATGGTCATCTACTTTTATGATGGCCGCTGCGTTAGCAAGGAATCCGTGCGTGCGGTCATTTGCTTCATTGGTGATACTGGTATAAGAAGTAACGATGGAGTTTAACCGGTCATCACCACTTTCAAAGGTGTCGTAGAAATCCCAGTTCATGCCGAAGGTAAACCAGCATTGCCTGTCCTCGCGATAGCGTACCGGCCAGAATTGAATGATACTTCGGTTTTGCATTCCATCGGCAAGTCCACATGGAATGGCATGGATGATCTCTTTGTTTTTGACATTATATTTGTTAAAAATTTCTCTGTATTTACCTTTTTCCATCAAATCATACGTGGTTCCGCGATAACTGTACAGTTCTCTTGCTATTTTTTCGGCTTCTGTATAATTTTTATCTATCATGTAGAATTTGAGTTTCAACATCAGTGCCAGTCCTTTGGACACTCGTCCCCAATCGTCATCTTGTCTGATGGGCAGTTCGGTGATGGCATCATCCAGATATTTGTGCATGATGGCGGTGTATTCGGTATCGCTCAAACGAGGGATAAGTATTTTTTCATTCGGATTAGCCAGTGCTTCTTCTGTGACCAATGGTACAGGGCCGAATAAGTCATAGAGAATGAAACCAATCCAAGCGTAAATACATTTTGCTTCAGCTATGGCTTTTGCTTTAAGCTTGTCGGTGATAGGGGCAGCTTCTATGCGTTTGATAGTTTCCAATACAGAAGTAAGTTTGTTATATTGCGAGTACATCCCTTCGGCAAAATCCTTGGCATACCCTGCGGGAGCATTTTCTTCCCAACGATGTTCCTGATATTGCGGATAACCTGTGGCAGTGGTCCAACGGCTAGCCAATGTACCAGAGGTGAAGTCAGACACTACCTGATAGCTATATTGGTCGACTCCGTAGAAACTGCCGTATCCCATTCGGAATGGACCGTAGTACAACCCTGCAAGTGCTTTGTTCACATCGTCTTCATTGCGGAAAAAGTTTTCAGGATAGATTTCATTGTATGATTCCCTTTCGAGTGTGCAAGCCTCCATTGAAAGGATTATTGACGCAATTGCTATTATGAATTGTATTTTTGTTTTCATGATGATAAGGGTTAAAATTTAATATCCACACCAACAGTGAAAGAACTGGTACTCGGATACGTGTACACATCGTATTCTGGATCATATCCTTTGTAAGGGGTGAGTGTCAGAATATTTTTCATAGATGCATAGAAACGCACAGACTGCAGGACCTTCTTGGTAATACTCTTGGGAAGTGTGTATCCTAACGTGATATTGTCCAGACGGATAAACCATGCCTTTTCCATAAAGTAATCGGCATATCCAAAACTTGACGAAGTATTCTGTGTGAAAGCCGGAATGGTAGACGTAGTATTATTGAAAGTGAATCGATCGTTGAAATAAGGAGAGGTGTTGGTGCCTTCATAAGGGCCATAAGCGATGTTCACCAGATAATCAGTGTTTTTATAATGATTAAACTTACCATACATATGGATGCTCAAGTCGAAATTCTTGTAGGAGAACGTGTTCGTCCAACTGACCGGTATCGGTGTCTTATTATGAATAACGACCAGGTCGGCATTATCGATCTTTCCGTCCGGTTCGCCCAAATACATCGGACGACCATCGGCGTCTCTCATTATACTACCATCTGCATCGTATAAATAGCCATTAATGTCCTTGATTTTAATAGTGCCGGGAAGGGCACCGGGCATATGAGGAACTGTTTCTCCGGGCATGATTAACCCGTCTGAAAGATAGCTCCAGACGTCGTTCCAGTCAATGTTACGGGCCGGAGTATTAATATCGAGTACCTCAGACGGATCTCGTTTGGAGGTAAAGTCACGATAATAAGTCAATGTGAACTGGCTGCGCCAATTGAATCCGGATTTGGTGACTACGGTTCCATAAAGTGAGAGGTCAACTCCTCGTGTGTTGTCTATTCGCTGAGTATTGTAATTTAATGTGTTGATTTCGTGATACGACATCAGGTTCTTTGTACCGATACGGTCTCTGATTTTTCGTTCGTAAACATCAATGGTACCGCCAAACTTATTATTGAAGAATCCGAAATCCAAACCGATATTGATGTCTTGCTGTGATTCCCAGGATAAATCTGGGTTGCCAAGTACGGCGAGTGCTACACCACTTGTCAATTTGTTATTGAAATAATAATCTTTTCCGGGAGTATAATAAGTACGAGTGCCGGTCAGACTTCCGGCATATCCGGTGATACCTGCTCCAAATCGGAGTTTTAAATTTGACAGCCATTCGATTGGTTTCATAAATGATTCTTCGTTCATACGCCATGCAACAGATATACCACCAAAATTACCCCATTGTTTATTGGCTGCAAAGTTGGACGACCCGTCTCTACGAAAATTGGCGGTCAGCAGGTAACGATCTTTATAGGTATAATTCAGACGTGCGATAAAAGAAGCGTTCTGGTCTGTAGTTTTTGAAGATGACGCAATAGGCTTTTCGTATGTACCAAGATCGAGGTTATGCCATTTCACTCCATCGTATGGAAATCCGCGATTTTCACCACTCAGGCTTTCCGATACCACTTTCTGATACTCCCAGCCCGCCATCAATGTTAAAGCGTGGTCGTTGGCAAATGTCTTGTTGTAAGTGGCGGTCATATTGATGTAGTAGTTCGACAAATTGTTTTCGTTGATTTTGGCGATTCCTCCATTGGCGTTGATCCCTTCTTGAGTAGTCATAGGGAAATATGCACCGGTACTGGCAAATTTCCGGTCATATCCTACGGTTGTTTTTACTACTAAACCTTTTGCTGGCATAATATCCAAGAAAGCGGAGGTCAGAAGGTTATCTTTCTGGGTTAGCATGGTGGCGTCCAGAATAGATGCGGGATTTTGGGCCAAACCATAGATGCGTCCAAGAGCGTAATTACCATTTTCATCTCGTATCGGAATCGTAGGATCATATTTGCGTACTGCCATGAAAAGGGTTGTTGATCCTGACTTTCCGGATATGGGCACATCATTCGACTTTATATGTGAGTAAGAGACTGTTATCCCTCCTTTGAAATACTTGCTGAATGTCTGGTCGAGGTTGATGCGGCCTGATGTCCGGTTGTAATCGTTATTCTTGACAATTCCGTCATTACCCATATATCCCAATGAAATGAGATAGTTGGATTTTTTACCGCTGCCACTGACTGAAAGATTGTAATCCTGTATCTGTCCGTTTCTTGTCACAGCATCATACCAGTCTGTTCCTCCTGTGAAATTCTGAATCTCGTCCCAGCTGTAATTCCATGCCTTTCCGGCAGCTTCGTAACGGCGGCGCATCTCGTTAATGTCTTCGGAAGGCGGAAGAGTTCCCCACGGATAATATCCGCTGGATTGCATCCACCGTTCAAGTTGAGAGTCATTGGAAGCGATCATGTATTCTTTGGGGTTCATTACTTCCGGTTTTTCTGCGATCCACTGGCCTGTATAGGAAGCTTTGAAGGAAACATTCACTTTCTCGTCTGTCGATCCGCGCTTGGTTGTGATTAGAATGACACCTCCGGCTGCACGGGAACCGTAGATTGAGGTAGCGCTGGCATCTTTCAAGACTTGAATATCCAGAATATCGTCCGGGTTAATATTATCGAGTACACTTTCCTTGTCACCTTTCCCGAAATTAAGCCCCGGATCAGGCTCCCACATCGTACTGACTGGTACACCATCTACTACAATTAATGGTGAAGCACCGGTGGCCGCACCGCGGATTTGCATCCAAACAGCGGCGCCCGGCTGACTGCTGGTTTGCGTGAAAGACATACCTGCTACTTGTCCTTTTAGTGCTTGTCCCAAAGTGGTGGAACCTATTTGAGGCATTTCTTCCCCTTTGATGGAAGAGATAGAACCTGTTAAGTCTCTTCTTCTTTGGGCACCATATCCGATGACTATTACTTCATCGAGTGTTTGAGTGTCAGGAATCATATTGACTTTCAGATTTGTCTGGTCTTTTATTTTCTGCTCTTGAGTGAGATACCCTAAATACGAGAATATTAGTGCGGTATTAGGGTCTGCATCAATGGTGAACTTACCGTCAATATCTGTAGTCGTACCTTTAGATACACCTTTAACCTGTATTGATACCCCGATGAGAGGTTCATTGTTCTCATCTACTACAACGCCTGTCAATTTTTTACCTTTTTCTTGCTTCATGGGGATAATGGCAAAGGTGTTTCCACTCTTTTTGAAGGTTAAGGACATTGGAGGCAATACCTTATTCAGAAAGGTTTCAATCGGCATTTGATTGACTGTAATAGTCACTTTCTTTTCTTTTGTCAGGTTTACATCCCGATATGTGAAACGATAAATTGTCTTATTTTCTATTTGGTCTAATACCTCTTGAAGACTTGCATTCTTGACCGATAGAGTGATCTCTTTGTTTTGAGCGCATAAATTCACCGGATGAATGACTAAAATGAAAAGAATACTAAACAAGATTAGATAATTATTGCTACATTTGTAGCGATAACTTTTCTTAAGATAAAAATTATCCATCATATTAAATATTAAGGTTGATACTAAAAACTATTTGCAAGTTTGTATTGACTATGGAACCGGAGGGTCTGCCAACCTTTCGGTTCCAATTATGTTAGGGTGCTCTCTCTTTCATATCTGTTTTTTTTTAAGTGATTACTTCATTCTTATCAGGATTTTACCATTTTTCTCTGTGTAGGTAAATTGATAGTGCATTTGTAAGAGTCGCAATACTCCATGAATATATTCTTCTTTAAAGCTACCGGTAAAGAGGTCGGTATTATATTTGTCTCCGGTTATCTGAATTTCGACTCCATAGCGTTTTTTCAACTTTTCTATGATATCAGAGAATTTGGCAGAGCGGAAAACTAGTTCTCCCCGTGTCCAGGCTGTTTCGAAGTGCCCGGTAGTTTGCCGGGAGGATAGCTGGTGATTCTTCTTTGAATAAATAACTTTCTGACTAGGTTTCATAATGATAGGATGCTGACTGTTATTTTTGGTAGTCAGTTTTACTGCTCCTTCTATCAAGGTTGTTTCTACTTCGTCCTGATCCGGATATGAGTTGACATTGAACTTTGTACCCAATACTTCAATTTCCACGTCATCAGTATGTACATGGAAAGGTTTTTCTGCATCTTTAGCTACTTCCAGATAGGCTTCTCCCGTCAGGTATATATCTCTTTGGTATAATCCGAAGTCGCTGGGATAGGAAAGGGAGGTGGCTGCATTCAGATATACTTTCGTACCGTCAGGGAGAGTGATTGCTGCTTTTTCTCCGCTTTCTACTTGGATGGCTAGCTGTTGATCGATAAATTTATTCAGTTTATCGTTGGTTATATATAAGTGGATTTGTATACCTATAAGTAAAGGGATTGCAATGACTGCCGCCACTTTTGCTATAAATAATAAGGTATGCCTCATGGATGATTGGGATTTAATGGAAAGTTTTCTTGCTATTTGCTCAAATGCTACAGGTGAGGTAGCTTTTGTTTCATATTGCTCCCATACGTCGGACATTGCCTGCTTTAATTCTTCATCTGATAACTCTGTAACAGAATTTTTCAGTACCTTTCGTTCATCCGGAGTGATATTCTCATTGATGAACTTATTTAATAGATTATTTATATGCTTTTCCATGTAATGACTTTGTTGTTCTATAAGTTAATACGGGAGGAACTAAAAAGTCTACTATGGGAAAGTGTTTTTTTTCGGTATTATTCAAAAAAAATGGTGAAAAGAAGAAGAAAAGCACTGCCCACTTCTTTTCTTAGAATGCGGATTGCAGCTGAAAGTTGGTTGTAAATGGTCTGTTCACTGATATTTAGCTTCTCGGATATTTGTGGGGAAGTCATTCCCATCTCTTTGCTTAATTCAAAAATTTCTTTTTGACGACTCGTCAGTTTTTCTTTTGCTTTATTCAGCCGTTCTACAAACAGATCATAGTCTAGTTTCTGTTCGACTGAAAAAGGATTGCTGATTGGTAGGTTGTCGGAATAATCCAGATAACTTTCAAAGATGGGATTGTTGAGACGTTTGCGGAACTCGTCTATAATTAGATTATGGGAAATTTTAAATAAATAAGATTTGAAAGATTGGGTGGGATCAATGCTTTCCCGGTTAGTCCATATTTTGATAAAAGTATCCTGAACAATGTCTTTGGATAACTCGTGAGAACGGGTCAATCCGAAAACAAATCCGTATAAATTACCGGCATACCTATTATATATAACTTTGAAGTCATTATAAGAGCCACACCGTAATCCTTCTATGTGCTTTTCAATCTTCATATCGATTACATTCCGTATTCTTAGAGACAAAGTTACTGAAATATTTCATAGAAATCTCTATCTTTGTTACTCGTTTTTTTTGAGTTTGAATTTTAATTGGATATACAACAATGAAAATAGGAGATAAAGTACGCTTTCTTAGTGAGGTAGGCGGTGGAATCGTCACTGGATTCCAAGGAAAGGATTTTGTGTTGGTGGAAGATGCAGATGGATTTGATATTCCGATGCCGATACGTGAGTGTGTCGTGATTGAAACGGATGACTATAATTTGAAGCGTAAACCGACTTCTTCTGCTCCAAAACAAGAGGGAACTGCTAAACCGATAAAACCGGAGATGCCCGTCATTCAACGCCAGCCGGAAGTGAAGGGAGGAGATACGCTGAATGTATTTCTGGCTTATGTGCCTGAAGATGCAAAGGCTATGATGACTACTCCTTTCGAGACTTATTTGGTAAATGATAGCAATTATTATTTGTATTACACTTATTTGAGTGCAGAAGGAAAAGCCTGGAAGAACCGTTCGCACGGGTTGGTGGAACCCAATACCAAATTGTTGCTGGAGGAGTTCACAAAAGATGTACTGAATGATATGGAGCGGGTGGCCGTTCAGTTGATCGCTTTCAAGGACGGTAAGCCTGCAGCTATCAAACCGGCTGTCAGTGTGGAAATACGGATTGATACCGTGAAGTTCTATAAACTTCATACCTTTAGCGATTCTGATTTCTTCGAAGAACCGGCGTTGATTTATGACATTGTGAAAGATGATATGCCTACCAAACAAGTATATGTTTCGGCAGAAGAACTTCAAGAGGCTTTGCTGCAGAAGAAGTCTGTAGATAAACCCAGATCACAACCTATTGTGAAACCGAACCATGCTCATGGTGGAAAGAGTGAGATTGTCGAAATAGATCTTCATATCGACTCTTTACTAGATGATACTCAAGGAATGGGTAATGCTGAAATACTGAACTATCAATTGGATAAATTTCGCGAAGTGATGGAGGTTTATAAGAACAAGCGTGAGCAGAAGATTGTCTTTATTCACGGCAAAGGAGATGGTGTGCTTCGGAAAGCCGTTCTTGATGAATTGAAGCGCAAATATAGTAATTGCCGTTATCAGGATGCTTCTTTCCAGGAATATGGGTTTGGAGCTACGATGGTGACTATTAAATAATAGAATAAAAAAAGTGGAAGCCCAAACTGGCTTCCACCCTCTCTCTCTTTTGCATATTACTCATTTTACTTATTCAGTTCAATACCTTTATTCTGTAAAGTGATGTTCATCAATGCAGCATACTTGGCATACTGTTCAGCACTAAGAGTCTTTCTCATCAGCTTCAAGTTACCATAAACAGCGTTACGCAATTTAGCTTCTTTATCTTTCTTTGCTGTTGTGGCTCTTGACATCTGTTCGGAGAAATAATCGCAGATGTTTGCAACCTCTTCACTCTGAACTGAATTCAAGTTCAAATATTTACCTAATTTACTAACATTGATGTTACCTTCCCATTTTGCAGTTGTAGGTTGATTTCCGGCTGCAAATGTTGTAGCAGCAAGGCAGAGCGCTGCCACTAATGTTAATCCTAAACGTTTCATAATACCTACTTTTTTAATTGTTATACCTAAAAACTATTCCTAAAAACAAATCTAATACCTATTGAAAATTAGTCTAAGCGCTTAGTTTTTTCTTTTTACCTATGCAAATATAAGAATATGTTTTATAGCATAAAAATAAAGAAAAGGAAAAGATTCTATTTAGCCTCATTTCTTGATGTAAGTCAAGAGATGATATGCTTTTTGATACAAAAACGGTTCTTTATGAAACATATTTGTAATACGTGTGCGAAAACGATAGTGGAAATAATCTGCTTTTTAGGATTTATTCCTGTTAAAATGATATTGAGCAAAGGAACGTGACTAGGAAAGGAACACTGAAATCAACAACAAAACCATGGAAAATGGAAATGATTACAAATTCTTTTCCCGAATATCGGGTAATAATAGGAAGAGTGGTATCCATTGTAGTGGCTCCACCAACAGAAATAGGGGCTAGCTTTCCGAAATACTTCACTAATAATGGCGCACACAGCAAAGCGATGATTTCACGCATGATATTGGAAAGTAATGCAATAGTTCCCAATTCGGGCCCCTTGTATTCAGTAATGAAAATGCTGGAAAGTGAATAATAGCCAAATCCGGCTCCGACTGCCATACAGTCTAAAGGGCCTCGTTGGCTCATAAAGGCTCCTGCTACGGCGCAGCCTGCTAATGTGCCAATGATCGTCATGATGGGAAGGAATACAAGCCGCGGATTCAGGGAGCGAAAACTCTTCAGGGTATTCGGATCGTTACCAATACTGATACCTACGCAGAACATGAGTCCGCAGAGGGCATAGTAACTGAGCTTGCTGTCGGTGAAGTCGTATGGAATGAGATGATAAACTCCACAAAGAGTACCGATAATGAAGAAAGAGACGATAATCAAACTACCTTTCATGCTTTTGTCTCCTTTCCTCTATTCCATCTATATAATAGATACCATAATCCCCAGGCACATAACGTACTTCCTGCAACGGCAGCTACAGTGATGATAATAGCTTCCAGTCCGAGAGTATGCAAACCTTTGATAATAGATTCGTTACCTCCTACATCTATTCCGAGAAGAAAGAGGAGAATCCATATAAGAAGAGTAATTATCTTGTGTATCCATGATAGTCTTTTACTGCGTAACAAGTAGCCAAGAAGCATCCCTGTCAGCATAATTCCAATAATGATAAACATAGTTAGTGCCTGCTTTTTGGCTGCAAAGATAGTATTAAATGTATATCCCGACTAATCTCCTCCACGATTTCTTTCGTAGCCATTGACAAACATTCGGTCATATCATCCAGGCAAGCGGCATTGGCGGACGGTGAATCTTCGAATCTTTGCGCTTTTGTAGTTTGCTGATATTCTGTAGAGTAAGTTTTGTCAAGCAGACAATCTTCCTTTTGAGTGAGGCGGATAGAAATGGCAAGACTGGAAGTTGCCGGGCGAATTTTGTTATTGACAACCTCCAACATTTCTCCCTCAAACCAAGGGATGCTTGACTGGTTGAGTTTGATTCTGCCATACGTCTCATTCTTTCTGATTTTTACTTCCAGCCGATAGGCGGAATCGGGAATTATTTTCCCTTTCTGATTATCTATCAGATGGTAGCAGGTGCTACTGTTACATTCGGTAAGCAGTGCCTCCGTCAGAAATTCCCGATAGAGTTGGGTGAGCGAAGACTCTCCTAACCGGAGATGGAAAAGCTCACCTTCGTAGTTATATAACAGTAACGGTATATACGCAGACTTTTTTCGTTTCACGCTCGTGTAATAATCCATGTTGGAATAGTCGATGAAGTCCAGATATACGGTTTGGTCTGCTTTCTCCTGATAGATAGGAGAAGTGAGCTCGTAATACAAGCTGGATTTTAAGGCTTGTATCTCTCTTAGCATACTCCGGCTGCTTCGGCAGGAACAGAACAGTGGGAGTAAGACAAATATGCATAATATACGATTGGTTACCATCGTTGTGGTGTTTCTATTTCAATTTTTTTGCTGACCTCTGTTGAGATTCCTATCATTCCGGTTCCTCCATGTACATTGCTGGGATATTTGATTGGTTCATCGATTGTCTCGTCATAAATGTCAGAGTCCACAAGGTTAAGCGCTTTCAGATAATAATATTCTACTTCCGTGATGCTTCTTAAGTGGATAATGATGTCCATTTGATGAAAAAATCCCTCTTCGCTGGCAGTTTCGACGTGTGTACTATTATATACTGTCATTGTATAAGATGTGTTTTTAAACCGGGAGTCATCGAATACCCCATAGATATTCCTTGCCGTGTCAAATAATCCGTTATCCTCATCTTGTCCGGTAGACGGTTGCCCGTCTGTCAGCACAATGTCTTCGCGTCCGATGAATGAGTAACTGTGCTTTGTCCAAAAGATGTACTCGCCTTTTCCCTCTTCTTCATAATTATATTTCCGTAAAGTAGTTTGTTTGTCCATCACAATGCGATAATAATTAGTTTCATTGGGACGGTCTTTGAGGGTTATCCGGTAACGAAGATATTTTCTTATGTGACCATACTCCAACATTGGAACGGTAAGAGTGTCGATGTTTTCTATTTCGGCAGGACGTTGAGGAACCGTTACTTCTGCCCACGCATGATATTTCCCGTCATCAGTAAGTGCATCGATACGTACCACGTCACCGGGAGTAAATTTGCTTGTAATGTTGAAGCGGCATTGCGGATCTCCTTCCTGTTTCGGTGGAAGGGGACGCAGGCTTTCTGTCAGTTGTCCGTTGACGCGTACCTCTATCGTTGCATTTTGGATATGAGTTGTAGCGTCCTTTCCTGTGAAGTTGAGGAAAAGAAGATTTGCCTGGCTTTCAGCATTAATCAGTGCATTCATTACTAATTTGGGCGGATTGTCCTTGATGCTGAAAGGAAGCTCATTCTCACACGAAACGATTATTAATGTTGCAATCAGTACGGATAAATAGTGTATAAAAGTTTTCATTGTCGGTTTAGAATTTATAAGTATAAGTAAACGAGGGTATTATAGGTAATAATGTATATTTCTTGATGACACCTTTTCCTTGTTCATTGTGAGCTCGGTAAATCCATGCCGGATTCATCGCGTTATACACATTGTATAGACTGATATTCCAAGTTCGTATCCCATGCTTGGTTTTTTTATTGAAATTGATGCCGATATTGAGCCGGTGGCTTGCAGGTAGGCGAAAGTTGTTCCGGTGCTCCACGTAGTTAGTTTCTCCGATAGTGGGAGATGTATTGGTAAAGCTGGGTTCGTAAGGGATTATCCATCCTCCGCCCGAACCGTTGTTTATACCGTCGTTAGGACGGATAATTGCTGTTTTTTCTTCGGGAATAGTACTTGTTCCCCCTGTGTAGAACGCCCAGGAAACCCCGATGTCGATGCGGTCGTTGAACTGGTGGTTGACCGTCAGGTTAATGCTGTGACGGCGGTCGTACTTGTACGGAAACCGTTCTCCGTTGTTAATGCCGCCTTTGGCGAATTTGCGGTCACTTTTAGAAAGGGTATAGGATAGCCATCCTGTAGTCTTGCCGACAGTCTTTTGTGCCATAAGTTCAATGCCCATCGAACGCCCTTTTCCCATCTCCACTTTGTTTTCCCAGCCTGCCGAAGTGCCGAAGAAACTGACTCCGTCTTTGTATTCCAGCACATTGCGCATAGCCTTATAATACCCTTCTGCCGAAAATTCCCAGCCTTTGATTCCCGTATAATATCCGCCTAGGGAAAACTGGTGGGATTGCATAGGTTTGATTTTTGGGGTTACAGGGACCCATAAATCAGTCGGCATACTGATGGGCATGGATGAAAGCAGATGTACGTACTGGCTCATTTGAGTATAAGATGTTTTCAGGGCAATATCCTTCACCAACTGATAACGGGCGGATATGCGTGGCTGAAAGGAAAAGTAGCTTTTATTCTGTACATGAAATAAAGAAAGATGGGCGCCCATATTCAGCCGGAAACGTGTGTTGAGTCTGAAATTATCTTCCGCATAAGCTGATATTTCATGTGCGTATAGAGGGTTGTTGTTTATGCTGTAGTATGTTTTCTCCTGTCCGACCTGTTTGCTGGTATGATCTGAAATTTTGGATGTCATGACTTCCGGGCGGAAGATATGGTATATATATTCTGTGCCGAACTTTATGCGATGGATAGGGCTGGGGTTGAAATCGAAGTCTATCTTATAGCTCCAGTCTTGAATGCCGGAACGGTAGTCAGCGGAATATCTGTTGACTTTATTTTCGGTTGATCCGAAGAATTGATTGGTCATGTATGAATGGATGCCAAGCTCGTAATTGTTGAAGGCGACTGTTGTGTTGCTGAACAGTCGGTTGTTGAATATATAGTTCCACCGGGCAGAGGCAATGGTGTTTCCCCAGTTCATTTTAGAACCGTCTTCATTGTCGGTGTTTTCGTCAAATTTAGTGGCGAAGTGGTCTTTACCATTGTATATGCTTAAGAAGAGACGGCTACGGTCGGAAAACTTATGGTTGATTTTGGCATTCACGTCATAAAAATAATAGCTGTATTTTTCGTCGTCGGGCATGAATGGTTTGGCAAGTAAATCAAGATAGGAGCGTCGGGCAGAGATATTAAAGGATGTTTTCCCCTTCACAATAGGACCTTCCAGATTGAACTTGCTGGTCAATAATCCGATACTAAGCATACCGTGGTACTTTTGCATATCTCCATCATTAGTACGGACATCGATTACCGAAGAAAGCCGACCGCCAAAGCGTGCCGGAAAAGAACTTTTGAATAGCATCACTTTCTTGACTGCTTCGGGAGTAAAAACCGAGAAGAATCCGAACATGTGATCTACATTGTATACCGGAACTCCATCCAGCAAGATTAGGTTTTGGTCGGGACTACCGCCACGTATATACAATCCCGCAGAACCGTCTACACCTGCCTGTACGCCAGGTATGAGCTGGATAGCTTTCATGACATCAGCTTCTCCCAGTATGCTCGGAGTACTTTTAATTTGTGTTATAGGGATTTCAATAGACCCCATCTGTGTAGCCATGGCTCCTGCTTCCGCTCGGTCCGAGACAACAACAACTTCCTGCAATTGCGTATTTCCTTGCATACGTATATTCATCAATGTATCCTGCGAGAGAATGAACTGACAAACTTCTGTGGCATAGCCTAAATAGGAAAAATGCAGGCTGGTCTCTCCTTCAGGTAGAGTGATGCTGTAAAAACCGTAAGGATTGGTGGTAGTTCCCTGATTCTGATGACTCTCAAAGATATTTGTTCCAATCAACGTCTCGGAGGACGTTCCGTCAGTGACATATCCGCTGATGGTAAACTTGCGGCTTACGTTTTTAGTTTTTTTCTTTTTTTGTAGCAGGATATAGCGGTCGGAGAACTGGTAACTGATTGTTTCATCCTTGAATACAATATCAAGTATCTCGTGCAGGGGCTTTTCTTTAACTTTCAGGTTGATTCTATGTTTGATATTGATTTCTTCGCTGTATATAAAGGAATAACCGGTTGAGTTTTCAATTATTTTGGTGAATTCCTTCAATGTCACATTTCGTAGTGTTAATGTAAGCCGGGCATTTGCGTTTTGTGCGTGTACCTGGGCGGTGATAAAGAACACCATACCTATCAGAACAATGGTTCTGACAGGCAGGTGGCCTTGGTGAATAGTTTTCATTTTAAGTCTGGTTTAGTAGTAATAATAATCTGTTTATTGTTTAATGAGTAGTTGAAATAACCGGCGTTATGTAATACAGATAAAATAGTCTCCAGATCTTCTCCATTGCGGAATCGTGCTGTGATCCGGTAATTTTGCAAAGTTGTGTCGGCTATATGGATAGTCGTTCCGAATGAGTTGGACAGTTCGCGGGCAATTTCCTGCAAAGGCAGATCATCGAATATAAATTCTCCCTGTCGCCAGGAAATTTCGTCTTCTGCATTTGCTAGAACTTTACGAGTGAGTTTTTCTTCCACCTTATTATATATAGCAATCTCGTTAGGCTTCAAAATCATACGAACAGACTTGCTTTTATTGCTGACTGCTACCGAGCCGGACAATAACGTTGTCTTTACATCCGGATTGTCAGGATATGCATCTACATTGAAATGGGTTCCCAATACCTGAACGTCGATTGTTTCAGTCTGCACGATAAACGGATGTTCTTTCTTCTTGCTTACTTCAAAATAAGCCTCCCCATTGAGTTCCACTTCCCGCTTGTCCGATTTAAACTTTTCCGGATAAGAAAGTGAAGAATAATGGTTGAGTGTCACTGTACTGCCATCGGGAAGACAGACCGTGCGTGTCTCTGCCAAGGTGGAAATCGTTTGTATGGTGGTTGGTTGTATATATAAATAGGCTGTCCACGTCGATAGGCAAAGTAGAGCTGCTGCCGCTGCTGCCGAGAAGGTACGTATCAGCATCAGACGCCGGGTATGTGACTTCAGTCTTTTCTCCAGCTTCGGGTAACTGGCTGTTGCTGAAAACCGTCCTCGCGGTGAACGCGTGGAAGCGACGAGCTTGTACAGTATTTCTTCTAATTCCGTATCGGTAAATTTCATAGTTTTTTCCGTATTACTCTTGATCTGTTATTTTCGTATCAACAGAATGGTCAACTTACTGATTCCGCCTTCTTTCCACTGGGGAGTACAGGATAAAGTGATATTCTGCTTCTTCAATATCATCTGTTTAGGATAGATTTTTAGAATAGTCGTAGCCGACTTCTTACCCGCTTTGATGATTATTTTTTTTTCTGTCAGCTGTACGACTGCCGCTTGTCCTGCTAAAAGAGTGGGCGTAGCAAGTATTACCGTCCGGTCTTCTTTCGTTTTTTCCGTTGCAACAATTTTAATTTTCAACTCACATTCGGATTTACCGCTTTCACATTCTATTGTTTCCTTCGAATGTTCGAATCCTGCATAGTCCTTCGGGAAATTGTCGTTATCATTGTTGCATGAAAACAGGCACAGACAAACTGATAGAAAGGCAAAGATTCTAATGATTGCGTCATTTAGCTTTTTCATTTTTTCTGTCTTTTAGGTGATTGATTTATTTGTTGATAAAGACCGGAGGTTGACAGAAACTCCCTACGCTCCTTTTCTAAATAATTGTTAATCTATTTCTGCCCGGCTAATCATCTCTTTGAGTCGTGTGATTGCTTTCTGAAGTTGTGCGTCCACTGTATTCGTGCTGATACCTAATTCCTCCGCTACCTGTGCGTAACTCTGTTTTTCTTCACGGATGCGAATGAATACTTCCCTGCAACGCTCCGGAAGCCGGTCGAGTGCTTTTACGTAAAGAGCAAACAATTCTTCACTGATGAGTGATTCTTCCGGCGAATAGCTCTGTTCCTGTGGCTCCGGCAGAGAATCGGGATGAATGTAAGTGTGTTTTAATTCTTTTTCCAGATAATTGAGCGAAGCATTCTTGACGAGAATGAAACAATAATCTTCGATGTTTCTCACATCAAGTAGATTGCTACGTTGTTTCCATAGTTTCAGAAATACGTCGAGAACGATTTCCTGCGACCATTCTTCCTGTTTCACATAGTAGTAGGCAATGCGGAAGAGGCGGTCGTAAGTCATATTGTAAAAGTTCCGGAAAGCAGTTTGCGAATCCAGTTCTTTCATTTGCCGCAATAACTTTCTAACTTCTGATTCGGTCATCGGCTTGCCGTTTGTTTTGTTAATCTACCCAAAGTAAATCACTCATTATACTGTCGGAGATGAAAATACCTTCACGAGTCAAGCGTAAGGCTCCGTCGTGTTCTTCCAGTTTCCCATTTTTCAGATAAGGCGCAGCCATTCTCTGGCAATACTCCCACATCTCATTGCCGAACATCTGTTTTAGCTTTTCTATAGGTGTTCCCCATACTGTACGTATGGTAGTGATTATAAATTCATTGTAGCGGGTCGTCTGGTCCAGATACTCTATTTCAAAAGCACGGCTGTCTTCCTCTATACCTTTTATATATGTATCGATGGAAGAAACATTCCATTCCCGTGTCATCCCGTCAAAAGAATGTGCCGACGGTCCGCACCCCAGATAAGGTATTCCTTTCCAGTAAGAACTGTTGTGGCGGGAGTACTTGTCCGGACGGCAGAAATTCGAAATTTCATAATGTTCAAATCCCGCTTTCTGCAGATGCTCTATCAGTAACGTGAAAAAATCTAAACTGGAATCTTCGTCCACCTCCGATATCTGATGCTGTTTTAACATATTATATATAGGTGTATCTTCCTCGTAAATCAGATGATAAGCGGAAATGTGCTCCACGTTCAGACTGACAGCCTGACGAAGATCATTCTCCCATCGTTCTTTGGTTTCTCCCGGTAATCCGTAGATGAGATCGATGCTTATATTTTGAAAACCGGCTTCCCGACATCTGTGAACAGCTTCGATAGCTGTACGGGCATTGTGACGACGTTTCAATAGTTTGAGAGTGGGATCGTCAAAAGTCTGTATTCCCATGCTGATGCGATTGAAAGGGAGCGAAGAAAGCATTTTCAGATATTCACTTGTCAGATCGTCGGGATTGGCTTCCAATGTGATTTCCTGCCAATGGCTTAATCCGTAATGTGTCCGGATCGTATCAAATATCTGTTCGAAATCTTCTTTTTCCAATTGAGACGGGGTTCCGCCACCGAAATAAACGGTTTCTATATCTTCTCTTTTCAGGTAGTCTTTCCGCATGGCTAACTCCTGGCAAAGTGCTCGTACATAACGGGTTTTGAGCTCGCTACGGGTGGTTGAGTAGAAATCGCAGTAGATGCACCGTGTTTTACAAAAAGGAATATGAAGATAGATACCTGCCATAGTTGTGCCGTTTGAGTTTAGTGGCTGTAAAAGTAAGATTATTATCAGATATAACAAAAAATCTTATTGACTGAAATCATTCTTATGAGGCGTTGCATAGATAAGTTGTCTGACACCCGGGTGTCGGTATGCCTGAGACCCGGGTGCTGAACAATCCGTTTGTGCAGTCTAAATATTATATGCATATATACTATTGAATGGTGGTTCGTATAGAAATTAAATTATGAGCAAGCAAAAAATGTTTATGTTAAAGATGTGTTACATAACATTGTTTAGTAACACCGTCATAAGTGTTGCTTTTCCCCCAATTAATCCCTAATTTGCGCATCACAAAATTAATGGTATGTGAGAAACATACTGAGTAATTACTAAAATCTTATATATTATGAAAGTATATCAGACTAATGAAATCAAGAACATTGCCTTGTTGGGAAGTTCTGGCTCTGGGAAAACCACTCTCGTGGAAGCGATGCTTTTCGAGAGTGGTGTTATAAAACGTCGCGGATCTGTTGCTGCAAAGAATACTGTTAGCGATTATTTCCCTGTTGAACAAGAGTATGGTTACTCCGTTTTCTCCACCGTTCTCCATGTAGAATGGAATAATAAAAAACTTAATATTATTGACTGTCCGGGATCGGACGACTTCGTAGGCAGTACAGTAACTGCACTAAATGTGACCGACACAGCAATCATTCTTCTTAATGGCCAATACGGCGTCGAAGTCGGTACGCAAAATCACTTCCGTTATACAGAAAAGCTGAATAAACCTGTTATTTTTCTAGTCAACCAGCTTGATAATGAAAAATGCGATTATGATAATATCCTCGAACAGTTGAAAGAGGCTTATGGCTCTAAGGTTGTTCCTATTCAATATCCAATAGCTACCGGTCCGGGCTTTAATGCGCTGATCGACGTGCTGTTGATGAAGAAATATTCGTGGAAACCCGAAGGAGGGGCTCCGACCATCGAAGATATTCCGGCAGAAGAAATGGATAAGGCTATGGAGATGCACAAAGCATTGGTAGAAGCTGCTGCCGAGAATGATGAAAATCTGATGGAGAAATTTTTTGAACAAGATTCTCTTACAGAAGATGAAATGCGCGAAGGTATCCGTAAGGGATTGGTCGCCAGAGGTATGTTCCCTGTATTTTGCGTTTGTGGAGGTAAGGATATGGGCGTTCGCCGCTTGATGGAATTCTTGGGTAACGTTGTTCCTTTTGTTTCTGAAATGCCGAAGGTGCAGAATACCGAAGGTAAAGAGGTGGCTCCGGATAGTAACGGACCGGAATCTCTTTACTTCTTCAAGACCAGCGTGGAGCCGCATATCGGTGAAGTTTCCTATTTTAAGGTAATGAGCGGTAAAGTTCATGAAGGAGACGACTTGCTGAATGCCGACCGTGGTTCGAAGGAACGTATTGCGCAAATTTATGTGGTAGCCGGTGGTAACCGCGTCAAGGTGGAAGAGCTGCAAGCAGGTGATATCGGTGCTGCTGTGAAACTGAAAGATGTGAAAACCGGTAATACACTGAACGGTAAGGATTGCGACTATAAATTCAACTTTATCAAATATCCGAATTCTAAATATACTCGTGCCATCAAGCCGGTGAATGAAGCGGATGTGGAAAAGATGATGAGTATTCTGAACCGTATGCGTGAAGAAGATCCTACCTGGGTGATCGAACAGTCAAAGGAGTTGAAGCAGACTTTGGTACACGGACAGGGAGAATTCCATCTTCGTACATTGAAATGGCGTTTGGAAAACAACGAAAAACTTCCGGTGAAGTACGAAGAACCGAAGATTCCGTATCGTGAAACAATTACAAAAGCCGCTCGCGCTGACTATCGTCATAAGAAACAATCCGGTGGTGCCGGTCAGTTTGGTGAAGTTCACCTGATTGTAGAACCTTATAAAGAAGGTATGCCTGTGCCCGATACGTATAAGTTCAATGGACAGGAATTTAAGATTACCGTGAGAGGTACGGAAGAGATACCATTGGAATGGGGTGGTAAACTGGTGTTTATCAACAGTATTGTCGGTGGTTCTATCGATGCACGCTTCCTGCCTGCTATTATGAAAGGTATTATGTCTCGTATGGAGCAAGGTCCGTTGACGGGTTCGTATGCTCGTGACGTGCGTGTCATTGTTTACGATGGTAAGATGCATCCGGTAGATTCTAATGAAATCTCCTTTATGCTTGCCGGACGTAATGCCTTTAGTGAAGCCTTCAAGAATGCCGGTCCGAAAATTCTGGAACCGATTTATGATGTAGAAGTGTTTGTTCCGTCTGATAGGATGGGAGATGTAATGGGAGATCTTCAGGGACGTCGTGCTATGATTATGGGTATGAGTAGCGAAAAAGGTTTTGAGAAACTGGTTGCTAAAGTACCTTTGAAAGAAATGTCTTCTTACTCCACTGCTCTTAGCTCACTCACCGGCGGACGTGCTTCGTTTATTATGAAGTTCTCTAGTTATGAGCTTGTTCCGACAGATGTTCAGGATAAGTTGATGAAGGATTTTGAAGCTAAACAAATTGAAGAATAAAGATAAATGATAGTTGATAGATGATATGTGATAGTTGATGGAAAACTTATTATCATATTCGTTATTTACTATCTGTTGCTTATAGACTATCAACTTAAACGTTAAAACTGTTCCCTTTTTTAAGTAAAAGGGGACAGTTTTTGTTTAACTATGATTAATAAAGATGGAAAAACGCAAGGAAAAGATTTAATTTTTTATTAAATTTGCAAACCAAAGGAGGGCTTTTATTGTTGTAGTAATCAGAATACAACCTAAATAGCTCCTTACGGTTAATTTCCGGGAAGTTCCGGTTAAATCAAGTTAATGCATTAGGAGTGTTAATTAGGGAGTGTTAATTTTGTTGCTATGAAGAAGTCAACAATTTGGATATTAGGTATTGTAATGGGGCTTTCCTTCCTTAGTCTGCTGTATTTGCAGGTTAGTTATATCGAGGAAATGATGAAAACCCGTAAGGAACAGTTTGATTCGGCTGTACGCAATAGCCTGGATCAGGTTTCCAAGGATGTGGAATATGCAGAGACTAGACGTTGGTTGATCGAAGATATTTCAGAAGCGGAAAGAAAAGCACTGATTGCGAATAACGCTTCCATACAACAAGACAACTTGATTCAGCAAACGCAACGGTTCACGGTGAAGTCTAAGGATGGAAAGGTATATTCGGATTTTGAGCTGAAAGTGATGACCACTAAGCCCTCCGAGCTTCCAAAGGCTATGATTTCTCCTTACAGGGGAACAAAGACCATTCCGGAAACTTCGCGTTCATTAGTGGAAGCCATCAAGAACCGGTATATGTATCAACGGGCGTTACTCGATGAAGTGGCCTGGCAGATGATTTATCGGGGGAGTGACAAATCGATTGGAGACAGAGTACGGTTCAAAGAACTGGATGACTATCTGAAATCGAGCTTATATAATAATAGTATAGACTTGCCTTATCACTTTACGGTGATTGACAAAGATGGTAGGGAAGTCTATCGTTGTGCGGATTATGACGCAAAGGGAAGTGAAGACGCTTATCAGCAGGCATTGTTCAAGAATGATCCGCCTGCGAAAATGAGCATATTGAAAGTGCACTTTCCGGGTAAGAAAGATTATATCTTTGACTCAATCAGTTTCATGATTCCGTCGCTGATATTTACGCTGGTATTGTTAGTGACATTCATCTTTACGATTTATATCGTATTCCGGCAAAAGAAACTGACGGAAATGAAGAATGACTTTATCAATAATATGACGCACGAATTTAAAACACCGATATCTACCATTTCATTGGCAGCACAGATGTTGAAAGATCCCGCGGTAGGAAAATCACCGCAGATGTTCCAACATATATCGGGAGTGATTAATGATGAAACCAAGCGCTTGCGCTTCCAGGTGGAAAAGGTGCTCCAGATGTCGATGTTCGAACGTCAGAAGGCAACTTTGAAGATGAAGGAGATCGATGCGAATGAATTGATTGCAGGTGTTGTCAATACCTTTGCTCTGAAAGTGGAACGATATAATGGTAAGATAACATCGAACCTTGAGGCTACCGATCCTGTTATATTTGCAGATGAGATGCATATTACAAATGTAATCTTTAATCTGATGGATAACGCGGTGAAATACAAGAAACCGGAAGAGGATCTGGAGCTGAAAGTGAGAACGTGGAATGAGTCGGGTAAACTGATGATTTCGATACAGGATAACGGTATTGGTATCAAGAAGGAGAACCTGAAAAAAATATTTGAAAAGTTCTATCGTGTACATACGGGTAATCTGCACGATGTGAAGGGCTTTGGACTGGGATTGGCTTATGTGAGGAAGATTATATTGGATCATAAGGGAACCATCCGGGCGGAAAGTGACCTGAACGTGGGAACTAAATTTATTATTGCATTACCTTTATTAAAAAATAATTGATATGGACGAGAAACTGCGTATTTTATTATGCGAGGATGACGAAAATCTTGGCATGCTTTTAAGAGAATATCTACAGGCAAAAGGTTATTCTGCTGAGTTATATCCTGATGGAGAAGCCGGTTATAAGGCTTTCTTGAAGAATAAATATGACTTGTGCGTGTTCGACGTAATGATGCCTAAAAAAGATGGCTTCACACTGGCACAGGATGTCCGTGCAGCAAATGCTGAAATACCTATTATCTTCCTGACTGCTAAAACGCTGAAAGAAGATATCCTGGAAGGATTTAAAATCGGTGCGGATGATTATATCACTAAACCGTTTAGTATGGAAGAATTGACGTTCAGAATTGAAGCAATCTTGAGACGTGTTCGTGGAAAGAAGAACAAAGAAAGCAATATCTATAAGATTGGTAAGTTTACTTTCGATACACAGAAACAAATTCTGTCGTCAGAAGGCAAACAGACTAAACTGACTACCAAAGAATCTGAACTGCTCGGATTGCTTTGTGCACATGCAAATGAGATTTTGCAACGTGACTTTGCTTTGAAAACAATCTGGATCGACGATAACTATTTCAATGCCCGTAGTATGGACGTGTATATCACGAAACTGCGTAAGCATCTGAAAGAAGATGATTCTATCGAGATTATCAATATCCACGGAAAAGGCTATAAGCTGATTACCCCGGAAGTTGAATCTTAATAATCGCATTTGAGATGACTACAAATAAAAAATCCCGGAAACATTCGTTTCCGGGATTTTTTATTGATTTCTGCGAAATTAATCTGCGATTTTCTTATTAATAATAATATAAGAAATGAGTCCCAGTACTACAAGTACTACTGAAGTACCCAGGATGGCGTTGTTGTTTACATTTCCTGTAAAGGAACAAGCCAACAGGATGACTACTCCGGCCAAGATTAATATCAATCCTAAGTTCTTTAATAAGCCTTTCATGCGTGTGTATTTTAATAGATTATAATATTCCAGTCACAAATTAAAGCATAATTCTTTAACGGGCGAAATTATTTGGATAAAAATTCCATTATAAATGCACGATTTAGTGGATTTTATGATTTTAAGTTCTGTTCTTCTGCTTAATCTTTCGTATTATAGAATACCTTTTTCAGTACCTCCTGACCAATGCTCAATTCGTCGAGAGTGATGCCATGAAGAGCCTCTTTCAGAGTCTGGCCGGCAATAACGCGTGCTTTTTCTTCCAGTTCTTTTCCGTCTTTAGTCAGGTGGATTAAATTGGTACGGCGGTCTTTTTTATCGGAAATGCGCACAACGAGATGCTGCCGTTCCATATTGTCTATCAAACGGGTCATGCTGGGTTTGTCTTTAAAAGTTGCATTACACAACTCTTGTTGTGTAACACCGTCTTTTTCCCACAGAAAAATGAGTACCGTCCATTGTTCCGGACTGATTTCCAGTCCGTTCTGACGGAAGTTACGGTACAGTTTCCGGTTGATTGCCGCGGAAACTTTGCCATTTAGTATGGCGAATATAAGCCGGATATCGAAATTAAATTGCTCTATCATGAAATTATTGTTTAAACAACTTTGCAAAGGTAAGTCACTTCCCGGATAAATCCTATCTTCGGATACAAAAAAAGATTAAATATTTGTAGTTCAAAATAAAATGTCTAACTTTGCACCCGCATTTAAAATCAAATAATTTATTTATTTAATTAAACGAAGTATGAATCAATACGAAACCGTTTTCATTTTAACTCCCGTTTTGTCTGACGTTCAGATGAAGGAAGCGGTAGAAAAATTCAAAGGCGTTCTTCAAGCTGAAGGTGCTGAGATTATCAATGAAGAAAACTGGGGACTGAAGAAATTGGCTTACCCAATTCAGAAGAAGTCTACAGGTTTTTACCAACTGATTGAGTTCAATGCAGATCCTACTGTAATTGACAAGCTGGAACTTAATTTCCGTCGTGATGAACGCGTAATCCGTTTCTTGACTTTCAAGATGGATAAGTATGCTGCTGAATACGCTGCAAAAAGAAGAAGTGTTAAATCAAACAAAAAGGAGGATTAATCATGGCACAACAAGTTCAATCAGAAATCAGATATTTGACTCCGCCGTCAGTAGATGTTAAGAAGAAAAAATACTGCCGTTTCAAAAAGAGTGGTATTAGGTATATCGACTACAAAGATCCTGAATTCTTGAAGAAATTCTTGAATGAACAAGGAAAAATCCTTCCGCGTCGTATTACAGGTACTTCTTTGAAGTTCCAACGTCGTATCGCGCAGGCTGTGAAGAGAGCTCGTCACTTGGCATTGCTGCCTTATGTAACTGACATGATGAAATAAGAAGGAGGAAAAGTATGGAAATTATATTGAAAGAAGACGTAGTAAACTTGGGTTATAAGAACGATATCGTAAACGTGAAATCCGGATACGGTCGTAATTATCTGATCCCGACTGGAAAAGCTGTCATCGCTTCTCCTTCTGCAAAGAAAATGTTGGCTGAAGAACTGAAACAGCGCGCTCACAAACTTGAGAAAATCAAGAAAGATGCTGAGGCTATGGCTGCTAAGTTGGAAGGCGTTTCTTTGACTATTGCAACTAAAGTTAGCTCAACCGGTACTATCTTCGGTTCTGTTGGTAACATCCAGATTGCTGAGGCATTGTCTAAGCTGGGTCATGAAGTTGACAGAAAGATCATCGTTGTAAAAGACGCTGTGAAAGAAGTTGGTAGCTATAAGGCTATTGTTAAACTTCACAAGGAAGTTTCGGTAGAAATTCCTTTCGAAGTAGTTGCTGAATAAGAGCAAATTTACTTCATATACAAAAAGCGATTTGTTCTGAATGGATGAATCGCTTTTTTTTGTTATCTTTGCTATTACTATTATGAAATTCAACTGTTGTTTTCTGAAGAAGAGGTTTTTGCTTCTGCTGATTGCTTTGGGAATTGGCAGTGTCCTTTATGCGAATGATGAGTTGAAACTATTGACGGATTCTTTGCGTAGAGTGATAGATGAGAAACATGTCTATGTTCAAAAGAAAGAGGAGAGGATAAACCGGATAAAATGTATGTTGAAAAGTCCCGGTTTGACTCTTGAAGGGGAGTATAGAATCAATTTACGGTTATATAGCGAGTATAAAAAATTTCATATTGATTCTGCTATTCATTATGTCGATCGTAATATCGAGATTTCCCACCAGTTGAATAAACCTTATTTCACCAACCAGTCGTCTTTAAATCTTAGTCTTTTGTATTCGATGTGTGGCAGATTCCGCGAAGCTGAGATTATTTTGAAAAGTATAAAGACGTCAGAACTTCCAAAAGATTTATTAATAGACTATTATCAGACTTACTCCAGTTTCTGGGGGCATTACTCCATTTCTGTTGCCAACAATCTGTATGGAAAGCAACAATCTGCTTATCAGGATTCACTGTTTGCTCTCATAGATCATACTTCCTGGGATTACCGGATGTCACAAGCTTCTTATTATATCTGGCGTGATACCTTAAAATCGAAGGAAATTTTTAAGGAATTGTTGGATATCGAGGAGGTGGGAACGCCTAATTATGCCATGATTACTCATTCGTATTCCAGATTGTGTCATCATCAGAAGAAATATGATGAGGAAAAGAAATATCTGATGTTGTCGGCGATTGCCGATACCCGGAATGCAACGCGTGAAAATGCCTCTCTTCAATCTCTTGCGTTGATACAATACGAAGAGAAGAATCTGGCCGATGCTTTTAAATTTACACAGTCCGCTATTGATGATGTAATTTCTTCCGGTATTCATTTTCGTGCAATCGAAATCTATAAATTCAATTCGATTATCAATACTGCCTATCAGGCGGAACAGGCTAAATCGAGATCGCATCTGACTACTTTTCTTATTTCTACAAGTATTATCCTTTTTCTTTTGATTCTGCTCGTTGTTTTCATCTATATTCAGATGAAGAAAACGTTGAAAATAAAGCAGGCATTGGCGCAGAGTAATGAGGAACTTCTGCGGCTGAACAATAAACTGAATAGTATGAACAGCCAGCTGAATGACACCAATAATCAATTGTGTGAAATTAATGGCATAAAGGAATATTATATAGCTGAATTCTTCGATGTGTGCTTTAGCTATATCCACAAAATGGAAAAGTATCAGAATATGCTGTATAAAATAGCTATTAATAAGTACTATGACGAGTTGATTAAGAAGCTGAAGTCGTCTGCGCTTATTGATGAAGAGCTTAGTGCACTGTATGCCCGTTTTGATAAGGTCTTTTTAGGTTTATATCCTACTTTTGTTTCTGATTTTAATGCTTTGTTGAAAGATGAAGAGAAGATTATTTTGAAGCCGGATGCTTTATTGAATAGGGAACTTCGTATTTATGCTTTATTACGTTTGGGTATTACGGATAGTGGGAAGATAGCGAACTTCCTTCGGTGCTCTACAAGTACGGTTTATAATTATCGTACGAAGATGAGAAATAAAGCTGCTGTCGACAGAGATGAATTTGAGAACGAAATTATGAAAATTAGTTCAACACAAGAGACATAATTGTTATTTTACTGCTGACCTCCTTTCCAAATCATCTACATTTTTTTGATATACTTAAAGTGTTAAGTGCTTGATTAATAGTGTAAAATGTTAATTTACTATCTACATAAAGTAGTGTAAGTCAAATAAGCCGTTATTTATTTGGCTAGATTTGCAATATCAGTTTTTTACTCATCAGCTTGATGGTGAAAATTGATACTTTATCTATTATTTGTACTTAAATTCACTATGTTTTATTATGAACACGCAATCTTCAGTAGACACGAGAATTAAAGTTGGAATTATCGGTTTTGGTAGAATGGGAAGATTCTATTGGGAAGCGATGACAAAAAGTGGGCGATGGAATATTGCTTATATTTGCGATACTGATCCGGAATCACGTCAATTGGCTAAGAAGTTATCTCCTGAATCTCTTATAGTAGAAGATAATCAAAAAATTTTTGAGGATGAAAGTGTACAGGTAGTCGGTCTTTTCACTTTGGCCGACTCACGGATGGAACAAATAGAAAAAGCTATTCGCTACGGCAAACACATTATTTCAGAAAAACCTATTTCAGATACCATGGAAAATGAGTGGAAGGTCGTGGAGATGACAGAAAACACCAACCTCATTTCTGCAGTAAACTTGTATCTGCGGAATTCCTGGTATCATAATCTGATGAAAGAGTATATCGAGCAGGGAGAAATCGGAGAACTGGCTATTATCCGTATTTGCCACATGACTCCCGGTTTGGCACCGGGCGAAGGTCATGAGTACGAGGGACCTGCTTTCCATGATTGTGGAATGCACTACGTCGATATTACCCGTTGGTATGCAGGCTGTGATTATAGAACATGGAATGCGCAGGGAGTGAATATGTGGAATTATAAAGATCCTTGGTGGGTACAATGTCACGGAACTTTCCAAAATGGCGTAGTCTTCGATATTACTCAGGGCTTTGTTTATGGACAATTATCTAAAGACCAGACACATAATTCGTATGTGGATATTATAGGTACCAAAGGAGTTGTGCGTATGACGCATGATTTCAATACCGCTGTTGTTGATCTGCACGGTGTCAATCAGACCATTCGTGTGGAGAAACCTTTCGGTGGCAAGAATATAGACGTGTTGTGTGACCTGTTTGCTGATTCGGTAGAAACCGGAAAGCGCAATTCCCGCTTACCGTCTATGCGCGATTCGGCCATTGCATCCGAATATGCGTGGACATTCTTGAAAGACACACGCAAACACGATTTGCCCGCTATTGGTAATTTGCGCACTCTGGAGCAAATACGCGAGCGAAGAAGAAACATGAAAAATGGATATGGATTGTTGCATGGCAACCTTCCAAAGATTATTAACCCTTAAATAAATAAAATCATGTCAAACATTTCGAGGAGAAAGTTTCTCAAAACGGGGGCTGCTGCTTTAGCAGGCATTACTATTGCTCCCAGTACTATTTTAGGTATGAGCCACGGGCATATTTCGCCTACTGACAAACTGAATCTTGCAGCCGTGGGTATTGGTGGTATGGGACATGCCAATATTAATCACGTGAAGGGCACTGAAAATATTGTGGCTCTTTGTGATGTGGATTGGAAGTATGCAAAAGGTGTGTTCGACGAATTCCCCAAGGCTAAAAAATACTGGGACTATCGTAAGATGTATGAAGAAATGGGTAAATCTATCGATGGTGTGATTATTGCAACTGCCGACCATACTCATGCTATCATCACTGCTGATGCAATGACAATGGGAAAACACGTGTACTGTCAGAAGCCGTTGACCCACTCTGTTTATGAATCTCGTTTATTGACAAATTTAGCTGCTTCAACAGGTGTTGTTACTCAGATGGGTAATCAGGGTTCATCAGACGAAGGTACGGATTTGGTATGCGAATGGATTTGGAATGGTGAAATCGGTGATATAACTAAGGTGGAATGTGCAACAGACCGTCCTATTTGGCCGCAAGGATTGAATGTTCCTGAAGGTGTAGATCGTATTCCTAGTACATTGAATTGGGATTTGTTTACAGGTCCTGCTAAAATGAATCCTTACAATGCTATTTATCATCCTTGGAACTGGCGTGGATGGTGGGATTACGGAACAGGTGCATTAGGTGATATGGCTTGCCATATTTTGCATCAGCCGTTTAGAGCATTGAAATTGCAATATCCTACCAAAGTGGAAGGATCATCTACTTTATTGTTGAATGCTTGTGCTCCGCAGGCACAGCATGTGAAAATGATTTTCCCTGCTCGTGAAAATATGCCGAAAGTAGCTATGCCTGAAGTGGAAGTACATTGGTACGATGGCGGTATGATGCCTGAACGTCCGAAAGGATTCCCGGAAGGAAAACAACTGATGCAGAGTGGTGGTGGTTTGACTATTTTCCACGGAACGAAAGATACTTTGATTTGCGGATGTTATGGACAGAATCCTTGGTTGCTTTCTGGTCGTAAACCAAATGCGCCAAAAGTTTGTCGTCGTGTTCCTAATGCTATGAACGGTGGGCACGAGATGGACTGGGTACGTGCATGTAAAGAAAATAAATCTAACCGTATCATGACTAAGTCTGATTTCTCAGAAGCCGGACCCATGAATGAAATGGTAGCAATGGGTGTATTGGCTATTCGTTTGCAAGCGCTGAATAAGACTCTTGAATGGGATGGAGCTAACATGTGCTTTACGAATATCGGTGATAACGAAACGATCCGTACCGTTATCAAAGACGGATTCAAGATTCATGATGGTCATCCGACATTTGATAAGACATGGACTGATCCGATTAATGCGAAACAGTTTGCTGCTGAATTAGTGAAACATACTTATCGTGACGGTTGGAGACTTCCTGATATGCCGAGATAAAAGTAAATTAAAAATTAAAAATTAAATAGTTGATATCATGAAAAAAGTATTTTATCCATTAGCTTGTTGTTGTCTTGCTGCAGGCGTTTTCGCTTCTTGCGGTGGTCAGAAGAAAGCAAATGCTCCGGAAGAGCAAAAAGTTGCGTTGTCTTACTCTAAATCATTGAAAGCACCGGAAACTGATAGTTTGAATCTGCCTGTTGACGAAAATGGTTATATCACAATCTTTGATGGTGAAACATTTAACGGATGGCGTGGTTATGGAAAAGACCGTGTTCCTACTAAATGGACAATCGAAGATGGCTGCATCAAATTCAACGGTTCTGGCGGCGGTGAAGCTCAAGACGGTGATGGTGGTGACTTGATCTTTGCTCATAAATTTAAAAACTTTGAGTTGGAATTGGAATGGAAGGTTGCTAAAGGTAGCAATTCGGGTATTTTGTATTTAGCTCAGGAAGTTACTTCTAAAGACAAAGATGGTAATGATGTGCTTGAACCTATTTATATTTCCGCACCTGAATATCAGATCCTGGATAATGCCAATCATCCGGATGCTAAATTGGGTAAAGATAACAATCGTCAGTCAGCTTCTTTGTATGACATGATTCCGGCAGTTCCTCAAAACTCTAAACCATTTGGCGAATGGAACAAGGCTAAGATTATGGTTTATAAAGGTACAGTGGTTCACGGACAAAACGATGAAAACGTACTTGAATATCATTTGTGGACAAAACAATGGACTGATATGTTGCAGGCAAGTAAGTTCAGCGAAGATAAATGGCCTTTGGCATTTGAATTGCTGAATAACTGTGGTGGAGAAAATCACGAAGGTTTCATCGGTTTGCAAGATCACGGTGATGATGTTTGGTTCCGCAACATCCGCGTGAAGGTTTTGGACTAATCGCATAAATAAGAAATAAGGCACGGATTACACGGATAACACGGTTTTTTAACTATCGTTATTATATAACAACCGCGTAATTCCGTGTAATCCGTGCCTATTTTTTCTATATAAATCTAATAATTGTAATTCCCTGATATCTATTATATGAAAACAAAAATTTATTTATGTGCGTTGGCTGCTCTTTTCATGATTCCACAGGCAATGACCGCGCAAACTAAGAAGAAAGCTAAAAAAGAAGTAGCTATTCAACTCTATTCTGTCAGAGATATATTGAATAAGGTAGACAATAAAGATGGTAAGTGTGACCCCACTTATACTGCTCTTCTGAAGAAATTGGCAAACATGGGATATACCGGTGTTGAAGCTGCCAATTATAATAACGGTAAATTTTATGACCGGACTCCTCAACAATTTAAGAAAGATGTCGAATCGGCAGGATTAAAAGTCTTGTCTTCACACTGCACGCGTGGACTGTCGAAAGAAGAACTCGCCTCCGGTGACTATTCGAAATCACTTGAATGGTGGGATCAGTGTATTGCCGATCATAAAGCTGCCGGTATGAAATATATTGTAGCTCCGTGGATGGATGTACCTAAGACGCTCAAAGATTTAGAAACGTATTGTGCATATTATAATGAGATAGGCAAACGTTGTAAACAACAGGGTCTGTCGTTTGGGTATCATAATCACGCTCATGAATTTCAGAAAGTAGAAGATAAAGTGATGTATGATTATATGCTGGAACATACGAATCCTGAATATGTCTTCTTCCAGATGGACCTTTATTGGGTAGTTCGCGGACAAAACAGTCCTGTTGATTATTTTAATAAATATCCCGGTCGTTTCAAGATATTCCATGTGAAGGATCATAGAGAGATCGGACAAAGTGGAATGGTAGGTTTTGACGCTATCTTTAAGAATGCAAAAACTGCAGGTGTTAACTATCTCGTTGCTGAAATCGAGGGCTATAGTATGCCGGTAGAAGAGAGTGTGGAAGTAAGCTTGGATTATTTGTTGAATGCTCCTTTTGTGAAGAGTTCATACGCTAAATAACGTGTGAATAGCTAAAATAAAGGCATAAAAAAAGTCTGTGCATGCTTTCGCATGGCAGACTTTCAATTCTCTCTAAGCTGTTTCTGAATTATTCAGCTACAGTTTCAGTTGCAGTGCTATCAGCATTCAAAGAATCTGCTGCTGCGGCTGCTGCTTGTTCAGCTTCAAGAGCTGCTGCTTCTACTGCTGCGATTGAGTCAGCGATACGGATAGAATCTGCAGTTGCTTTTGCTGCGTCAGCTGCTTTGTTACCACATGATGCGAATGATACTGCTACGATAGCTACGGCCATCAAAACTAATTTTTTCATTTTCTTTGCTTTTTAAAAACGTAATACAATCAATTGCTTTATTAAAACGTTGCAAAGGTATGTACTTTTTCAATATGTTGTTCTCGAAACACCAACTTTTTTTATATATTTTTTGTAACTAGCCACTTTTTCCCCACTTTCGTATGTTTAAAAACATGCTAATCGACAGCAATACTGTTATATAGGTATCTTTTTATGCTTCTTTTGGGAGTTTTTTCAAATTCCGTAGGATAAAGTTGGATTCTGCTGATTTTTTCATAAGCGGCTACATTGCTGTTCAGATTCTTAAGATTTTCATCCATGATTGTTTTCAGGTTATCCGGATTGTTTAATCCGAGAGAATCCAACGCTTCATAATCGGCATAAACGAGTGCTACTAATTTTTTGTTGCGTTCGATAACGAGACTTTCAAGAATGAAAGGTAGGTTATTCAGTTTTGTTTCCAACTCTTCGGGGAAGATGTTCTGTCCGTTTGAACTTAAGATCATGGTCTTGAGCCGTCCCCGGATGAAAATATTCCCGCTGTTGTCCATGCTACCGAGGTCACCCGTACGTAGCCAGCCGTCTTGTGTGAACACTTCCTCTGTTGCTTCCTGGTTCTTGTAATATCCTACCATCACGTTTTCTCCCCGGACTTGGATTTCTCCGGTTTCTGCTTCAGGGTTTTCCTTATAGATACGTGCTTCCATTATATCCAGAATCTTTCCGGAAGAGCCTTGTACAAATTCATCCCAAGGGGCATAGCTGATTAGTGGTCCACATTCCGTCATACCGTAACCGATAGTAAAAGGGAATTTAATTTTGTAGAAGAATTCTTCTACTTCTTTATCCATAGCGGCGCCACCGATAATGATTTCCTTAAACCGGCCTCCCAGTGCATCAATCAGTCTTTTGCGTATCTGGTTGTAGATCTGTGTGTCGAGCAGCGGAATATTGAGTGCCCACTTCATGCCTTTTTTATTAATGAGTGGTTGGATGATATTCTTATATATCTTTTCGATCACTAGCGGGACAGTAATAATAAGGTTGGGTTTCACTTCCTCAAAAGCCTTCATTATAATCTTGGGAGAAGGAGTTTTTCCAAGCAAAGTGACATGGGTGCCGACAGCAGTTGCTGTCAGAAAGTCGAACGCACAGCCGTATGCATGAGCGAGTGGGAGGAAAGAGAGTACCTTGTCTCCCTTTTTAAGAAGTTCGGTGCGGATACCGAAGGTAACATTTCCTGCCAGATTGTTCCCTGTCAGCATCACTCCTTTACTGAAACCGGTGGTTCCGGAAGTATAGTTTAATAGCATCACTTTGTCATTGGATAAAGTGGTATATTGAACATCTTCACGGGCAAATCCTTTCGGATACAAAGAATGCATTTCTTTATCGGTGTTTTTCAGAAACTTCTGTATGGTTTCTCCGTCACGCTGATAAAGACACCGGAAATCGGTCAGTGAGAATACGCCTCGCAGTCCCGTTAGTTTTTCCTCTTCCAGATTGTCCCAGATGCTGTCACTGGTGAACAGAAATATAGATTCGGAATGATTGACGATATGATGAACATCGTTGGGCGTAAAGTCTTGAAGGATGGGGACAATGATTGCTCCATACGTGATAGTTGCCATATAGGCGATGCACCAGTGAGCATTGTTTTTGCCGATAACTGAAATCTTATCCCCTCTGCGGAGGCTACAGTGTTTGAATAACAGATGTAAACGGGCGATTTTTTCAGCTACCTCCCCATAAGTATATTGGGTATCTTCTCCATAATCGGCGTAACAAGGTAGATCCCAATTTTCACGAAAACTATTTTCGTATAGTTTAATGAAATTCTCTTTAATCATTGCACGTTTTTTAGTGAATTGTGCAAAAATAGGAATAAACTTTCGTATCCAAAAGCGTTTTACTAATAATAATGTGTAACTTTGCAAAGTTAATGTGTTTATAACAGCTTATGATAGATACCACTGTATTTCAAAATAAGACAGCCGTTTATTATACTTTAGGCTGCAAATTAAATTTTTCAGAGACTTCAACTATCGGTAAAATTCTGCGTGAGGCAGGAGTCCGGACTGCGCGTAAAGGAGAGAAAGCAGATATCTGTGTGGTAAATACCTGTTCGGTGACGGAGATGGCGGATAAGAAATGCCGGCAAACGATTCATCGTCTGGTAAAACAACACCCAGGTGCTTTTGTGGTAGTGACCGGATGTTATGCGCAATTGAAGCCCGGCGATGTGGCAAAGATAGATGGAGTGGACGTAGTGTTGGGAGCTGAACAGAAGGGAGAATTGCTTCAATATCTAGGTGACCTCCAAAAGCATGAAAAAGGAGAAGCTATCACTACGGCGACCAAAGATATCCGTTCTTTTGCTCCCTCGTGTTCACGGGGAGACCGTACCCGTTTCTTTTTGAAGGTGCAGGATGGATGTGATTACTTTTGTTCTTATTGCACGATTCCTTTTGCCCGGGGGCGAAGTCGTAACGGGACTATTGCTTCCATGGTTGAACAGGCCCGTCAAGCAGCTGCCGAAGGAGGAAAAGAGATTGTTCTGACCGGAGTGAATATTGGAGATTTTGGTAAAACAACAGGGGAGAGTTTCTTTGATTTGGTAAAAGCGCTGGATCAGGTAGAGGGAATCGAACGTTATCGGATATCTTCTATAGAACCAAATCTGTTGACCGATGAGATCATTGAATTTGTGTCTCACTCCCGTAGTTTTATGCCTCATTTCCATATCCCTTTGCAGTCCGGTTGTGATGAGGTTTTGCAATTAATGCGCCGCCGTTATGACACAGCTCTTTTTGCTTCCAAAGTGAAGAAGATCAAAGAGGTGATGCCGGATGCTTTTATCGGTGTGGATGTGATTGTGGGAACCCGTGGAGAAACGCCGGAGTACTTCCAACAAGCTTATCAGTTTATTGAGAGTTTGAATGTGACCCAGTTGCATGTGTTTAGTTATTCCGAACGTCCCGGAACGCAGGCCCTAAAAATAGAATATGTGGTTTCCCCGGAAGAGAAACATCAGCGTAGTCAACGTTTATTGACACTGTCGGATCAAAAAACGCAGGCCTTTTATGCTCGTCATATTGGGCAGACAATGCCGGTGCTGATGGAAAAATCGAAGGCAGGTGCTCCGATGCATGGATTTACGGAGAACTATATACGTGTAGAGGTGGAAAGCGATGATTCGCTGGATAATAGGGTGGTCAATGTACGTTTGGGAGATTTTAATGAAGAGATGACAGCACTTAAAGGTACAATTCTGATATAAGTATGGGATCGAAACTTATCTACTGGTTGGTATATAGTGGGATGTGGTTGTTTTCGGCACTTCCGTTCCGGGTTTTGTATATGTTCTCGGATTTGAATTATCTGCTGATGTATCATATTGGAAAATATCGCCGGAAAGTAGTTCGGGGGAACCTGTTGAGATCATTTCCGGAAAAAACTGATGCCGAGAGATTGCAGATTGAACGCAAATTCTATCGCTATCTGTCGGATTATATGCTTGAGGATTTGAAATTGTTGCATATGTCTGCCGAAGAGCTTTGTGTGAGAATGATTTATAAGAATACGGAACAATATCTGGAACTGACAGAAAAGTACGGAGGCATTATTGTGATGATTCCTCATTATGCCAATTATGAATGGTTGATTGGCATGGGTGCGATCATGAAACCCGGAGATGTTCCCGTGCAGGTTTATAAACCGTTGAGAGATCAATATCTGGATAAACTTTTTAAGCGTATCCGCTCTCGTTTCGGAGGATATAATATTCCCAAACATTCTACTGCACGTGAAATTATTAAGTTGAAGCGTGATGGAAAAAGATGGTAGTCGGTCTGATTACCGACCAATGGCCCAGCGGATTTGATAGATATTGGACTACTTTTTTAGGGCAGGAGACTGCTTTTCTGAATGGTGCCGAGCGTATTGCTAAAATGATGAATTTCCCTGTTTTCTATTGCGAACTTAGTAAGAGACGCAGAGGATATTGTGAAGCGGAATTCAAACTAATGACGGAGACGCCGAAAGAAACCAAGGAAGGAGAAATCACTGAAATGTTTGCTCACCGATTGGAGCAGACAATTCGTAGAGAACCGGCATACTGGTTGTGGTCTCATAAACGCTGGAAATTAACCAGAGAGGAAGCTGAACAACAGGAAGAATTGAACAAGAAGAAAGAACAGCAATGAAAGTTTCAGTTGTAATCTTGAATTGGAACGGATGTGATATGCTCCGTACTTTTCTTCCGTCTGTTGTCCGCTATTCGGAAGGAGAGGGGATGGAGGTTTGTGTGGCTGATAATGGCTCTACAGACGATTCTGTGACTTTGCTTCAACAGGAATTTCCTTCTGTTAAGACGATTGTGCTCGATCAGAATTATGGTTTTGCAGACGGATACAATTTGGCATTACAGCAGGTAGATGCAGAATATGTAGTGCTTTTGAATTCGGATGTCGAGGTGACGGAGCATTGGCTGGAACCAATGGTTGCTTATCTGGATGCTCACCCGGAGGTGGCTGCCTGTCAGCCGAAGATACGGAGCCAGCGACAAAAAGAATATTTCGAATATGCCGGGGCAGCCGGTGGTTTTATTGATAAATATGGTTATCCTTTTTGTCGGGGGCGTATAATGGGCGTTGTGGAGAAGGATGAAGGTCAGTACGATACAGTGATTCCTGTTTTCTGGGCGACGGGAGCAGCCCTGTTTATCCGACGCGCTGATTATATGAATGCCGGAGGATTGGATGGACGTTTTTTTGCACATATGGAGGAAATAGATTTGTGCTGGCGACTTCGTTCGCGAGGACGTGAGATTGTTTGTGTGCCTCAAAGTGTTGTCTATCATGTGGGGGGAGCTACTCTTAAAAAAGAGAATCCTCATAAGACTTTTCTTAATTTCCGTAATAATCTTGTCATGCTCTATAAGAATCTTCCACAGGAGGAGTTAAATAAAGTGATGCGTATCCGGGCCTGTCTCGATTATGTGGCAGTGTTTAACTTCTTGTTGCAAGGGCATTGGGACAATGCTCGTGCTGTCATGCGTGCACGAAAAGAGTACCAACAGCTACGTCCTTCATTTTCTTTATCCCGTGAAAAGAATATGAGAAAAAAAACTTTGAATCCGATACCTGAACGGACAAAAAGTAGTATCTTGTGGCAGTTTTATGTGAGAGGATGCAAAAGATTCTCTCAATTGTCGGATTTAAAAGGATAGCAAATGGAAGCAAAGGTTAGAAGAGGCATCGGGCTGGTAGCGCATGATGCGATGAAAAAAGATCTCATCGAATGGGTATTGTGGAATTCGGAACTGTTGATGGGAAATAAATTCTATTGTACAGGTACTACCGGTACTTTGATATTGGAAGCATTGAAAGAGAAGCACCCTGATGAAGAATGGGATTTTACGATTTTAAAATCAGGTCCGCTGGGTGGTGACCAACAGATGGGATCACGTATTGTGGATGGACAGATTGACTATCTGTTTTTCTTCACTGACCCTATGACACTGCAACCGCATGATACGGATGTGAAAGCATTAACCCGCTTGGCTGGTGTAGAAAATATTGTTTTTTGCTGTAATCGTTCTACGGCGGATCATATTATTTCCAGTCCGTTATTTATGGATCCTGACTACGAGCGCATTCATCCGGACTATTCCGGCTATACAAAGCGTTTCCAGGATAAACCTGTGGTGACGGAAGCTGTTGAATCAGTAAATAGAAGAAAAAAGAAGAGAAAATAAGCCGGTAGTTTACGGCTGTGAAAATAGGAGCAGATTTTGCTTAAAAAAAGGAATGCAGATGATACGGATTACTTTATTAATATCGTATTATCTGCATTTCGTTATTTATGTTTCATTACCAACAATGTGATATCTTATTTCTTGCTGCAGTGTAGCTCAATTCCTGCGGACTCTATATCTGCTCCCATCGGTGGATTCCGTTTGGAAAGCCGGAGTTCTATTTCTTCAATACAGGGGAATTGGGCAAAGAGTTTTTGTATAATCCGTCCGCTCACGTGTTCCAGCAATTTTGAGGGAATAGCCATTTCGTTTTTTATCACCTGATGTACTTCGGCGTAGTTGACGGTGTCGGTAACTTCGTCTGTCCGGGTAGCTTTGCTGATATCCACTTTCAGTTTCAGGTCAATGATATATTCATTTCCGATCAGATTTTCTTGCGGTGCAACTCCATGATAGGCGTAACAACGAATTTCTTTCAAAAGAATATAGCTACTGTTTATCTTCATATATTGTCTTTTTAGTGTGATCTTGTTTGACTTTTAACAGGTCTTTCTGTGCAACCATTTGTGGAATCACTTTTAGAAAGACGGGGGTGAGCAGAATGCAGATACTTAGTGTTATAAGCAAAAGTACACTTGCCTGTGCCCAACTATTGTGAATATAACGGCTGGCCAATGGACCTAAAAAATGAAGTATCGGTCCATGAATACTTAAGGTGATGATCGAATATCGCCCTAAGTAAGAAATAACCTTTATTTCCTTTACTTTTTTGCAAAGTAACATAATCATAAATATTCCTGCAAATGCAGCGATATATACTTGAAAAATATTTCCCGTATAGTTGTTGGTGCGCATACCCAATGTGGTAGCGGTAAAGTACATGACTACCAGTGCCAATAGAACGAAAACCGGGATCAACTTGTCGAAACGATGACTGGGATACAGAAAAAAGTTATACCGCCGAATCCAGAAACCGGCTACATAGAAAGGGAGGGCGGTCATGGAAACATCTATATACAAAGGCAACTCTATCTGTAACTTTCCGAGATAAAATCCTGTGCAACCAATCAGGAGTGTGACAGCAAACATGATAGGCAGGTGTTTCTCACGCAGAAAGTGGATCAGATAAAACAGGATATTGCAGTTGAATAGTGCAAGTAGAAACCAAATCGGAGGATTGAACTTGATAAGGTCATGTCCATGAAACACTACCAAGAGCTCATTCCATGATACAGGCAGTTGAAATACCCCGGGTGCTATTTTCCAAACGATATATTTCATTAGAAATGCGCTTAGATAGAAGAAAAGAAAAGGGATAATCAACTTGTTTATTTTCCGTAGGATAAATCCGAACAAGCCTTCGTATGATTTGAAAAATACTCCAGAGATAAAGAAATAAAGCGGCATGCGAAAACAGGAGAGCATGGAATTGGTATCCAGCTGTTCGAAGGCTCCTCCAACGTGCGCTATTACTACAAGGATGATGCAGACTCCTTTGGTTAAGTCCACGAAATCAATACGTCTGCTTTGGTTGCCTTCCATTATCTCTTTTCAATTTCACTTTTCGGCGCAAAGATACTTCATAAATTGGAATAAAAAGAGTTAGTGCCTTTTATCTTATTTATTCGGATCTCTTCCTGTATTTTTTATCAGTTCACAAATCTTATCATTGAGTGTTTTTGCTTTCATCAACTGTTCCAATGTGAGGTGCATCCGGTATCGCCAATAATTTCGTGGATTTGATGGAATATTAATCCGTTCTTCCGCCACATTCGGATTTCTCCACTTCTCGTCTATTGATAACCAATCTTGGAAAGACAAGATGCAGAGAATAGAATTACTGTTGAGATGATTGCGTACAATTTCCTCGCACAACTCGGGAGTAGCAGTGGTTGGTGCAGTACCGTAGTGTCCTAACGTTGCATTATAGTAGCGTTGGGTCTGTTGATAATCTTCTTCCCACCAGCCACGCAGGGTAGACATATCGTGGGTGGAGATTGTGCAGACAGACCGGTATGGATACTCATTCAAATGCCCGAATTCATACATTGGATTTTTAGGCATCCGCTGAATTTCCAAACTGAGAATACGGAGATCATTCATCACTGATGATACACAAGCAGGAATCATCCCCAGATCTTCTCCACAAACCAACATACGGGTGGATTGTGTCAGCTGGGGCAATTTCTTCATGGCCTGTTGAAACCAGAACTCATTGTGTCGGTGGTAATAATACTGGTCGTATAGTTTGTTAAAAGCATTCTTCTCCTCTTCGTTTAGCAATCGGAATACGAAATCTCGTTGTACGCCGATTCGAGGGTGGTATTTCCCTTCCTCTTTTTTGTCCGCAACAAATAAAACGTTGCTGATTAATGAATAAAGCCCTTCCCGAATCCAGATACTATCTTCATCATTTTTGCCGGCAAAGAATTGTTCTACTTCCCTTTGCGTCTCAAATCCCGGTTTCATCCGATAGGTACCGGAGTCGTCAACTAATTGGAGAAAGTCTTGTTTTACCAAGTTGGTATGGGGGCCGAACAACTGTCCAAGGAAAGATTCATGAATAGATGGGAGCAGGTATTCATCCCGGAACGTGAGGCCATAACTTTCGATTTCTTCCCGACTCATGGGGAGAGAAGGATCAAACTGACCTAACAATCCGTGTACGGCGTGCATCGGTATTTCCCAGATACGGAAAAAACCGAGGATATGATCGATCCGGTAGGCATCGAAGTATTCCGCCATTTTCTGAAAACGTTTCATCCACCAGCGGTAGCCGTCTTTTTCCATGACATCCCAGTTGTATGTAGGAAATCCCCAGTTTTGCCCGTTGATGGAGAAATCATCGGGTGGAGCACCTGCTTGTCCGTTGAGATTGAAGTAATGAGGTTCTGTCCAGGCTTCTACACTGTTGCGGCTGATACCGATTGGAATATCTCCTTTTAATACAACACCGTGTTGGCGGGCATATTCGGTTGCAGACAGTAATTGCAGGTGCAGGTGATACTGAATATAGTAATACAATGAGATATGAGGATAGTCTACGGTTTCCGGCTGGCACATTTTTTCTATATCTTCCGCATTATAAACAGAGTGTCGTGGCCATTTACGGAAATTGGGTGTTTTGTAGGCGTCGCGCAGATAACTGAAGACTGCATAGGGTTGCAACCATTCTTTGTTGGCTTCAAAGAAGTCTTTGAAACCTTTGGAAGCTAAGACTTTTTTTCCTTCCTGTCGGAATAGTAAGTTGAAAAACTCCCATTTAGTCTGGTTTACTGCTTCGTAGTCAATGGCAGGCAGACTGTTCAGTTCTTTTTGCTTTTTGTTGAATTTCGATGCGGCTTCTTTGTCTTTCAGAGTTCCCATTTGCTTGATATCCGCATACATTGGGTGGAAGGCATAAATGGAAATGCTGTTATAGGGGTAAGAGTCGGTCCATGTGTGAGTCATGGTGGTGTCATTGACCGGTAAAATCTGAATAACTTTCTGATGGGTGATTACTGCCCAGTCGATCATACGTCTCAAGTCACCAAAATCACCTACTCCAAAACTTTTCTCTGATTTTAAGGAGAATACAGGTATGGCGATTCCCGCACCTTTCCAGGCGGGAATGTCGAAATAGGCATACCGGTCGGAGATCACGAGCGTTTCGTTTGTCTTCAGTTCCGGGTCTGCCAGATAACGGTTGGGGTTCTTTTCCCAGCAGTCCGCTTTCTTTTCTTGTTTGTTGTAGAGGATGAATTTGTATTCCAGCGGGTATTTTAGTTTGCTGGCATCCAATTCTATCTGCCACTCCGGAAAATGGACGTCACTCATTAGAACCGCTTTCTCCGGGTCCCAGTGGCCTAATGATTTCTGGTTACCACAAATCGCCAGACAATAATCTTTATTGATATGTGGAGCATAGGCTTTGATTACCAGTCCCTTCTTATAACTTTGCGGGATACTTTCTCTCTCGGGATGTGCCAGTAAAGCTTCTGTAAAAGCTGAACTATAAAGGTACGACTGTTCCGGAATGTTTTTCCAGCAATCATTGATTCTGTATATCTTCTTGGAAGTGCCTGATAGGAAAATAGATCTTGGAAAACTGTCCCATTCCTTGCGGATAACTATTCCGTTCTGTTCTATCTGATAGTTATAATTGATAGCCATCCCTTCATGGGGGATTTCAAGCTCAACTTTTGCCGTCCAATAGATACCATCGGTGGTGTGTAAAGGAATTGATTCCGGAAATAAGCCGGAAATTCTTACTTCTTCTCCCCAATTGGTACGGTATTCAATATTAAATGATAGAATCATATATATTAGATTTTAATTGTACATATAAGACACTGCAAGTATAAGACATTTTTTTGAATAAAAAATAAAAGGAGCCGCATTGGACTCCTTTTAATCTTTTGTTTATATATTAATTAACATACGTAGGACTATTATCCACACCTGGAAGCACCGCAAGTTGTACAAATCAGACAGCCTTCCTGATAAACCAATGTCTCATTACCGCAGTTCGGGCATTTCTTACCTTTGGCTTCTGTTCCATCTTGAATATACTTCTTCAATGCACGTTCCACACCGTTTTTCCAAGTGTTGATACTTTCACTGTTTAATTGGAGAGAGCCAACCAGTTTGATAACCTGTTCAATCGGCATCCGGTAGCGAAGCACACCAGAAATCAATTTAGCATAGTTCCAATATTCTTTGTTGAACTTCTCTGACAATCCTTCAATGGTCGTCTTATATCCGCGTTTGTTCTCGAATTGGAAGTCGTAACGTTTGGTACCGTCTTCATCTACATTTTTGATGATACGTCCGCAAGTCACACTCTTAGGTAGCAAGATACCTTCATCATCATCTTGCAAACCTGTGAATATTTCATAAGGGTGTCCATCTAATAATCCGACAAAAGCCACCCATTTTTCTTTGTTGTTCTGGAAACGGACAACATCTGCTTCCAATATTCTCGGACGTACCTCTACAACCGTAGGCGGTTTGCAAGGAGGAAGGTCTTCTTTCTTTTCCTTATTTGATTTAGTGGAAATCAAAACTCCGGAGCGTGAACCGTCGCGATATACGGTACAGCCTTTACAGCCGGATTTCCATGCTTCTACATACAAACGGTTTACTAAATCCTCGTCTACATCATTCGGTAGATTGATCGTTACGCTGATGGAGTGGTCTACCCATTTCTGGATTCTTCCCTGCATCTTCACCTTCATCAACCAGTCGACATCGTTGGAAGTTGCTTTGTAATAAGGAGATTTAGCAACCAGTTCATCAATTTCTTCTTGGGAATAGCGTTTGGCCGGATCGTATCCGTTAGCTTCCATCCAGGTCACAAACTTGTGATGGAATACGATATATTCTTCGAATGCATCTCCTGTTTCGTCTACAAAATCTACATGTACATTCGTATCGTTCGGATTAACCTTTCTTCTGCGTTTGTAAACAGGCAGGAATACAGGTTCGATACCGGAAGTTGTCTGTGTCATCAAACTGGTAGTTCCGGTTGGAGCAATTGTCAGGCAGGCAATGTTACGGCGACCGTATTTCTTCATGTCCTCATACAGTTTCGGGTCAGCTGCTGCCAGGCGTTGGATGAACGGATTATTCTGTTCACGTTCGCTATTGTATATTTCGAAAGCACCACGTTCTTTGGCCATTTCCACTGAAGAACGGTATGCGCCGAGAGCTACTGTCTTGTGTACTTTTTCAGAGAATTCTGTCGCTTCTTCCGTTCCGTAACGCAATCCCAATGCAGCAAGCATATCACCTTCTGCAGTGATACCTACACCAGTACGGCGACCTTGTCCACTCTTCTTGTAGATTTTCTCCCAAAGTGTGCGTTCTGCATGTTTTACTTCTTCATTTTCCGGATCTTCGTCAATCTTGGTCATGATACGTTCGATTTTCTCGAGTTCGAGGTCGATGATATCATCCATGATACGTTGAGCAAGAGCCACGTGTTTCTGGAACAGGTCAAAATCAAAATAAGCATCCGGTTTGAACGGATTCACTACATAGGAATATAGATTGATAGCCAATAGACGGCATGAATCGTAAGGACATAGAGGAATTTCTCCGCATGGGTTGGTAGATACAGTTCTGTAACCCAGATCTGCATAGCAATCAGGCACGGACTCACGGATAATCGTATCCCAGAATAAAACTCCCGGTTCTGCTGATTTCCATGCATTATGAACGATTTTCTTCCACAAGGTAGAAGCGTTGATTTCTTTGGTAAATGTCGGGTTGGCAGAGTCAATAGGATATTGCTGTACATACGGCTTTTCATCTACGGCAGCTTGCATGAAAGCATCGTCCAGCTTGACAGAAACATTGGCTCCGGTTACTTTGCCTTCAGTCATCTTGGCGTCAATAAATGCTTCGGAATCCGGATGTTTGATGGATACACTCAACATCAGTGCACCACGACGTCCGTCTTGAGCTACCTCACGAGTAGAATTCGAATAACGCTCCATAAATGGAACAAGGCCGGTGGAAGTCAGTGCCGAGTTTTTAACGGGAGAGCCTTTCGGACGGATGTGTGATAAATCGTGACCTACACCACCGCGTCTTTTCATCAGTTGCACCTGTTCTTCGTCGATTTTGATAATAGCACCGTAAGAGTCGGCTGCGCCATCCACTCCGATAACAAAGCAATTGGATAGTGAAGCAACCTGATAGTCGTTACCGATTCCTGTCATCGGGCTACCTTGGGGGACGATGTACTTGAAGTGATCTAATAAATCATACAGTTCTTTTGCTGTCAACGCATTCGGATACTTTGATTCTACGCGTGCCACTTCATTTGCAATTCTCCAATGCATGTCTTCCGGGGATTTTTCATAGATATTACCGAAAGAATCCTTTACTGCGTATTTGTTTACCCAAACCCTTGCAGCAAGCTCGTCGCCTTGAAAATATCGTAAAGATTCTTCATAGGCTTCGTCGTAAGAATAAATTTGTTTTTCCACGATTCAATTTGTGTTAAATCTCGTTTTTAATAAGTAATATGTAGAAGTTTACTTATCGTTAACAAATGTATCCGCAAAGCTAAGAATGTTTTTTCATCTATCAAAATAAAAATGAAATAATTTATTAACAGGTTGCAAGTTTTCCATTTGTTTATGCTAAGTATTTGATAAACAGTTGAAAGTGTTTTTTGTTCAAAGGTTAAAGTTCTCCAAAAAGAAAACTATTCTATTCTGCTAGTGTGGTAGAATATTTTTTTTCTTTTTATATCTTTGCAAAAAAAAGATATGTTTGAAACCGTAAAGAACAGAAGAACTATTCGGAAATATCTGCCTAAAGATATAAATCCTGGTTTGTTAAATGATTTGCTCGAAACCTCTTTTCGTGCTTCTACGATGGGGGGAATGCAACTTTATAGTGTAATTGTGACTCGTGATGCAGAAATGAAGGAGAAACTCTCGCCTGCTCATTTCAATCAGCCTATGGTAAAAAATGCACCGGTCGTATTGACTTTTTGTGCTGATTTTCGTCGTTTCAGCAAATGGTGTGAACAGCGGAAAGCTGTGCCGGGCTATGATAATTTAATGTCTTTTATGAATGCCTCCATGGATACTTTGCTCGTTGCTCAGACTTTCTGTACACTGGCGGAAGAAGTAGGACTCGGCATTTGTTATTTGGGGACTACTACTTATAATCCTCAAATGATTATCGATACTCTCCAGCTTCCCGAACTGGTATTCCCTCTCACCACAATAACGGTAGGCTATCCGGATGGTATTCCCGCACAAGTAGACCGCTTGCCTTTGGAAGCTGCCGTGCACGATGAAAAATATCACGACTATACACCGGAAAAAATAGATAAACTTTACGCCTACAAAGAATCATTGCCGGAAAACAAGCAGTTTATCGAAGAAAATGAAAAAGAAACATTGGCTCAAGTCTTTACGGACGTGCGTTACACAAAGAAAGATAACGAATTTATGTCCGAAAATCTATTGAAAGTACTTCGCCGGCAAGGATTCTTTTAAGTATTAAGTATAAAGTATTAAGTATTAAGTATTATCCATGCGGACAAGCTTTATTATGCGGTTTCGCACCAAGGTAATACTTAATACTTTATACTTAATTTCAGTTTCTCTTCTTCAGTAACGACTCTATTTCCTGTACTTCTGCATGAAAGCTCTTGTCTACCTCCAATTGTCCTTTTACGGTTTTGCAGGCGTGAAGTACTGTTGCATGGTCTTTGTTACCGATGAACTTACCTATTTTAGAAGTTGAAAAGTCTGTGTGGTTTTTAGCTAGATACATGGCGATCTGTCGTGCTTGAACGACTTCTCTTTTTCTGGATTTTGTATGTATGGCAGACGGCTCCAGGTCGAAATGTTTGCATACCACTTTGAGAATATCATCAATAGTGACAGCTTTCGTTTCATTGTGAACCACGCCATGTACAATGTGTTGTGCTAAATCCAGGTCTATTTCCTTATTGAAAATAGTAGAACGGGCCATGATAGCGATGACGATACCTTCCAGATCACGTACACTTTCATTCACATTCTCGGCAATATAGTCAATCACTTCTGCCGGAAATTGTAACCCGTCACGGTGTATCTTGTTGCGTAGAATATTTTTGCGAAGTTCTACGGTCGGCTTTTCCAGCTCGGCTACCATACCCCATTTGAAACGGGTCAGGAGGCGTTCTTCGATACCCTGCAATAATACGGGAGCACGGTCCGAAGTCAATATGAGCTGTTTACCATTCTGATGTAAATGATTGAAGATATGGAAGAAATTGTTTTGAGTCTTGGTGACACCGGCAAACTCCTGAATATCGTCAATGATTAATACATCGATCGTCTGATAAAAATTAATAAAGTCGTTGGTCGTGTTATTTCGTACAGAATCCGTATATTGTACCTGGAACAAATGTGCCGAAACGTACAATACTCTTTTCTCTGGATAAATTTCTTTGATTTTTGTGCCTATTGCGTTTGCCAGGTGTGTCTTTCCCACTCCGGATGCTCCATAAAGGAATAACGGGTTGAAAGCGGTCCCTCCCGGTTTTTGCGCTACAGCTTCTGCTACACTTCTTGAAAGTTTATTGCTGTATCCTTCAATGAAGTTCTCAAAATTATAATTGGGATTCAAATGCGGGTCCAGATCTTGAACGGCAGGAGCCTGTAAGAAACTGGGAGCTTTGTTTCCTCCGATTATACTTTTAGGGGTAACAGCTGTAGAACGATTGCTTGCTTCGAGATTCACGGTTTGATTTGGAATCGAAGTCTTGTCCACCATGACGTTGTACATCAACTTGGTGCCTTCGCCAATGACCTTATATAATGTCTTGCGTATTAGATCTACGAATCTCTCTTCCAGAATTTCATAGAAAAACTGGCTCGGGATCTGTAAGATCAAAGTTTTGTCCTCATATTTCAACGGAACAATAGGGGCAAACCAAGTATTATATGTCGTCTCAGGAACATTGTCTTTAATTACGTCGAGACAGCGGTTCCAAAGTACGACATGATTTGATTCAATCAT
>NZ_JANUIL010000005.1:0-5576 GCF_024788145.1 Bacteroides sp. BFG-606 | reverse complement strand
AATGTTATAACTTTATAATTGATTATCACGATACAAATATATGTAAAGTTATAACAATAACAAAAGGAAAAACAACTTTTTTCCATTTTCACCGAGAACCCTGTCAATGGCTGCACTCGTCGGGAGTGTTGGTGCACCCCCTTGCCGTGCAGCGCTCCCCGACCGATGATTTTTTATTGTGCCTTGTGTCCTTTTCCCTTTTGTCCGGCTTCTGTTCCCAAGCACATCCGGAACACATGGCAGAGCGCTTGCAAATCCCGTCCGGAAGGCTTACCTTTGCAAAAGGTTATAGCACACTATAACCCCTAAAGGGGTTGTGTGCGAGGGGTGTCCCCTCGACCCCGTGCGATGTGACGTTTCACGCCACATCTTCTAAACAGACATACACACCTAAAACCTAAAGATATGGCAAAGACATGTATCAGAGTGGAAGCCTGCAATATAGGCAGCTCGGAACGTCACAACTTAAGAAGCAAGGAGCTCGACTACATCCGTCCGGAACTCACACACCGCAACGAACAGTGGGTAGAATGTTCCATTGCCGAAGTACACCGGGACATAACGGAAAAATACAAGGAAGCCACCGGACAAGGATTACAGAAGAAAGCTACCCCAATCCGGGAAGGGGTAATAGTAATCAGCGAGGAAACCACAATCCAGCAGCTTCAAGACTTGGCCGAAAAACTGGAAGAACGCTTTGGAGTGCACGCCTTCCAAATCTACACCCATAAGGATGAAGGCGCAAACGTATGGGACGGAAAGGAAGAAGCATGGAAACCGAACTATCATGCGCACATGATCTTTGACTGGACGGACGGCCATACAGGAAAAACTGTAAAGCTGAACAGACACGACATGGCGGAGATGCAGACTATAACAGCAGAGTGTCTCAACATGGAACGTGGAGTTTCTTCAGACAAGAAACACTTGTCGGCCATGCAATACAAAAACAAAATGGAAACAGAGAAAGCTGAACAACTTCAAAAAGACATCGAGCAACTAAACAGGGCATACACTGCCGGAACCGAGAAAATCACCACAGTCCAAAAGGAACTTAGTACGGCACAAAAAGAGCTAAACAGCATGAAAACCGACATACACATCAACGAAGCCAAAGAAGCTGCCGCAAAAGCCGGAAAAACCGTATTTAATGCCGTTACAAGCGTCTTTAATGTAGGGGAAGTAAAACGACAAGCCAAAGAAATTGAAACCCTCAAAAAAGAAAATTATAACCTCTCATTCAAGAATCAAAATTTAGAAGGACAATTAAGAACCAACAACATCGAGATGCGAAGGGTACAGGAAACAACCGACAGACAGATAAAGGCAGAAGCATCCAAACTAAAACCCATAACCAACCTTTTTCCGGAAATGGAAAATGCACAGGAAAATATAGAGGAACTCCAAACTATGGGAATACAAAATAAAGATATCCGACAACTTCTTATTGGAAAGGAAATATACTACACTGGAAACCTTTACGATAAAGACAAGAGAAAATCATACCAAGTTAAAAACGTGAAAATAGATATCTCCAAAAGTCAGAATGGTATTACTACAATTTGGCTAAATAACATCCACTTTAAAAACTTTCTTAAAGAACTTTGGAATACACTACAAAAGACTTTAGATAACGGTAACTGGCTACACCGATAGAAAGACACTAAAAAGAATTGCACTTCTCTTTTTTGAGAAGTGCAATTCAAATTAAATCCCGTTCATTTTTTAACGACTAAAGGTGCAATTAGCTATAAAACCAAAAGAAGGAGTAGTACCTTTTCCTTTAAACTCCCATTTAAAACCTTGACCAGGTACATTTGCATCCCAATACGAAGTCCAAGTGAAAGTGTTACTCCATAACGGTCCAGTTCCACTAAAAGCAACACTTTCAGGTGTCGTTATATTATCATCCGGACTTGGTTTAGCATTAGGATTTAATACTTCAAAGAAATAATAATTATTCTGTATTGAAGCATTCAAATCAACTTGCATCTTTAAAGTACGACTGGAATCGTAAAAAACTCCGGTAGTGCTTTGAGAACCTCCATTAATACTCAAAGAAGGGAGAACAGCCCTCGTTTCCGTTACAACATCCCTAAATACTGAAAAATCAAAATTAGCATCCTCCTTCACCTTTTTAACCAAAGTCTTTCCATTTACAGAAAAAACAACATAAGCGGTATTAGGATTTGAAATAGCACTTGCCACTTGAGCATTTAAAACCTGCAGGTTATTCTTATATTTCTCAATACTCAAAGGACTAACTTTTTCTAAATCCTGCCAATCCGAACCTGTTACATAAGACAACGCCCTCGTTTTCTTATTCTCATTGAAATAGTATTCATTTGTAATCTCATTTACATCAACAAAACGAGATAAGACCTCCATATCAGATACAGAATCACTAACCACAGGTTCTATTACTTCATTATCATTACACGAACAAACACCCAAAACAGTCAGTAGACTGATGAACATAAACATTACTTTTTTCATAAATCCTCCTTTTTTAAAGTTAATAAATAAAGGTTTCGCCCAAAAATATAAAATTTCTCCTATTTTTGCATTGAATATTAAATATTTAACTATGAATAGAATAATACATATCTCTTTACTTATTTCAACAGTATCACTTTTTCTTATTTCAAACACCGGATGTGTTGAAAAACAAGGATACTACAACCATGGAGAAGAAAGCATAATCTCATTAATTTGTGATATTACATGGGCTGGTAAAAAAACAACAGACGAAAACGGCAGTGTCTGGCAAGGTACATACAAATTCAATAAAAACGGAACATATACCCGTACAAATATAGAAATCGACAAACAAGGAAATAAAAAAGAAGCCAATATCTACGGACAATGGTCATTCGGTGATCCAAGTTTCAGTACCATTTATTTTGGTGGAGAACATTACTGGGACATAGACGAGCTAACTAAAAACAAATTTTCCTTCTATGACAGAAGTGGAAAATTTGGCGAAATACATAGAACTCACACCATACCAAGAAAACAATACAACAAACTAACAACTACCCACTATTAGGAAAAATATCCTCATCTAAATAAATATCCTGCAAAAGTTCATCCTTCCGGGTGACCTTATAACAACACAATGCCTCCCCAGTTTCCATATTATACCAATCAGCCACCTTATCTTTCACAGACATATACCAAGTATAACAACCATCTTCAACATTCAATCCCTCAATATTAAGAACCAAATCCTCATCTCTAAAATCATTCAACGCTTCATCTCCGATCATGGTGCGGAACTGTCCGAAACTACTCATGCGCTGCATCCCATGCATGGCAGTATAAATCATATCCAAAGCCTTATAATTTATCTGAATCTTTTTTTACCGTCACGACCTTTCGATTTTGAGACAGAAGCCTTTGAAGCATACTTAAAAACCTCTATCGCTGCATTTTCAAAATCCTCTATCTTCTTATATTTCTGAAAACGGGCATCAGCAACCGTACTACCATGCAATTTCTTCCATTGGGCTACTACATATTTTGCAGCTTCCAATGAATCAACAATAATATGAAAATGATAATGGAACGAAAACAAATCCTTTTTTACTACATGATAGGTACACTCCTTCTTAATCACCCCCGAAATACCAAGTGAACGAAACTTGTGTTTCGTCCTTATACCATCAGCCCACATCCGGTTACATCTACGCATGAAATCTCGCAATACCCTTGCATCATCGGTTACACAATTTTGCAAGGTAAGCGTCACAAAATAAAACTCTCTGCCTTCCGAAGCCAAATACTTCATAACCGGAAGGAACTTCTTTACATTTTGTGCCGTTTGAATACGCTGACAAATAGGACAAAAAGCCCGATGACAATAATGGGAATGCGCCTTACCTCCCTGCACAGTATAAACATTTGAACACACATGGGCATCCATATATGCTTTCATCAGCTTACTATCCGGATTCTTTTCCGAAAGTTTTCGAGTAAAATTATGGGATATGATTTTTACTTTAGCCTTTTTTTTAAGACTATCAGAACCGTTTTTTAACGGACTTTCTTTGCAGTTGGTTATATTTGTTCTATCTTTGCACATATGAAATTTTGATGTGGCTTTCGTTTGGTATCCGCCCCGCCAAGAACGAACACAAACGATTGCTAATTCTTAAAATACAAAGCCCGTTGGTTACTGCCTTCGGGCTTTCGTTTTTTCTCAGCCCAAAAGTAGGTAATTCATTCCAAACCGCCAAACATCATTCAAAAAACCTACATATAACAAGTCAAAAAGCATTTACCACGAAACTTTCTAGTTTATCTAGTATGGGGGCTCGCCCCCATTCCCCCGGCTGCGCAATTCTGACACAAATACACTACTAAATCCACAACAGACAAAGATACTTCCGGAAAAAAAACTATCTTTGCCGTACACAAAGACAACCCTTGCCGAGCGATACGGGAGAGTTGCAAAAAAAACACCGGAGTGAATTGACGGATATCCGACATCTCCGGTGGTATTTTTTTTCTTATCCCCCTCCCGTCCCCCAAAAGGGGAGCACACAAAGACAAACCCTGCCTTCACTCAATGGAGTGTTAAATAGTTGCATATGGGTCAAGTTCCTTAATCCGCTTACACAAAAAATCAAAGCGTTTCTTTGTAAGTGGTGTAAGCGTATCGAGATTATCTCCATCGAAATTCTCCCCAAAAATAAGGTCGTTCATTCCTATGCCGTGATTGTAGTTCTCACGCACACAGTTGCGCAGCGTCCAAAGGTTACGCAGGTTTACCCAGTCTGCTGTGCGGCTCTTTACCCTGCGGAACAAGATAACGGCAGTCCGCAAATAGTGCCCCACATGGTCGTAATCGTGCAAGACACGTTTGCCCAAATAGTAAATATCCAAATCTTGTTTTTCTCTGTCCTCGACTACTTGACAGAGGAAGAATGGAATATCCTTCAGGTTATCCCATTCGATGTAGTCAGTTGGTTTCATAATGTCTTATTTGCATTTTTCTTTCCGTACTTTCCATTATTCACAGAACATTTGCTGAAACACTTCACGTAACCTTTTTATCTCACTGAAATTCAAATCTCCAATCTTTCTTTTCAGCCGGCTTTTATCCACCGTGCGAATTTGATCAGTGGCTATCTCTCCTTCACGCCCGGCTACAGAACACAGAACCCGGTAAGGATAATTTCTTATCGTTGAGGTTATCGGAACAATGACTACTGTTGTAAGGTACATATTCAAATCTGAAGGAGTGACAACTACACATGGCCGTGTCTTTGCCATTTCACCCCCACGGGTAGGGTCTAACTCTACCCAATACACTTCATACTGTTCTACCATGTCCAATCCTCAAACTTTTCATCCTCAAACACATCAGGGATAAGCAACTCATCATCCCCATTCTCATGGGCACGTTTGGCAGCTTCCGCCCATCCCTGCCGTGGTTGTGCCTTTATCACAATATTGTTCCCGTCCAAAGAAATGCTCACAGCCGATTTCAAGGACAAACGCAACTGTTTCAATACTTCGGAAGGAAGTATTATCCCCTTGCTGTTTCCAATCTGAATAATATTCGTTACCAT
>NZ_JANUIL010000004.1:0-2778 GCF_024788145.1 Bacteroides sp. BFG-606 | reverse complement strand
AAGTTAACATTTTTGTGACAATCGATAACAGCCGGTGACAGCCGGCTGACAGGGGGTTAAGGGGGCTTGTCCCCTTACACACGTACCCTTTAGGGTGCTAGTGTGCTATCACCATACTGCATAGGTGCGAAGTTAGTGAATGTTTTGTAAATGCACAAATAAAGGGGAAAACATTTGGATTTGCGACAATAAAGTACTACCTTTGTTGCTGACCAAACGGTAGCTGACCGATACGGGAGAGTTACCAAAATACAAGCCGCTGGAGTTAATTGACGGACATCCGACATCCCCAGCGGCTTTATTTTTGCCTATCTGCTTCGTCTAGGCATACCAGTACCTCTACTAAAAATGTACTTCAAAGATACTTATTTTCTACCGACTTGATAGTTTTTACCCCATATTCTTGGACATTTTTCCCCCATGAGGTTATCTTTGTAGGGTGAAAGAGAAACCCATAAACGGGGATAGATTGAATGCTGGGAAGCATAAACAATCGGGGTAAGGTTAGCGAACCTTGCCTTTCATCCCCCATTATAACTTTACATAGAGGAACTTTATCTATCCCCCCCCCCCCCAAAGGGGGAGCGACCAAACGGCAGCTTCACTCAATGGAGTGTTACAGTTCATCAAAACCAAGTGATAACTGTCGTTTCTCTGCTTCTTCTTTCTTTTGGGCAGCTAAAGTCTTTTTCCGAACGTATGTTTTTGTAAATGAAACCCTATCCCCATTAAAGACAATCAACGGATTAATGAACCAATTATATTCGTTTGGACCTCTTGCTATGATTTCACTTTGTACGAGCTCTGCCAATCCTTTGTATATGGCTTTGTCTGATTTGTATTGGGTGTATTCTAAGCATTTTCGCCTATCGAAAATTATCATATCATTCTTAGGCTTCATGCAAGTTAGAATATACCCGAAAACCCGAATAGCTGATTGTGATAGATTGAAAAAAGCGGCAAAATTCGCAAGGTATAGTTTTGCAAATTGCTCTTCATCTACTTCTATTTGTCGGATAAACGAGGTTTTGAATACTTCTCCTGTATCTGTATCAGCAACAGCAACTACAGCTTTTTTATCACTTCCCGTACTACTTTTGTATTTCTTAACAACGTGATTTTCAATCCCTTCAATTGCTTGTTTCATAAAGGGGTTTTCTTCGTTTTTTTGAAAATCGGTTAATTTGAGTACTTTCTTATTTTCCATAAACATTCTATTTAGGCAAATTTGACTTTCTATATATCGGTGAAAAAGTATAATTTGATTTTCCACAAAGGAATATTTAAATTTCCATTAATACAATAAAAAAGCAAAATATATTTTCCTTTTTAACATCTAATAGGAAAGAGTGACTTTCTAATATGGAAAATCTGATTTTCCAATATGGAAAATACCCTATATTGAGTATCAACTACTTAACTTATTCTATTTCTTAAGTTCTTATTATACCCTAAAAACGGCATATAATCAACTACTTAAAAAATCATCGGTCGGGGAGCGCCCAGCGGCAAGGGGCGGGACCACCCGTCCCGACGAGCGCCCACACCATAAACTTTTTTTCGAATAAGCACACAACCGTTTTTCGAACCCTGCAAAATTTCTTCCGAACCCGAACGGCGTAACACTCGAGTGAAGCTGCCGTTTGGTCGCTCCCCCTTTGGGGGCGGGGGGGGTTACATACCCATACCGAAACCTCTGCTTCTGGTGATTTGCTTGAGTAGGTCTTTCCCCTCTTCCATAGCTTTTGATATGTTTGGGAAATGATGCCTTAAAGCCTCCAGTTGTTCGGAATTGAACAAGTCTTTCATCTTACCAAGTTCTTTTTTCAATTCCTTGGTTTCGGTCTTTAGTTCTTGGTTCTCCGTTCTTAGTCGGTTACTGGTTGTCCTTGCATTGTCCATTTGCTGTCTATAATACTCCTTGTCGTTCTCGGCTTTGAATACCTTTGTGCCGTTTCGCTCTTTTTCAAGTATAGCCTTTCCCAGTCTATCGGATAGCTGTTCATTTTCCCCCTCTAAAGCCTTTATTTTGGCTTTTAAGGTATCTTTTTCCCTATCGTTAACCGTTTTCCCTATCAAGCCGTAAAACTTCTCTGAAGCCTTAGAAATGAGTTTTTGGACGTTTTTCTTTGTTTCAATGGAACGTAGTTCTTTCTGAAGCTGAAGAAGCTGGTTTTGCACGTCCTTGTGCTTGTCTAACGCACTGGATATATCGTTGGATAGTTCCTGAAGCTGTTCTTTCGCACATTCGGTCTTGTACTGCATAGCCGATAAGTGTTTGCGATCAGAAGAAACACCACGTTCCATGCCCAGTGCTTCAGATGCTATGGTTTGGAGTTCTGCCATGTCATCACGCGATAAACGCACACTCTTCCCGTTCGGCTGCGTCCAATCGAAAACTACATGGGCGTGAAGGTTAGGTGTCCATTGCTTTGCGTTCATGTATCCTTCGTCCTTGTGTATATGGATTTGAAACGCTTCAATACCGAAACGTTCCTTGCAGACCGCAGCGAATTGCTGGAGTTCCTGCATGGTGGTTTCTTGCTTGATTACTATTACCCCCTCCCGTATGGGTGCTGCTTTAGTCTGCATCTTCTGCCCAACCGTATCGAAATATCTCTGTTTCGCACTCTCCAGCCGATGGGAGATGCTATCTCCAACCCAGCTTTCATTCAAATGACTAAGTTCCGGACGAACATAGTCCAACTCTTTTTCCCTAAAGTTGTGAATCTCGCTCCCCGGCTTCACTGCTTGTACATGAATACTTGTTGCTCCCAT
>NZ_JANUIL010000003.1:0-4198 GCF_024788145.1 Bacteroides sp. BFG-606 | reverse complement strand
AATTCGTAAAGTTAGATGTTTATTTATTCCCCTTTTGTTCCCTTGCCTGCTCTTGGTAGTATTCATAATACTGCTTGTAGTTGTCCCGGTCTTTGGCTGCATCCGTCCAAAGATAGCACATGAAACAAGCGAACAATAGGGAGATAACAGCACAAAGGATTGAGTAGAACGAAATTCGTTTGTCCACATAACCGCCGTTTTTCATTCTGTACCCCTGCCGTTCAAAGTCCGCCAACACGTTTTTTAGGCGATTTTCGGCACTTTCAAGGCTTTTCCCGTCTATTTGTACCTTTCGGGCTGTTGCGTCCTCTATGCGCTTCGTATAGACTTCAACACGCTTTAGTTCTTGATACACCAGTTCTACCGCAAGCTGCGGGTTTACCCTTGGCGTTGTATCTTTTCTTTTCCGGGGGCTGTACTGTCCCTGCTTAACGTTGGAAGCTGCCGCTTCCGGGTGTGAGTTTGTTTCCATGAGATATGTTCATTGAGTTGCACTTCAGTTTGCTTTGTGTCCGCTCGATATGGGCGAGAGTGTAGCCTTTCCCTATCTCGCTTGCCTTATACTCCGTACCGCTTCGGGCTGTGACATAGTAGCCGTTAAGTTTCCCGGTGCTTGCCCTGGCTTCCCGGACTTTAAAACCTCTCTTACCAAGTTCTTCCTTGAATTTGGTAAAGTCAAAGCCCTGCATCTTCTTCAATACGCCGTCCATGGCTTCCTTGATTTCCGCTTTGTTGACTTTGCCAATGTCCTGCGACTGTACAAAGTTCCGTTCCTTGGCTATGGCATTGGCGGCTTCCGTTGCCTTTTTCCCTATCCAGTTGTCCCGGTACAGTTCCCCAGAAAGGGAAACCCGGTTTGCCAGTATGTGCAGGTGGGCTTGCTCTTTCTTGCTCTCCGTACCGCTGTGCCGGATGATGATGTACTGGTGGTTCGCCAACCCCATGCGCTGCATGAAGTCGTTACCAAGTTCCGCCCAGTCCGCATCCGTAAAGGTGGCGCTTTCCTCTATCGAGGGGCTGACCTCGAAACGTAGGCAGTTGTTTTTTACGTTCGGAAAATCAATGTGATACGGTTTCATTTCCTGCACCATTTCCGCACCAGTACACCCATAAAGTTCATGCCGGGCTATCTCGGTGGCTACTGCCTGCCCGTTTATCTCTTTGGCGAGGTCGTACTCCAATGCCGCCACACCATGTGATATGCTTTTCCCTTTCCCTATCATCGTGAGAGTATTTTTTTGAGCTCTGTAATTAGTGCCCGGTTCTCCTCGAACACTTCCCGGTACTGGCGACCACCGAAGTAGTTGTTCAGCCGTTGGAGCGTTCCTTTCAACTGGGCTATGTCCCGGAGAAGCTGCCGTTCCTCCTCGGTGTACCTCTCCCTTGGGCGCCCCCCAAGGGACAAACTCCGGCAGTATTCCGATACGCTTAGACTGCACCGGGCTGCCTGCTCCGCAAGTGCGTCCTTTTCAAGTTCGGTACACCGGAATGTAATCTTTTCGTTCCGTCTTAGTTCCATGCCACAAAGGTAATCTTAAAATCTTTTTGAGCAAAGCGAGAAAAGCAAGAATTGTCCGACAAGGACACTTCTTGCTATATATACACATGCCGCATGGGAATACATCCACGCCAACCGCCCAGCAAAAAGCCCCGGCGTGTTAGAAAATCCCCCACAGCCTAACAAATTCTACCCCATTTCTACCCAAGGGGATTACACGCCGCAGAAGTCATCCGGGAACATGTCTTCCAGTTCGTCCAAATCAATGGTTTCTTCTTCGGACACCTCCACCCATTCAATGTTTTCTTTCCCTCTTATCGCACATGAGTACATCTCGGCGGCGGCAAGAGAAGAGAACACCTCGTGCATAGGCTCGCCGTTCTCTAACCAGTAAACACAATATTCGACCATAACAGTTTTATCATTTATCGTTGTCCAGTAAACACAATATTCGACCATAACAGTTTTATCATTTATCGTTGTAATGCCCCTCTACCTCCAAGATGTAGACCTCTACCACTTCCTCGTAAATGTCATAGATTATCCGGTCATGGGCGGTAATGTGTCGAGACCATGTAATATCCCCACCGCCCCTTAACGCTTCGGGATGCCCAAGCCCAGTCTTAGGGTGCTCTAACAATTCTTTGTAGATTTTCTTATACTTCTTGAACAAATTGGGGTTTGATTTCTTCCATTTGGCAATCACCTTATCCACCCCGTCGGAAACCCTAATTGTGTACATCATAGACTATCGAAATAAGCGTCAATATCCTCACTGCTTTTGAGGGTAACACACTTTCCGGATTTGATTTCTTCCCTTGCCTTGTCAATCCTTGCTTGCAGCTCCGGGGTTATCATCAAATCTTCACGACCAACTTTTACCAAAGCGTAAATCTCGTTTTTCCTGCGAATTAGTACCTGCTCGCCATTGTCAGCTTTGGTGAAAGACGCTGCGAGGTTGTTACGGTATTCTCTTACTGATAATGCTTCCATATCTGTTTGCTTTTAAATTCAGCACAAAGATAGCTATATTTCAATAAAATACAAACATTTTGTACACAAACGTGTACACGCCATAAAAACCCGTTTCCAATCCTACCGCCCGTTGGTTGGTTTTGCTTTGCTCTTTTTCCCTATCGTTTTTCTTTTTCCGACAGTAAATCAACCACTTAGCTCTATAAATTCCCCTTGTCTGTTATAAGCATCGTCTGTAATATGCTCTATCACTTCTTCGCAAACGCCCATAAATAAAGGGATTAGAACATGTGTTTCCCCACACTTTGGGAGTTTAGTCCCCACACTTTGGGAGTTTAAAAGTAAATTAGTCCCCACACTTTGGGAGTTTTACCCCCCCTTTTTTTTGTTTTAATGTGGGGATTGTGTATATTTGCAGCAAATCAATCGTTTATGAAAAAGAAACTACCTATTACCAAGAATAAAGATGTTGTTGTTTCATGGGTATATACATGGTCAAAACAGCAAGACATGTCCATACACGAACAAAGAATAGTTCTTCGCATACTGGAAGCGTGCCAAGCTGAACTAAAGGGAGTAAAACTGAAAGATTATGCAGGCACGAAACGCAAGTTTGAGCATGGACTTTGGGATGTTGATGCACAAATGCATGTATCTGACGTTATTTTTTCCGGACGTGATTACAATGAAATCATAGCCGCACTCGATTCTTTGGCAGGACGTTTTTTTACTTACGAAGATGACGAGGAATGGTGGAAGTGCGGATTTATATCTAACCCAAAATATAAAAAACGCACTGGCATTATAACCTTTCGTGTGTCTAACGACCTTTGGGATGTGTTTACCAAGTTCGCCAAGGGGTACAGAGAATTTGAGTTAAACAAGGCTCTTGCGCTACCTACTGGGTATTCCCTTAGGTTTTACATGTTAATGAGTGGGCAGGTGTACCCTTTGGATATATCCCTTGAAAACTTGAAAGACCGTCTTGGCATACCTGCGGACAAATACAAGGACAAGAACGGAAAAGACAGAATAGATCATTTTGAGGAAAGAGTTTTGAAACCAGCAAAGGCTGCGCTTGATGAGAGCTGCCCATACACTTTCAACTACGTGAAAGTGCGTGAAAACCCAAACAACAAACGTAGCAAGGTGACCGGGTTTAGGTTCTACCCGGTCTATCAACCACAGTTCAGGGATGAAGAACTGGAAGGGAAAGATTTGCAGGCAAAGGTTACAGCACGATATCAGATAGACAGCCATGTGTACGAGTACCTCCGTTATTCCTGCGGCTTCACATCGGAAGAGATAAACCGGAACAAAGAGACATTCATAACGGCACAAGAAAAGATAACCGACCTTATCGGAGAACTGGCTCTCCTAAACGGAAAATCACGAGAAAAGAACAATCCGAAAGGGTGGATTATAAACGCCCTTAAAGGGAAAATCAAGGATAAGTAACAAGATTACCCGGAGTGTTTCAGCCGGGTAATCTTGTCAAATCAGAGGAACGATTTCCATTTCTACACCAAGTTCTTTCATCTGCTGTTGTATTTCCTCGCTGCTTAGTTTCTCTCTCGCCAGTGCAAGCCCATGAAAGGCGTCCCAGCCTGCCGGCTTCGAAACGATACTACCGTTTAGGACGGCATGGGTGATTTCGCCGCCGGACTTCGCACCCTTGTTCAGTATGAAGAAGAACCGGGGTTCTTCGTGTTCCGTTGTTCCCAT